>NZ_BJKJ01000004.1:0-348745 GCF_006538305.1 Alteromonas sp. KUL17
GCTTGATACAGCATAACAGCCTGCATGCTGCTTGCTTTTTGCTCTTCGTTTAAAGGCGTGCCATCTGGCCACTTACCTGTTTCAACAGCCTGACGCAGACGCTCGTAAATCTCCGGCGTCATGCTGGCTAAAAGTGCTTCTATATTCATTTAGGAAAAACGCTTAATGTAAACAATACGCGCGCGGTTTACTAAGTACCAAACAAAGCCAACCACTGCGCCCAAAATAGCTAAATTATGTTGCAAATCACCTGGGCGTGTTCCGCCCCAATACATGAAGCCAAAACTCGCAACGAATATCAGCATAGCAAGAAGGGATTGGTTCTGGATACTGGCTAACTTTTTAAATCTTTGTAAGCTTTGTTTGCGCTCTATATCTTCAGAGGTCGCATCACCGATTTTAAAGTCACAGTGAGGACACGTCTTCGCTTTGTCAGACGTTTTTTTGTTACACGAAGGACAGTCAACTAATGCCATATGTTGCTCCTGTTTATTGGGTGCGAAATGGAAATGCGCAACTCGCTATTGAGCGAAGACGCATTTATACGCGGATGGGTATCATACTTAAGTTCATCACAACAATGAAGTCGATTCTGTGAATTAACCTTATCGCCATAAAACAAAAATGCGCAGGGTGTTAACTTTTATACAAAGTTCACCGCTACGCATTTTTACCTGATAGCCAAGTTGCGTTTCCCTTCAGTGAAACTCAAGAAGGGGCAATGCTTTAGGCAATACTCACCTTATTTTTTATGTCGAGACCAGTAGTCGTTAACCGTTTCTTTCATCTCTTTACAAAGCAACATGATGCCGAACAAGTTTGGCAAGGTCATTACCACGATAGCCACAGCTGAAAGTGCCCAAACTAATGTGGTGTCAGAGAATGCAGCCCAAACGAAACCGGCGACGTAGATGACGCGATACGGCATTACGGAGCGAGGACCGAACAAATATGTCATAGCGCGATCACCATAATATGACCAAGCGATGGCGGTTGAGAACGCAAACAGCATAAGCCCAATTGACACGATATATTGACCAAAATCACCAAAGAAACCGCGAGTAAAGGCAATGGTAGTGAGCGCTGCCGAGTGAACCAGTGACTTACCGCTTACTTCAAGGTTCTCTTTAACCGGCTTTCCGTCAACAATCTTAAGCGTGCCAGTAAACAAGTCTTCACTACCTACTGCATACTTCACGTCTTCTGCTACAGACCTAGCGTTAAGCAGTGTAAAACCATCGCTTACCGCCGTGCCGTTAACAACGGTAATTGAGCCAGTGTAAGGCTGTACATTGTTACCTTCAATTTCATTCAAGTAACCATATAGTTTGTTTACGTCATCCTGATTAGAGTCGTCGTATTGACCTGCAACAAAGTACATGTCTGAACGATCGAAGACGTTTTCGTGTTTTTCTTTCCACACGCCAGACGACAAAATAACCAAACCAGTAACGGTACAGATTAGAATAGTGTCGATGAAAGGCTCAAGCAGTGACACCATACCTTCTGACGCAGGCTCTTTCGTTTTTGCTGCTGCGTGAGCGATAGGTGCAGAACCTTGACCCGCTTCGTTTGAAAACAGGCCGCGGTTAACGCCACGGTTAAACGCATAAGCTAACGAAGCCCCCAAGAAACCACCAGCAGCGGCTGAACCTGTAAAAGCATCACCGATAACAGCAGAAAACGATGGGCCAATGTTGTCTAAATTAGCAAAGATAACGGCAAGCGCACCGATAAGGTAGATAACAGCCATAACGGGAACAACACGCGCTGTAAACGCGGCAATGCGTTGGATACCACCAAGAATGACCAAAGCCAGAAGAATACCCAGTACACTACCCACCATCCAAGGCTCGAAACCAAAAGTGGCTTCAATACTTTGTGCTATACCATTACTTTGCGGTAGGTTGCCAGTACCAAATGAACTTACCACCGTGGCAATAGCAAAGGCTACGGCAAGCCACTTCATGTTCAAGCGGCGGTCCATATAATACATGGGGCCGCCGGCCATGGTGCCGTCTTCTGTCTTTACGCGATATTTGTGCGACAGAGTAACTTCAACGAATTTTGTAGTCATACCTAAAAAGGCGGTTACCCACATCCAAAATAGTGCAGCGGGGCCACCAAGGAAAATAGCGAATGCAACACCTGAGATGTTACCTGTACCTACGGTACCAGACAGTGCGGTTGTAAGTGCACGAAAGTGCGTGGTGTCACCTGGATCGCTCTCTTTATCAAACTTACCGGTAACAACCTGCCAGGCGTGTTTAAAGAAACGAATTTGCGGAAACTTAAGATAAACAGTAAAGAAAAGACCTACGCCTAACAGTACATAAGGAAACCAGAACGCGCCCCCTAAGAAACCATCGAGCATAGTTAGAAAACCATATAACCCTTCCAACGTTATTCCCCTTTTTTATTATGTTTAATTGTTGTTTTATTTTAATAATTAAAAGGCCTCTTTTTGTCGAGGCCTTTTTTGCGGAAGCTTTTGCTTCCTTATTTTTATATTATTGCTCTGATGCTTTTAGCTTTTTGACAACTGCATTCACACCAATAAGCAAATCTTCACCTAATTGACGGCTGCGCTGTACCGACCAACCGTATATGTCGTCTGGTACATCAGCGTTGTCTTTAAATGGCATTTCTACCGTGTACGCCATACATTTGAACTTCTCGCCCACCGCGTTTGAAGCCACAGTTAAATTAGCCTTACCCGGCTCATCTTTATCGTAGCCAAACTCGTCTTGAAACTCAGGCGTTGCATTTAACAACGCATCTTTAAAGATGTTTTCAAGCATTTTGATAGTGTCATTGTAGCTAGGGTTACCTTCACTTCCTGCAACAAAGTTGTACGGCAATGCCTCATCACCGTGCAAATCAAGATACATATCTACACCAATTTCGCTCATTGCGTGAAGTACGTAAAGTACTTCTGGGCTTTTTTCTTTCGATGGTGTTGCCCACTCGCGATTAAGATTGGTTCCTACAGCGTTGGTACGCAGGTGACCCCGCGCGCTTCCGTCTGGGTTCATATTTGGCACAATGTAAAACACAGCGTTATCAAGCAACTGTCGCGCCAAACCATCTTGCTCGTCGAGCAAACGGTAAATAATACCTTCAGCACACCACTCGGCCATGGTTTCACCAGGGTGTTGGCGTGCGGTGATCCAGACTTTTTTCTTTTCTGGTGTTTCTTCACCGATAACCAGCATAGACATATCACGGCCATCAAGGGTGAGGCCTAAGAATTTATGCTCGCACAGTAACGACATTTGCGCGTCGTGCACAAGATCGAGATGACGTTCGTAGCTGTACGGAATGAAATACGCAAAGTAAACGCTAGGCTGTTCTAATGTTAGTGAGAACGTAAGGTTATCGCCGTCAAATTCGCTAGGAATTCTAAACCAGGTTTGACGGTCGTAAGACGCTAAAACGTTATATCCCTTCCAACCCTCTGGATACGCTGATTTTGCCAAGTTACCAATGGTCATTGTGTGCGTAACAAAGGTTTCGCCCACTAAACGAAAGTGGAACCACTGTGCAAATTCAGATTGGTTGTCGTTGGGGATGGTTAGACGAATATTGTCAGGTGATTGTGCGCTAACTACTTCAATGTTACCGCTGTCGAATTGACTGGAAATATGCATAGACTGTCGTTTTCCTCATTATTTGAGCGCTAATTTAGCATAGACGTAAACACAAATTCCACGCACACAGTAGGTTTTGTACTATCAAGAGTATACAAAATGTTTACACCATCAAAAAACCGACCACTTAGGTCGGTTTTTTATACAGTTAATTAAATTGCGTGTCGCTTAAAGCGGCAACGTAGGGAAACTTAGCCCTGCCATGTCTCGAACTACGCGCAATACCTGACAGCTGTAACCGAATTCGTTGTCGTACCATACATATAACGTCAGGCGATTATCTGCGGCAATAGTTGCTTGAGAGTCAACCACAGACGCTGCGCGAGAGCCCACTAGGTCTGTCGATACAATCTCTTTACTTGCCGTGTAGTCAATTTGGTGTTGAAGCTTTGAGAACAACGCGGTATCGCGCAAGAACTCGTTAACTGCAATGCGATCCACCGGCGTTTTAAGATTTAGGTTCAAAATCGCTAGCGACACGTTAGGTGTAGGTACGCGGATAGCATTACCGGTAAGTTTACCTGCCAGTTTCGGGTACGCTTTGGCAACGGCTTTCGCAGCGCCCGTTTCGGTAATAACCATATTAAGTGGCGCACTACGTCCACGACGATCGCCTTTGTGGTAGTTATCGATAAGGTTTTGGTCGTTAGTGTAAGAGTGAACGGTTTCAACGTGACCGTTTTCAATGCCATATTCTTCGTCTAGCGCTTTAAGTACCGGCGTTATTGCGTTAGTTGTACAGCTTGCAGCAGATACAATTGTGTCTTCTGGTGTTACTTCTTCGTCATTTACACCGTGTACGATGTTCTTGATGTCACCTTTACCCGGGGCTGTAAGGATAGCTTTCGCTGCACCCTTAGCTTTAAGGTGTAGGCCAAGGCCATCGCGGTCACGCCAAATACCCGTGTTGTCTACGATGATAGCGTTATCGATACCATATTGCGTGTAATCCACTTCATCTGGGCTGTTGGCATAAATGACTTGAATGTATGAACCGTTTGCTTTTAGCGCGTTACGCTCGTGGTCAACTGTGATGCTGCCGTTGAATGGCCCATGCACTGAATCGCGGCGCAGTAAGCTTGCGCGTTTTTCTAGGTCGCCATCGCGCCCGCCACGAACCACAATGGCACGTAAGCGAAGCTTATTGTTTTTACCTTGGCGTTCAATAAGCAAGCGAGCAAGTAAACGACCTATACGGCCAAAACCATATAGTACAACGTCCTGAGGTTTCTGATCGTCCTCTTTATCGGCAACGTCGTTTAGTTTTTCGTTAAGGTAGGCCGTAAGGTCGTTGTTGTCGACCGCAGAACCGTAGTGAAAATCAAAAGCCAATTTACCAATATCAATTTGTGCAGGAGCAAGCTTCATGTTGCTCAAAGCTTCTAAGATTGGATAGCTTTCGCGTAGGCGTAGCTTAATACCTTCGTGCAGACGCACTTTGCGGTGCGCTTTAATAACATCAATAGCACTGGCGTTCAGTAGCGAGCGTCCATAAACCGAAATTTCAACTGCCTTATTGCGATACAATTTACCTATAAGGGGCAACATCATTTCTGCGTATTCCTGACGCTCTTGCCAGCTGCTTTGTAATTCCTGCTCAAACTGTTGATTCATGCTTCTGCCTTCATCGATATTAATTTAACGGTGTTGTCATTGTTGTATGCGCGGCCAATTTTTTGTGGCACAAACACACATAACTAATCCTGATTACGCGTCAGCTTTTTATTATTTTTAGGGTACACTAGGTGAGTTTTCGCCTGACGGTGACGAGCAGTATCTTAAATAAACAAGCAAGGAAGACCAAATTGTTGATAAGTTTCAAAACCTCTATGAAAACTCGTACAACAACGAATTTATTTAGTAAGTTTCCAACAAAAGGTTATGTAACGACGGTGTGGCTGGCAGCAGCGACAACACTGACGGGTTGTGGCGATCTTTTTGAACCTACTATCAGTGAAATTTGTGAATCTCACAGCGAGATTTGCTTAGATTTGAGTTTGGATGCCCGTTGTCGCGGCGAGCGAGCTGAGATTATTCGCTTGCGTTACTACAATCAAGATTCAAAAGACGACGCTTACAAGTACCCGCTCCTTCTGAACTTCGAAGAGTATCTAACCTGCGTTGAAGAAGTGCAGCATATCGAACACGTTAAACGCAAAGGCAAGGAAGCGACACGGCTAAAAGGCGTTATTACTGCTCAGCGTGAAATTAAACGCCTAAGCCGCGAAACGAAAGACTCCCTTGATCCTTACCTTTCGTACTATCATTGGACACGATATAACGACAAAGAGGCTTTTCATCGCTTTGAGCGCTACGCTGCCAGCAACCGTGTAAGCGATCCAAAGCTACTGGTCGCACTGGCCTCTGTTCAGATTAAAACAGACCAAAAGCGTACCATTGAAACCTTATATCGCGCGCTAAGTTTATATACAGATAGCGACGACATTGATGTCAGTATTTTCTACTCGCTTGCTTCAATGGGAATGGATATGGACAACTATCGCCTTGCCTATGTTTGGTATGGTGTGGCTGAAGCCTTCGATGAGAGACTTAACGACACTCAGCGTGTTCAACTTGGACAACGCTATGCCCTTCCAGTAGGCATTCTAGATAACATTGTTGATGAAATAGTCAGTAATTTGAATAGCGCGACCTTCAACGCAGATTCATTGAAACTGGATAAGCTCTAATTTTTTGAAACTCAATTACACAATTTCATTGGTAAATAATTAAAAAAACCGCCGTTTATGGGCGGTTTTTTATGATTGGATCTCTCTACTTTCCACATGAGGTCAAAATTTAATCAGATGTTTACCTTAATCAAGCGCTCACTTAGGGCTTTTTAACCTTTAATTTGTGTATCATCTTCGCCTTTAAAGGTCATAGATAGCGAATTTACGCAGTAGCGTTGACCCGTTGGCGCAGGACCATCTGGAAATACATGGCCTAAGTGCGAGCCACACTGCTTACAAAAAATCTCAACCCTACGCATACCGTGACTCAAGTCTTCTCTGTAATCTACATTACCGTCATCAAGCTGCTTATAGAAAGAAGGCCATCCACAACCAGCATCAAATTTAGTATCTGAGGGGAAAAGTGGCGCTTCGCAGCACTTACACACGTACAATCCATCTCGCTGCTCGTCTAGCAATACTCCAGTGAAAGGTCGCTCAGTACCCGCTTCGCGGCATACATAATATTCCTCGTCAGTGAGCTCAGTTTTCCAGTCTTTTTTAGCTACTGATGCGTTTGCTTTTTCATCTGTCGACATAACTTACCTCTTAAAACAAAAAAGGTGTATTTGAAAACAAATACACCTTTCGATAGTTTACGCTCAATTATGAGCGCGTGTAACACTATTTAGTTCATACTATTTTTTGATAGCGGTTTGCGGACGTGCAGGATCACTCCACTCGATGTGATACTTTTTACCTGCTGGCTTATCTACACGCTGATAAGTATGTGCGCCAAAATAATCGCGCTGGCCTTGCAGCAAATTAGCTGGTAACACAGCTGTGCGATATGAATCGTAATAGCTTAGCGCCGACATCATGGCAGGGCAAGGCACGCCCGCCAGTGTCGCTTGGGCGATAGACTCGCGCCAATCAGATTGGTACTGCGTAATTTGTTCCGCAAAGAATGGGTCCATAAGCAAGTTGGCTAAGTCTTCGTTATTCTCGTACGCCTGAGAAATAGACTGAAGAAATACGGCGCGAATAATACAGCCTGCACGCCATATTTTCGCTATTTCACCAAACTCCAGTGTCCAGCCGTGTTCTTTGCCTGCCATAGCCATTAACTGGAAGCCCTGTGCGTACGCACAGATTTTAGAGCAATAAAGCGCTTGCTCTAGCTTGTTGATGATCGACATTTTCTCATCATCGCTGAATGATGGCGCATCTGGGCCTGCAAGAACCTTGCTCGCAGCTACACGCTCGTCTTTCAAACTAGAAATACTGCGCGCGAATACCGCAGAAGTGATGGTCTGTGCCGGACTACCTACCTGTAATGCGCTTACTGCAGTCCAAAGGCCTGTACCTTTTTGACCTGCTCTATCTAAGATCACATCAACCAACGGCTGCTGTGTTTCTGGATCCATTTGCTCAAGAACTTCAGCACTAATTTCCATCAGGTAGCTATTCAGCTTGCCTTCGTTCCAGCGACGAAACACCTCTGCTATTTCAGCTGGCGCCATATGTAGCGCTTCGCGCATAACATGGTAAGTTTCGCAGATAAGCTGCATGTCGGCGTATTCGATACCGTTGTGCACCATTTTTACATAGTGCCCGGCTCCAACCGGACCGATGTAGGTCGCACATGGTTCGCCTTCTAACACTGGTTGACCTGGCGTATGGCTTTCTAATGGTTTACCTGTTTCTGGGTCAACCTTTGCAGCAATAGCTTTAAGAACAGGCTCAATGCGTGTCCATGCATAAGGGTTGCCTGAAGGCATAAGAGATGGCCCGAAACGAGCGCCTACTTCACCACCTGACACGGCGGTAGAGAAGAAGATAAACTTACCTTTGTACTGCTCTTCACGTGCTACAGAGTCTGTCCACAAACTGTTGCCAGTATCAACCACGATATCGTCAGCGTGAATTCCGGCGTCAATAAGATGATTGCAAACGTGGTCAACAGGATCGCCAGCAGGCACAGAGATAATAATAAGATGCGGGGCTTTTAACTTGCTTAAAAGCTCGGTGTAAGAACTGCAGCCTTCAACACGAGGCTCAGTATTTTCAGCTCTTTCGCTTGCGTCTTTGGCAAGAATAGACTCAACTTTGTTTTGGTCTAAATCGAAACACGCTACACGATAGCCATGGTCCACTAGGTTCATGGTTAGGTTACTACCCATCACCCCTAAACCGATAAAACCAATATCACACGACTTGTCTTCGTGCGAATTACCACCTTTCTTTTGCATAGGAACACCCTCACATTTCAGATGGCTGCGCATGATACCACCTGAAAGAATAAAGAACAGTCTAAGCTAACAATTTAGTGCGCACTGGTGTAATTGTCACCAGCGGTAAACATTAATGGGTTTTGTAAGCTAATTTAGCCGAGATTTTGGCACGCATTCAGCACCTGTGTTACGCGCTCTCGCCCATGCTGTATGAAATTCACACAAAGGTAAAGACTCTGTTTCTTATTCAGCTAACGTGCTCTGAGTTTAGAGCCGTTTAGCGGTACTCTTAAATTCTTTAAAGGCATCCTTAACCAAGTATAAGGTCGTATTGTAAGCCATTATTCTATCCAGAGAACTGAGAAAAACTGAACAACGTTAGCGATTTGCTGGCCTGTAAAAACACCTTCTGAATGCAAATTGAAGGCTGTTCTTCAAGAGAGCTGTAGCGCGTATCCAAGTGCATGGTCCACCCTCCCCTGGGTATGACAGAAGGTAGGTGAAAACGCACGTCGCTTTCACTTGCATTAACACACAAGAACCAGTGCTCTGGCTTCTGGTCGCCCGTTACACAACCTTTTATTTCCACACCAAACGCTTTGTTATGATGCGCATTCCAGTCTTCAGACGCTTTGTCAGAACCATCGGGCTTATACCAATTTATTTCTTTTACATTTCGTGAGAGCGTAAAAGTATCATCGTGCAGCTTTAGTTCGCTTAACAGTGAAGAGGACTGACGCAAACGGATCACATATTGGCAGAAGCTAAGAAAATCTTGCTTGCGCTTGTTTAATTCCCAATTCATCCAGCTAATAGGATTATCCTGACAATAGGCATTATTATTGCCATTTTGGGTGCGGCTTAATTCATCGCCACCAAGAATATGCGGTGTACCTTGCGAGAAGATCAGCGTTGCAAAGAGATTGCGCTTTTGACGCTCACGCATAGCGAGTATCTGCTCGTCATTCGTTTCCCCTTCAATACCATAATTGGCAGACAGGTTGTGTCCATGGCCATCTCGATTTTCTTCTAAGTTATCGAGATTGTGACGTTCGGCGTAGGTCACCATATCGTGCAGCGTGAACCCATCGTGATATGTCACGTTGTTTACCGACGTACTGATATGTCGATGGCCTTTGTGAAATATATCTCGTGAGCCCATTAAACGGGTAGCAAAGTCCGCGGTAACGCCATCGTCTCCACGCCAGAAGGCGCGCACCGTATCGCGGTATTTATCATTCACCTCTAACCACGGGGACGGAAAGTTACCCACTTGGTAGCCGCCAGGCCCAATATCCCAGGGTTCGGCAAGCAATACCCTCTCTTTTAGAACAGGGTCGCTACTAATGGCTCTCAGCAGCCCAGATTTTTTACTATATTCTTGTGGCTCTCTTCCCAAGCATACTGCTAAATCGAAACGAAAGCCGTCAACGCCAATTACGGATACCCAGTGGCGCATGGCATCTAAAATAAGTCCCATCATAAATGGCTGCGCGGTATTTACCGTGTTACCACAGCCAGAGTGGTTAGAATAAACCAACTCTCCGTTTTTTGTTTGTTCTAGTAAGTACCCTTGGTAAGGGCAAAACCCCTTATAAGAAAGAATAGGACCGCCATTGCCTGCCTCTGCTGTATGGTTAAATACCACATCAACAATAACCTCAAGTCCGGCAGTATGATAAGCATCTACCATAGACTTCAGTTCAGCAAGCGCATCTGACACACCGTAGCGTGGTTCAGGTGCAAAGAAATTAACCGGGTTATATCCCCAATAATTGGTTAAGCCTTTCTCTGTAATAAATGGTTCAGGCATGAATGAACACAACGGCATAAATTGCACCGTGGTTATGCCTAATGCTTTGAGATGCTTGATGACACTCGGATGGGCAGCACCGATAAATTTGCCACGGTGTTCTTTAGGTACATCGGGATGGAGTTTTGTGAGCCCTTTAATATGTGCTTCGTAAACTACTCGCTTGTGTTTCGGTATAACAGGCGCGCTAACATGACTGGGCGCATAGTCATTTTGATCAATTACTATGCACTTTGGGATCATAAACTGAGAGTCGTGTTTGTATTGCCTAGCGTCCCATTTTATTGCGCGACTAATTTTCTTGGCGTAAGGGTCGATTAGCAGTTTGTCGGTGGGTACCGCATGTAACCCTCCCTCACCGCGTTCTACGCGATAACCATAGTATTGTCCTGCGCTAACGCCGTTGTAACGACCGTGCCAAACATCACCAGTTTTCTCAGGCAATGGATGCTCACTCACCGCCTCTTCTGTGTCACTATTGAAAAAACACAACACGACCGCCTTCGCATCGGGCGCGTATACGGCAAAATTACAACCATCTTGTGTAACTGTTGCGCCAAGTGGATATGCCTTTCCTATTCCACTTTCTACAATTAGTGCGGTGTCTCGAATTTCGTTCACTTGGTTCTCAATTTATCTCTTCACTAGGGCGTTTCGCTCTAGTCGGATTAATCCACATTGGTAACATAAAATACCGTGGCTAGCGGCGGTAACGTGATTTCTGCAGAGTGAGTACGCTCATTCCAAGGTATGGGTTGCGTATTTACAGTAGAAGCAACGTCGTAGCCACTACCCCAATATGCACCATCATCAGTGTTTAGTGCTAGCGTTAGCGTGCATGCATCATCTACGCCTATTCTGAAGTTCTGACGTGGCACAGGCGTAAAATTAGATACCACATATACTTTTTGCTTCGCATCTTTTGACATACGAACAAATGAAACCACGCTTTGGTCTCCATTATTGTGGTCCAGCCAAGCAAAGCCCCCTGGTTCGTGGTCTTGCTCGTAAAGCGCTGGCGTAGACGTATAGAGGTTGTTGAGCGCCTTATAAAGCGCTTGAATGCCTTTGTGTTTTTCGTAATCGAGCAAGTGCCAGTCTAAACTACTGTCATGGTTCCATTCTCGTGCCTGCGCAAGCTCGTTCCCCATAAAGTTAAGCTTCTTGCCGGGGTGACCGTACATAAAGCCCGCGTAACAACGCAGGTTAGCAGCTTGCTGCCATTCATCGCCAGGCATTTTATGCAGCATACTGCCTTTGCCGTGTACCACTTCATCGTGCGAGATAGGCAGCACAAAGTTTTCGTCAAACGCGTAAACCATGCTAAAGGTAATATCGCCATGGTGATAGTTGCGATAGGCGGGGTCTTTAGCGATGTAGTGTAATGAGTCGTGCATCCACCCCATGTTCCACTTAAAGCCAAAGCCCAAACCACCATCAAATACTGGGCGAGAAACCTTGGGAAACGACGTTGATTCTTCGGCAATTGTCATGGCGTCTGGGAAGTGCTTGTACACTTCTTCATTCATCCATTTCAGTAAGCTGATGGCTTCGTAGTTTTCGTTGCCACCATCCACATTCGGGATCCACTCTCCGTCATTGCGTGAATAGTCGAGATAAAGCATGGATGCCACTGCATCAACCCTGAGTCCATCAACGTGAAATTTGTCTAGCCAAAACAGTGCGTTTGCAACTAAAAATTGACGAACTGTGTCTTTGCCGAAATCGTAAATGCAAGAATTCCAATCCGGATGCCAACCTTTCCTCGGATCTTCATATTCATAAACACAAGAACCATCAAATCGCGCCAAGCCATGGCCGTCTTCCGGGAAATGTGCAGGTACCCAGTCGATAATTACGCCTATACCTGCTTGGTGAGCCTTATCAACAAAGTATTTAAATTCATCTGGGTTTCCAAATCTACTCGTTGGTGCGAACATTCCCACGGGCTGATAGCCCCATGACCCATCGAAAGGAAACTCGGAAATAGGCAGCAATTCAACGTGAGTGTAACCCATATCGCTGACGTAGCTTATTAAGTCATCGGCCAGCGCTTTATAAGTAAGATAGCGCGCATCAGTTTCAATACCCGGGCGCTTCCAAGAGCCAAGGTGCACCTCATAAATGCTCATTGGGCTGTTGTATTTGTTCCCCTTTCGCTTTTCCATCCATGCACTATCATTCCACTCATAGTTATTGTGGTTGTAAATTTTCGAAGCATGAGAAGGATACTGCTCTGCACTGAAGCCAAGTGGGTCAGCCTTGTGCGGTAGGTCGTGGCCGTGTGCATCTTTAATGTGATACTTGTAGCGCTCTCCCTCTGCGAGTTCTGGCACAAACAGTACCCAGTATCCCATGGAGGTCTTTTCCATAGGATGCGTGCGCCCATCCCACTGATTGAAATCGCCAATGAGCGACACCGTGCTTGCATTGGGCGCGAAAACGCAGAACCTGACACCTTTTATCGCATCGCCTTGTGATGAAGTGAGTGTTAAAAGTTGCGCGCCCGCTTGCTCATACAAGTTTGAAGGCTTGCTATCGATGTAGTGTACCGCATGATACGCCTGCTCGGAGAATTGATAAGGATCGATATAGCCCTTATCGTCATTCAAGCCTTCGGCGATAACGCGATAAACCTCACCCTGATATTCTTTAGGCAGTGGTGTTTCAAAAAGACCATTTTTGGAGGTAACGGTTACATTTGCTAGCGCTGCATTCTCCCATTCAATCGTTATCTTGCTGACATTAGGACGCCAAACGCGAAGTACCGACTTCTGCTGATTTTTAACTACACCTAAATGGGAAAACGGCTGAGAACATAATACCTGTTCAAACTGCTGCGCTAATTGCATTCGCTACTCCTAGTAAAAACCCGCATGGCAGCGGGTTGAATTGTGAGCTTAAATGCGTTGTATACATTTAAGCTCTTTCAAGTACCGTCTTGGTACTTTATCTTACTCGTTTAAGTTACCCAGGCAACCGCCTATTATCATTTCTTTGATAATGGCAATTAACCCTGACTTGCTTGCTTTCTGGCATGAGTAAGTTTAGACGCCAACTCATTTATATCATGTCTATCGAACATCGACTCGATATTCTCTGTGAGTTTTCTTCGCCAGTTTGGATACTCGTCAAAAGTACCAGGAATATTGACCGGCTTATCCATTTCTAACCAGTCTTCCAATTGCAGGCTCAACAATGCGCTCGAGCCACCTGCCATATGCACCTGCATACCGTTATTCAGTTCGCGATTCATACCCGTATGATTAACATCGCGGCCTACATTGTCGCCAATTGAACCGTGCCCGTGCAACGTATCAAGTATTGCCTGTTTATTTTCATGACGATCCGCATAAAGCGTTTGAAGGATTTCTTCTGTTGGATAAAGCCCTATTTCTTTGCCTAGCTCTAAATCTAAACAGTGCCAGTAACCAATCAGCGTTGGCATATCGTGAGTAGTCAACGTTGACATAGACTGAACAGGGTAATGGCTAGGTGAGAAGAAACCACCGTCTTCCGCTTGTTCGAAGAAAAATACGCGGTATGAGTACACGCCATTATCAGCAAGCTTGCTGCGAATTTCTTCGGGTACAGTACCCAAGTCTTCACCGATAACCAGGCTCTGATTGCGGTGACTTTCTAGCGCTAGAATACCGAGTAAATCGTCTACAGGATAATAAACATAGCCGCCATCTTTAGCGTTATCGCCTTTCACAACCCACCATAAACGCAGCAACGCCATGACGTGATCGATACGCAATGAGCCTGACGACGCCATGTTAGACGCAAACAGGTCAATAATGGGCTGGTAACCCTGTTCATACAGCTTACGAGGGTCCATAGGCGGCAACCCCCAGTTCTGGCCTAGTGGGCCCAAGATATCCGGTGGAGCACCTACACTTGCGCCTGTGCAGTATAGGTCTTTGTTACCCCAAATTTCCGCACTGCCTTCACTAACGCCTACCGCCAAGTCGCGATAAAGACCAATGGTCATGCCTGCATCAGTAGCTTTGTTGCTTGCAAGCTCAAGCTGTTGGGCGGCAATCCACTGTAGGAACAAGTAAAATTTGACGTCTTGTTTGTTTGCACTCTTAAACTTAGCCACGGCTGGGTTGTAATAGTCTTTGTATTCTTGTGGGAATACCGGCCATCCCCAGCTGTCTTTACCTTCAGCTTTTAGGTGCGATTGCAGGGCGTCGTACACCGCTAACATATCTAAGCTTTCACCGCCCGCTTCTACGAAGGCTTTAAACGCTTTATTTTGCTTTGTGCTTTTACGAAGGTATTTGGCATCGTAAACATCGAATACTGCTTTAAGCGCAGCCAGTTTCACATGGGCGACTGCCTCGTAGTCTACATGTTCTACGTTACGTGCATGTTCAAGCGTGGCTTTAAACTCATCACTGCTCACTATCGCTTGTACTGATGCATCGTCATAGCCGTCAATGGCAGTCACATCGATATACAAATAATTAAGCCAGCGACGTGAGCTTGGCCCATAAGGCGAGCACGCGTTGGGATTTGCAGGGTAAAGCGCATGAATAGGATTAAGTCCGATAAAGTCTGCGCCCACACCAGCGGCTTTTTCAATAAGCAGAGCTAAATCAGAAAAATCACCAATCCCCCAGTTCTTTTCACTGCGAACGCAGTAAAGTTGAACGCTTAAGCCCCATATTTTTTTGCCTTCTTTAATTTCGTTTGGCGTGTAGCACGCTTCTGGAGCCACAATTAAGCGAGAACGCGCAAACTCATCGTCATCAGCGCTTAAGGCTACATCGTGATAACCAAGGGGCAAATCCAAAGGCAGTGTTACTACGTATTCATGAAACTCTACATCGTCGATATGCGCCATCGTCGTCATTTCTTGGTCAACTGGCGTAAATTGATGAGTGAGCACGTCACCATTTTCACAGGTAACCGTTAGCGTGTGATCATCGTTCACTAACTCAATAGGTAAACGAACTGCTAGATTAATTTCTTGGGTATTGCGAACTACTTGAACAGGATTTAACGGCGACAACCATACCGACTTTATATCTTGTGTAATTTGTGACTGAATTTTTTCATCACTGCTGGTGTCATAGCCAAGTGTGTTAAGCAGTTTTGCTTTATTTGATTCTGCGATGGTTGCTGGCTTTCCCCATGCGTCGACGTATTGGGTTTCAATTCCCCGCATTTCAACCAGTTGTTGCAGAAGTTGTTGTGTCATGGTGTGTCATTCCTGTTATTCGGTAAAAGACGCAAAGCAAATTAAGCATAGTGCGTCTACAAACAAATTTTTAACATTATTCTAGAAACAAGGGCTTGGCGATATCTGAATACGATTGCAATAGCACTTATTCGTAATTTTGCAACACTTTGGCTTTTTATTTTGCTAATTATGGCATTTTGATCCATACTTTACGTAATTTATTTTCATTTTATTTAAATAATCGGGGTACGTTATGACAATTCGCATCGGTATCAATGGTTTTGGCCGTATTGGACGCCTAGTAATGCGCGCAGCAGCAGAGCGCAACGACATTGAAGTTGTTGCAATAAACGACTTACTAGACACGGACTACATTGCTTATCTATTGAAATACGACTCGACTCACGGTTTATTCGACGGTGAAGTTACAGTAGATAACAATAGCCTAGTTGTAAACGGCAAAACTATCCGCATTACATCTGAAAGAGATCCAGCTGCACTTAAGTGGGATGAAGTAGACGTTGACGTAGTTGTTGAATCAACAGGTTTGTTCCTGACTAAAGAAACTGCCGCGAAGCATATCGAAGCTGGCGCGAAGAAAGTTGTTATGTCTGCACCTTCTAAAGATGACACGCCTATGTTCGTTATGGGTGTTAACCAAGAAAGCTACGCTGGCGAAACTATTGTTTCAAACGCGTCTTGTACAACTAACTGTCTTGCTCCACTTGCCAAAGTGCTTAACGATAAATTTGGCATTGTAGACGGTTTGATGACAACGGTTCACGCAACAACTGCAACACAGAAAACGGTAGACGGTCCTTCAATGAAAGACTGGCGTGGTGGTCGTGGTGCTGGTCAAAACATCATTCCATCATCAACCGGTGCAGCAAAAGCAGTAGGTAAAGTTATCCCTGAGCTTAACGGCAAGTTAACAGGTATGGCTTTCCGTGTACCTACGCCAAACGTTTCAGTAGTAGACCTTACTGTAAACCTTGCGAAGCCTGCTAGCTACGATGAAATTTGTGCAGCAATGAAAGCAGCTTCAGAAGGCGAGCTTAAAGGTATCATGGGTTACACAGAAGATGCGGTTGTGTCTAACGACTTCCTTGGCGACGCTCGCACATCGGTATTTGACGCCACTGCAGGTATCGCACTTACTGATACATTCGTTAAACTCGTTTCTTGGTACGACAACGAATGGGGCTACTCAAACAAGGTTCTAGACCTTGTGGCTCACATTTCTAAGTAATTAACGGTATTAAGCTAAAATAGTTAAACTATTCACGCTAAAGTTGAGTTAATCTAAAGGTGTAAACACGGCGTTTGCACCTTTTTTGTTTTTCGTGGTCGTAAACACGCATAATAGCGATATTCCAGCGACATACGCTTTCCCGTCGCTTACCCTTTGTTGTTTTCTTATTAGTCCAAGGAGGGCTTATGCCACCTGTGAGTTCAGTTACCGTTAGTGAGTCTAATGGACTTACCTTTTTAGACGTAGATAATGCGTTTGCCTCTGCGCGTATTAGCCTATTTGGCGGTCATATCTTGTCATATGTGCCTAAAAGCGATGGCAGAGAGCGTCTTTGGGTAAGCCCCCATGCTTACTTGAACGGAGAGCGACCTATTCGCGGTGGTATTCCGGTGTGCTGGCCTTGGTTTAGCGATGATCACGGTCGAGAAAAAGGTGCCCTCCCCGCTCACGGCTTTTTGAGAACACAAGTGTGGAAGCTGATTCATTCAGAAGATACAGAAAGCGGAACAACGATTACGCTTTCGCCAAGCTTTACCCGAGCTGAAGGGTTTGAGAACGATTGTAACGTGACCATGGTAATTACCGTTGGTGAGACGATGGACGTCGCGCTAACTACAGAAAATACGGGTGTTGTACCATTCGAATTTAACTGTGCGCTACATACATATTTCCACGTTGACCACATTCAACATACCCAAATAACTGGAATTGAAGGTCAATATAAAGACAAACTTGATGACTGGGGGCTTAAGACGACACCGAGTCCTTACACCATCACAGGCGAAACGGATCGCATTCATGTTGCGCCGATTAAAACAGCAGAAATTGAAGTCGAAGGCAACACGTTTACGGAAGTGGTATCCGACGGCAATGACTCTTTGGTAGTGTGGAACCCGTGGTTAGGCGCAGCGTCTATTTCAGACATGGACCCATTTGGCTATAAGCATATGTTGTGCGTAGAAACATCGCTAACTCAGGGAAAGACACTGTCCCCCGGTGCTAGCCACACACTGAAACAAACTATTGTTCCGAAGTAAATTATTTGAAGTGCAAGCGCAATTTCGCTGACACTTTGGAAGGTAGACAGTCGCAGTTCACGATCAAGAGATATAAAAAAACCTGCCAATGAGCAGGTTTTTTCATTTAAAGGTTCTGCAAATTACTGTTTAGCACCCGCAACAGCTTCTTTTGCTAGCTGCGTAATACGCGCCCAGTCACCTGATTCAATTGCGTCGTCAGGGGCAAGCCACGAACCACCTACACATTTAACGTTGTTAAGCGCTAAATAGTCATTGTAGTTGTTTGGACCAATGCCACCCGTTGGGCAAAACGTCACATCAGGGAAAGGACCACTGATTGACTTAATGGCTTTAACGCCACCTGAAGCCTCTGCTGGGAAGAATTTCATGTGGGTATAACCCGCATCTTTACCCTTCATCAAATCAGAAGTTGAAGAGATACCAGGGATAAGTGGAATTTCTGAATCCATACCCGCTTTTAGCAAATCAGCCGTCATACCTGGGCTAATTGCGAACTTAGCGCCCGCTTCAACTACCGCTTTAAGCTGCTGGGCGTTAGTCACGGTTCCAGCACCAATTAGCGAGTCAGGCACTTCTTGTGCAATTCGCTTAATCACGTCAATAGCAGCAGGGGTACGTAGCGTTACTTCTAGTACTTTAATACCACCTTCCATCAGCGCTTTTGCCAGAGGAACCGCTTTTTCTACGTCATTGATTACCAAAACAGGTACAACTGGACCGGCCGCAAAAATTTCCTCTGGAGAGTATTTCCATTTCGTTGTCATAATTTAGCTCGCTGTATTTTGATTCAGATATGCAGCCGCACCCAATAAACCATGATCAGGTTCTGCAATTAAATAGGTGGGAATGTCTTTCACGTAGTGCTTCATTTGCCCTTTCGCTTCAAAACGCGCTCTAAAATCGCTATTTTGAATAAATTCAGGGAAACGGTTAGCAATGCCACCACCAATGAAAATGCCGCCCGTGGTTGCCATGTTAAGTGCTAAATTACCCGCAAAGCTTCCCATAATTCGGCAGAATTGGGTAAGCGTCGCTTCAGCAATCTTACAGGTACCGTTCAGCGCAGCGTCAGTGATTTGAGCCGGCTCGGTAAATACAACTGGTGCTGATGCGTGGTTTGCTAGCGCGGTGTAAATATTATGCAGACCGCGTCCAGACATTACTTCTTCAGCAGAAGCACGTCCTAGGGTAGATTGAAGGTGACGCCATACGACAACATCGGTTTCATCTACCGGTGCAAAGTCTACATGACCACCTTCACCGTCCAGCGTCTGCCAGCCCGTTGAGGTCATTGTAATATGCTCAACACCCAATCCTGTACCAGGTCCAAAAACAGCGATATTGCCATTTTCTTTCGCAGTGCCTTCGCCAATTTGTACCACTTGCTCTTCGCCCAATACAGGCAAAGAGTGCGCTACGGCAGTGAAGTCATTGATAACGAACAACGCGTCTAGTTTAAGCTGAGAGCGAAGTGCATTTTGAGAAAATGCCCAACTGTGATTCGTCATCTCGACTTGATCGCCCAATACTGGACATGCAATTGCAATACAACCTTGCGAAAAGCTGTATTCCGGCATGTCGCTAAAGTACTGCGCGATAGCGAGGTCGATGCTGGCGAAATCATTACACATGTATTTTTTGATGTCGGCTACACCTGATTCGGTTACCCTTGCAACACGAATATTCGTACCGCCAACATCAGCCACAAACTTCTGGCTCATTATGCTTGCTCCTGCGTGTAAAACAGTGAACATGCACCCTCTTCTGCACCCGTCAGAATAGCGCGCATACCCGCAAACATTTCACGTCCCATTCCAACGTGATGCTTAGCTAAGTTCGCTGGCGCTGCTTCACGTGCAGCCAGTGTTTCATCATCCACATGCAGTGTTAGTGCACCAGTTTGTGTGTTTAGCTCGATAATGTCGCCCTCTTGCACTTTAGCAAGTAGACCGCCTTTATAAGCTTCTGGAGTCACGTGGATAGCTGCAGGAACTTTACCTGATGCACCAGACATACGACCGTCAGTAACTAGCGCCACTTTAAAGCCGCGATCTTGAAGCACACCAAGAGGTGGCGTTAAGCGGTGAAGTTCTGGCATACCAATCGCAGAAGGACCTTGGAAGCGAACAACTACAATGCAGTCTTTGTCTAGCTTGCCAGACTTAAACGCGTCATCCAGTTCAAACTGGTCTTCAAACACAACCGCTGGAGCTTTGATATTACAGTGAGGCGTGCGAAGCGCTGAGGTTTTGATAACGCCACGACCAAGATTGCCGTCAAGTACACTCAAACCACCATCTGGCTTAAACGGTGCGTCAACAGTTGCTAGCACTTCTTTATCAAGAGATTCAGTTGGGCCGTCTCGCCATTCTAACTCGCCGTCTTTAAGCACAGGCTCTTTAGTGTAGAAGTCTAAGCCTTCACCACAAATGGTCTTAACATCGTTATGTAGTAGACCCGCATCAAGCAGCTGTTTAATTAGCAATGACATACCACCTGCTGCAACAAAGTGGTTAATGTCAGCTGAGCCATTCGGGTAAATGCGAGTAAGAAGAGGCACAGCATTAGAGATGTCTGAGAAGTCGTCCCAATTTACGATGTAACCTGCAGCACGTGCTACCGCAATAAGGTGCATGGTGTGGTTAGTAGAACCACCCGTAGCAAGAAGACCAACAAGGCCGTTCACAATGGCTTTTGCATCTACAATGTGACCAATTGGCGTGTAGTTGTCGCCCAGATCAGTTAAGCGTGTTGCTTGAACCGCAGCCGCTTTAGTTAACGCGTCGCGCAAAGGTGTGCCCGGATTAACAAACGACGAACCAGGAAGGTGCAAGCCCATCATTTCAACCACTAACTGATTCGAGTTTGCCGTTCCATAGAACGTACAAGTACCCGCAGAGTGGTAAGATTGAGATTCAGCTTCAAGCAACGCGTCACGCCCTACTTTACCTTCGGCAAATTCTTGACGAACACGGGCTTTTTCTTTGTTTGGAAGACCCGATGGCATTGGACCAGCTGGCACAAAGACGGTTGGCAAATGACCGAACGTTAGTGCGCCCATTAATAGCCCAGGAACGATTTTGTCGCAGATACCTAGCATCAGTGCGCTATCGAACATGTTGTGAGAAAGCGCAATGGCAGCCCCCTGAGCAATGTTATCACGGCTCATTAGGCTTAAGTCCATGCCAGACTGGCCTTGTGTAACACCATCACACATAGCAGGCACGCCACCTGCGAACTGGGCTACGCTGCCTACTTCTTTCACTACATCCTTAATGAGCGCAGGATACGTCTCGTAAGGCTGGTGCGCTGAAAGCATATCGTTATACGCAGACACAATTGCCACGTTGGCTTTGGTCATTGAACGAAGATCTGATTTTTCGCTTGTTCCACATGCTGCAAAGCCGTGAGCAAGGTTACCGCATGACAACACACCACGGTGTGGTCCTTGACGTCGTGCACTCTCAATTTTTTCTAGATACGCCTTACGCGTTTCTTTACTACGCTCGATAATTCGTTGCGTAACTTCAGCAATTTTTGGATTCATGTTTGTCTCCTATGGCGCCCACATCAAAGTAACCGGCGCGCGGTTAACTACGGCGGTGATGGGCTTTTGCGCTTCGGTGGCATTTTCAATAGCATCAAGTAAGACTTGTTTTTTCTTCTCGCCTGTTAAATGCAAAAAGATATTACGGCTATTGAGTAACGCTGGTAGCGTTAATGAAATACGTTGATGAGGTGCTGTTGTAGGTTGAACAGCGATGCAGGTTCTGCCGCTGCTCATATCTAAGCCGTCACGTACTTGTTCAGAGCAAGGGAAAAGCGATGCAGTGTGACCATCTTCCCCCATGCCAAGAATCAATGCATCAAAAGGTTGTGACATGCTAGCCAGATTTGACTCTGCGGCATTTACGCCTTCGTTTGCATCATTAGCATCGCTTTTCAATTCGATAAAACGAGCTGCTGCGGCTTTATTTTGAATTAGATTATTTTTGACTAGGCTGGTGTTGCTGGCCTCGTGGCCCTCTTCAACCCAGCGCTCGTCGGCAAGGGTGATATCAACCTTATCCCACTCAAGTTCGGTTTCACTTAGTTGTTTAAAAAGCGCCAGCGGTGTACGACCACCACTAACGACAAGCGAAGCTCGACCGCGAGTTTTAATACCTGTTTTTAAAATGCTGACTAAGTCTTGCGCAAATGCATCAGTCAGCGCATCAGGTGTTTCAAATGATAGAGTTGTTAACGCCATATTACTTTTTCTTCCCTGTTTTGCTCTCGTACCAGCTGCGATTTTCGCGAGCAAGAAGACCTATAGAGTCTACCGGCCCCCACGTACCTGCTTGATACGGTTCTGGCGGCTCGCTCGATTGCTTCCACGCTTCAAGAATTGAGTCTACCCACGTCCAAGCTTGCTCAATTTCGTCACGACGAACGAATAGCGCCTGATTACCCAACATAACTTCAAGAAGGAGTTTTTCGTATGCGTCAGGAATACGCTCATCGGCAAACGCTTCAGAGAAACTTAGGTTTAACTTGGATTTTTGTAGATCCATAGAGCCTGAGCTGGTTAAGCCAGGTACTTTATTCATTACGGTGATTTCTACACCTTCGTCTGGCTGTAGACGAATAACGAGCTTATTGGGTGGGAGATTCTTGAAGCTGTCACCGAACAAGTTGTGTGGCTGACGCTTGAAGTAAATAACAACTTCACTCACCTTAGTTGGCATGCGCTTACCTGTGCGTAGGTAGAACGGCACACCAGCCCAACGCCAGTTGTCAATTTCCGCTTTAATAGCAACAAAGGTTTCGGTTTTACTTTGCGTATTAGCACCTTCTTCTTCAAGGTACCCAGGCACTTCTTCGCCCTTCACGAAACCAGAGGTATACTGACCGCGTACTGTGCTGTCATTAATGTTAAACGAGTTAATCGGACGAAGCGCTTTAAGCACTTTCAATTTTTCGTCACGAATGCTGTCAGCGTCGAGCGTTGTCGGAGGCTCCATCGCTACCAAACTTAAAATTTGTAGCAAGTGGTTTTGCACCATATCTCGCATTTGACCCGCGTCGTCAAAGTAACCCCAACGCCCTTCAATACCCACTGACTCTGCAACTGAGATTTGAACATGGTCAATGCAGTTGTGGTCCCAGTTAGTAGCAAAAATAGAATTGGCAAAACGCAGTGATACTAGGTTTAGTACTGTCTCTTTACCAAGGTAATGGTCAATGCGGTAAATTTGCTTTTCGTCGAAGTATTCTGCAACTTGCTCATTGATCACTTTTGACGATGCCAAATCGTGACCAATTGGCTTTTCTAGAACAACGCGAACGCTTGAGTCGATAATTTTGCAGCTATGCAGGCCACGACAGATATCACCGTATATCGCCGGTGGCGTCGCTAAATAACAAACCATGGTGCGGCTTGGGTCAACGTGGTCGTCTAATACGCAATAGCTTTCAACGTCCTTCATGTCTACGCATGCATAGTGCAAACGCGCTTTCATTTTTTCCCAAGTGGCTTCACACAAGTTCTTCTCGCCAAACTTGATTAGGTTGGCATGAACTTCTTCAATATAGGCATCCAGCTCCATTTCTTGACGCGCAACACCCACAATAGTGGTGTCTGGGTGCATCAAGTTTGCTTTTTCAAGCTGATATAAAGAAGGCAACAACTTGCGTCGTGAAAGATCTCCCAGTGTACCGAAAAGTACAAAATCACAGGGTTCGTAGGAATTATCCAATACCATATTCGTCGACCTTTTAAATGTATGTGTCCGCTGCGTATTGTACAGTTATTTACAACACTAACGACTATTTTTACCGTATAGTTAACACCAAATGTAGTAAAATTACAACTTGTACCAACTATAGGATCTGAATCTTTACTGTTTCCCTCAGTTTACCCTCATTTAACCCGATTGAAATAACAAAAATTGTCAAAAAATTACATTTTTCTTGTCACAGACGTCACATTGGGTACTATTACGGGTGTACCTTACAATAAATTGTGCTAACTAATTGCTATATCTGTATGAACATTTTAGAAAAAATCACACAAAACCAAGCGGCATTCAGTAAATCTGAGAAAAAGGTAGCTGAAGTAATTCTAGCTAACCCACAAACGGCCATTCATTCGAGTATAGCAACCCTCGCTAAGATGTCGGATGTTAGTGAGCCTACCGTAAACCGTTTCTGCCGAAGACTTGATACTAAAGGCTTCCCAGACTTTAAGCTGCATTTAGCGCAGAGCCTGGCTAACGGCACGCCTTATGTAAACCGCCATGTTGATGAAAACGACAGCCCAGACGAATATACCAATAAGATATTCGAATCGACCATGGCGTCCCTGGAAGTGGCGCGCCAATCTGTGGATGTGAACGTGGTAAATCGCGTTGTTGATTTACTTACACAGGCACAGAAAATTTCATTTTTCGGCTTAGGCGCTTCAGCTTCAGTGGCTCACGATGCACTAAATAAGTTTTTCCGCTTCAATGTTCCAGTGGTCTACTTTGAAGATATTCTGATGCAGCGCATGAGCTGCATGAACTGCTCAGATGGCGATGTTGTTGTATTGATTAGCCACACGGGCCGAACTAAAAGCTTAGTAGAAATAGCGCAAATTGCCCGCATGAACGACGCTACTGTAGTAGGAATTACCTCAGCAGATAGCCCGCTGGCACAAGAATGCAGTTATGTATTATCGCTGGAAGTGCCGGAAGATACTGATATGTATATGCCTATGGCCTCTCGCATCGCGCAGCTCACGCTAATTGATGTACTGGCAACCGGCTTTACATTGCGCCGCGGCAACAAGTTCAGAGAGAATCTGAAGCGAGTAAAAGATACGCTGCGTGGTTCACGTTATGAAAAGCGTGGTGAGTAATTTTCTTCCCACGTGCTCATATAAGAACCACTTACCGTAACAAAATTGGTTCAATAAATCAGCGAAAACGCCTAACTGGTCGAGCCAGTTAGGCGTTTTTGTTTATTTCATTCACATTTTTGTCAAATTCAACTATTATTCTGTAATAAAATTACGTAAAGCGATTACAGGCATACCGTATAAACGCGTAGCCTATCACTCTTTGTCTTTTCTAACTTAGAAACAGCGACGGACTCACATGACCAGAAGAACGAAAATTCTTGCCACCCTAGGACCTGCAACCGACTCACTTGAAAAGATTCAGGCACTTATTGCCGCAGGCGCAAACACTGTGCGCATGAACTTTTCACACGGACAAGCCGAAGACCACATTGAACGTGCAAAGCGCGTTCGTCAGGCGGCAAAGAACCTAGGTAAATACGTAGCGATTTTAGGTGATCTTCAAGGTCCTAAAATCCGTGTTGCTCGTTTTGCCGAAGGTGCAGTTCGTTTAGAGGTTGGCGCAAGATTTATTCTAGACGCTGAATTAGGCCGCGACGAAGGTGATATTAATCAAGTAGGTATTGATTACAAAGCGCTTCCTGATGATGTATCAGCAGGCGATATTCTGCTTCTTGATGACGGTCGTATTCAGCTTCGAGTAACTGGCGTTGAAGGCCGCAAAGTGATTACTGAAGTAACAGTAGGCGGCAAGCTTTCAAACAATAAAGGCATTAACCGTCAAGGCGGTGGTCTTTCTGCAGATGCACTTACCGAAAAAGACAAAGAAGACATTAAAACCGCCGCTAAAATTGGTGTTGATTACCTTGCAGTATCGTTTCCTCGCAGCGGCGCAGACTTGAACTACGCGCGAGAACTTGCCGAAGCAGCTGGCTGCTACGCAAAAATTTGTGCAAAGGTCGAGCGTGCTGAAACGGTGGCGTCTGACGAAGCCATGACGGATATCATCAGCGCTTCAGATGCGGTAATGGTTGCTCGTGGTGACTTGGGTGTAGAAATTGGCGATGCGGAACTTGTTGGTGTTCAAAAGAAACTGATTGCCCGTTCTCGCCAGCTCAACAAGGTTGTGATCACCGCGACGCAAATGATGGAGTCGATGATTGACAGCCCTATGCCTACACGTGCAGAAGTAATGGACGTTGCAAACGCTGTACTAGACGGCACTGACGCGGTAATGCTTTCAGCTGAAACAGCGGCGGGTAATTTCCCTATTGAAACAGTTGCAGCTATGGCTCGTGTTTGTGAAGGCGCGGAAACACATCCAAGCGTTAAAATTTCCAAGCACCGCATGGATCAGCAGTTTTCTTCTACTAGCGAGTCAATTGCTCTGTCTGCGGTTTACGCCGCGAACCACTTGCCAAGTGTTAAAGCGATTGTAGGTTTAACTGAAAGTGGAACTACACCAACGTTAATGTCTCGCATTACTACATCTCTGCCAATTATTGCGATGTCTCGTCACGAATCAACGCTTAACACAATGGCGCTTTGCCGCGGCGTTAAGCCGGTTTTCTTTGACTCTTCAAACAGTGAACCTGGCAAATTGAAGTACGATGTCATTGCATCACTTAAAGAGAAAGGGTTAGTGAAAAGCGGCGACAGTATCATCCTGACTTACGGCGATGAAATGGAAAAAGTGGGCGCGACCAATACCCTCAAAATCGTAGAAGTCGAATAGTGACGAATACACTATTAAAGCGAAGCAAATGCTTCGCTTTTTTTTGCCTGTAATTTACTAAAGCAGTGGTAAGCTGACGCTTATAATAAGAACACTCATCTAAGTCAGTATCAAAATTACAAAAAACATATCCAACAAAACAACGAGAATTCGTTAACACTACTCGGGACAACAACGACAAAAATAAGGATAGAAATGCAGCTCATTTTCAATCGCTACACACGTTTTTCAGCAATTATAACGCTCTTGGCACTTTTCACTCATAGCGTATGGGCAAATACACAGCACGTACACACCATGAAGCGTGTAGAAGTAGCTTCACAGAACGCGCCATTACAGCCAATAATGATTCAAGGCCCCATGCCCATTGAAGCTGAATACTTTGCTGCGCTTTTGGATAACACTACAACAGAGTATTCAGGTAATGCAGTATTCTATAAAGGGACACTAAACGGGTACCCCATTGTGGTAGCTAAAACCGGTAAGGGTTTAGAAAATACTGCGGCCGCCACCGCTATTGGCATAGAGAGATACCACCCTCGCCTTATCATCAATCAGGGAACATCAGGTGGCCACGATCCTTCCTTAAAAGTTGGTGATATTGTTCTTGGCGAACGCAGTATTAATGCATCCAATTTTAAAACGCCCAAGCTGGCTCAAGGAGAAGGTTCTCAACCGTTTAATTGGCTGCCGATGGATCTTATGGCGTCAGAAGGAAGCGCGGGAGAAGGGAGTAGCGCTAAGGACGCAGAAAAGTTGCGTTTTTATTTAGGAGACAAACAGCTCATCAACCTAGCTCTATCGCTATCCAAGCAGTACAAACGCGGGAACGTCGTTAAAGGAACGATTGGCAGCGGTAACTTTTGGAATAACGAGTTAGATCGAATAGCATGGCTCCATAAGAATATGGGAACGAGTGTGGAAGAAATGGAAACCGCTTCTGCAGCGCAGATTGCACATGCCTACCACGTTCCCTTTTTAGGTATTCGCGTATTGTCGAACAACATTACCAACCATGGTGAATATGACCCAACCACGGCCAAAGATTGTCAGGCCTTTGTTGAAAAAGTGGTAAGAGCTTATATTTCTGCGCTGTCGGAATAAATTTGGAAAACACTCAAACGAAAAACGCGCCCTACATTGTAAGAATGTTGGGCGCGTTTTCATGTTTAGCCTTTGTATTAGATTGCTTGAACGGTATAAGTTTCCGCATCTTGACTAACATCATTCGCGTATTGAGTAAGATGGTGATTTAGAATATTTTCGGCGCGCTCAACAAACTCATCACGCTTAAATTTCCAACCTCTTAAATCGGCTTGCTTAGCCTGTGCAATGTAGTGCTCTAGACGCGTTTTTCTCAATAGATGTGCCTTTTTCGACAAATCAAATTCTACCAATGAGAAGTTGCGCTGTACTTTTTGAATATCCATATGAACGGGGCGCTGTTCGTCATCAGCTGATGCTTGGCTTACGGATAGCTTTCCTTGCCCAATTACACCGACTATAACAATGATTGCTGATACCACTAAGCCTGAATAAACCCACTTTAAAAAGTTCATGCCCCACTCCTTGAACGATTTTGCACTTGTATCGATAAGCTCGCTACAATCCACTTAATTAAAACTATTTATCACCAATGTATTGAGTCATTCGACTATTTAAGTTTCTAGCTTTCACGTTGCAGCAGATGTTTTCTGCCTGACAATACAAACTTTCGTCTATTTAATACATCAAGTGATTCACTCATATCTACTTAACCATATGCACCTTCCGCACCATATAGTTAATCTTTATTTTTCAGAAGCTTAGACCAACCCAAAACTTATACTAAAGTTGTATAAGGTACTTTCTACACACAGTAAGATAAAATTTTCCTTTCAAATTTAATAAACTCACTCTCCTTAATGCTGTACACTTATACAGTATTGAGATATACCACAACAAGCAAAGTACTGGTATGGAATCTTGTTTTTTTTCAGACCGTCTACCACGTACATTTGCCTAGAGAAAGTGACCATTTGCGATGCATGACAAACTTATTCAAAAACTCGAAATTCTTTCAGATGCCGCTAAGTATGACGCTTCTTGCGCAAGTGGCTCCGCCGGTAAACGAAAAGCAGGTAAAACTGACAAAACAGGAATAGGTTCGCTCACAGGAGGGTCAGGGATATGTCACAGCTTTACCCCTGATGGTCGATGCGTATCATTACTTAAGATCCTAATGACCAACTATTGCATATACGATTGCCATTACTGCATCAATAGGGTGTCTAGCAACGTTCAACGAGCGCGTTTTACCGTTAAAGAAACAGTTGATTTAACGCTTAATTTTTATAAGCGTAACTACATTGAGGGATTATTTTTAAGTTCCGGTATTGTCGGCTCTCCTGACCTGACTATGGAGAGCATGGTACGCATCGCGAAGTCTCTTCGCATTGATCACGGATTTAAAGGATACATTCATCTTAAGACCATTCCGAATGCATCTCCTGAACTACAGGCTGAAGCTGGCTTATATGCCGATAGGCTAAGTATAAACATCGAAATGCCGACGCAAAATTCGTTGAACAAATACGCCCCGGAAAAAGACCTTGGTGAAATTCACGGTTCAATGAATACATTGAAAGACAAAATAAATGAACACAAAGTAGATAAAACCTACTCGGGCAAACGCCCACCTCGCTTTGCTCCTGGCGGACAGTCCACTCAGATGATCATAGGAGCCGATGACTCAAATGATAAAGTTATCCTTGGCACGAGTGTCAAACTGTATGGTCAACAAAAATTGCGGCGCGTTTACTATTCTGCATTTTCGCCCATCCCAGATGCGTCTGAAGTCTTGCCTCTTAAACCGGCGCCACTTATCCGTGAACACCGACTTTATCAGGCCGATTGGCTCCTGCGCTTTTATGGATTTGGTTTAGATGAAATCGTACACAACGACATGCTAGATATGGAGCACGACCCCAAGCTTGCGTGGGCGCTACGCAATCGCCACATATTTCCCATCGATTTAAATAAAGCTGACAAGCTACTTTTATTGCGAGTTCCTGGACTGGGAGCACGCACAGTACAAAAAATTTTGGCTATTCGACGTTACACAAAGCTTAGCTGGTTCGATCTCACAAAAATGCGTTTACCCTTACAAAAATTAAAACCGTTCATTACTGTTAGTGATTATTCCCCCGCTATACATTTGCTCGATAGCAGTAACTTTGAACAGCAATTTAAACAACCAAAACAGTTTGAATTGTTCAGCGCCTAATCTAATTGGTACCGCAATGAAAAAAGTAACAATTTCATCAGTGCCCGGATACGACGAATGGCGAAAAGCATCGAGAGAATGTCTAGCCCAACACATACCTCCCGAGAACGTTACATGGCAAACTTCGCAATCTAACCAAGACGACTGGTTTGCCGTGACCGATTCGGCCAACGCTATTGGTGAAAGCCAAACGAATTACAGAATTCCCAGATCAGTTTTAACGCTGTTGAAGTATGCGTTATGCCACCAAGCCACCGATCGTTTCGCTTTATGTTACCGCGTTTTATGGCGAGTAGTTTTCGAAAACAGAAACCTTATTCACTTAAAAACTGATGAAGATGTGTTGCGTCTCAACGTGCTGGCTAAAGCAGTAAAACGCGATGCATATAAGATAAGTGCTTTTTTGAGATTTCGAGAAGTCGTACTTGACGGACAAGAGCATTTTATTGCGTGGTATGAACCAGAACACTTCAGCTTGGAAATGAAGCTCGATTTTTTTCAGACGCGTTTTAAAAATATGTGTTGGTCAATACTTACCCCTTATCGAGCTGCGCATTGGAATACTAAAACACTTGTTTTGGAAGATAATCCTGATCCTAGTATCATTCCAAATGATGACAGAATTGAAAAATACTGGCTTACGTATTATGCAAATATATTTAATCCTGCCCGCGTAAAAACAAAGGCATTGTTAAGTTCAATGCCAAAAAAATACTGGAAGAATATGCCTGAGACGTCGCTTATTAACGATATGATACGCCACTCGGATGCTAGAGCACGTAAGATGATACTAAATGGAAAAAAGGTGGAGAATGGTGAATGAGTCCTCCTGACAAATATTAGCAGCTGTGCTTCCTTTGTTTGTTGCGATTTGAAAAGCTCTGTAAAACGTGACCAGAAAAAAAGGGGCCGAGGCCCCTTTTTTGTGTAAAGCAACAATGATATTAGTTCATCGCAGTTTCAGTAACTACACGAAGGTTGCTTTCAACATCTTTTACGTCAGATGCATTCTTGGCAATTTCCACAGCTAGATCACGCTCAGCATCAGAATCAACGTCGCCAGTCAGTGTTACTACACCGTTTTCTACGTCAACATCGATGTCGAAACCTGAAATATCGGTATCCATAAGAAGACGAGTTTTGATTACTGTGGCGATTTTGGCGTCAGTTAACTCGCTTGTGCCTTCGTCAACAGTATCTTCCATGTCATCTGACATGTCGCCTTCCATATCTTTGTCAGAGACAACCGTTAGCTTGTTGTCTACAGACGTTACACCGTCAATATTCGCTACTAGCTCTTCCGCTAGCTTTTTATCAACAGAGTTCTCAACCTTACCAGTAAGAACGACATTACCGTTTTTAACGTCAGTGTTAATGTCGAATGAATCAAGGTTACCATTGAACAACAGCGTTGCTTCTGCTTTGCCATCAATCCATGCGTCTTTGGCACCTTTCTCCCATTTATTAGTTGTGCTGTCTGTGTCCATGTCACCTGCATATGCAGCTGCAGTCAAAGTTGTAGCAACAATCATAGAAATAAGTGAACGTTTCATAACATTTCTCCTTTGTCGAAACTCGTAGATAGTCATGCCAATTCCTTGCCAACAAAATAAGGCATTGTTTTATATGATAAATATTAATATCCAGGGCTAGTTAAGTAAGTTTTGTTTTGCAAACTTTGCCTTTGTTTGAGAACTTTTTACTTAATTTTGTTAATGCCCAAAACTCGTCAACTTCACTTAAGAAAAGCACCTATCAATTGTACTAGGGGATAACTTTTTGTCGTTGGCCGCCGCTAAGTTACAGTGATACTTAGGTTAAACTTATTTCACAAAGCTGCCGTAGTTATAACGATTTGTATCGCTTCACTCGGGCCTGTTGACCTTTTTTGTACATTTTTGCAGCGGTCTGTGTGCCATCTAGACAAGGCGAATGTTTGACGGTTTAGTGGTTCTAAATCGAGAACATTCAACGCAGTATAGATGGCACAAAGGCGCTGCCCGAAGGGGTCGTTATGGAAGCCTTTTACTCTTTGTCACAGTCCTTTAACTTAGCCCGCTAGGCTTGCAGGACTGTTTCGCGATTAAAAGGCTTCCATTTAGACCAAAATTCGTACACCAAAGGTCAACAGGCCCTAGCTATAGTCATCAATTTAGTTTTGCAGACAGAAGCAACAGGTGGAGTGTTTTTCGTTAATTAAACTCAAGGACCAACTAGACATGGATACTGCACTTACTGCTGTTTCAGTCTTATTTATAGCCGTAAGCTGGGCCCCTTTGCTTCCTTCTTCTCATTGGTTAGTAAGAGTGTGGGAATTTCCGCGACTACAAATAGCAGCTATCATTTCTTTGTTAATTGCTGGGCATATTTTTGAATCAACCTATTACGCACAGATAGATAGCCTAGCAGTAATTATTGTCGCTGGATTAACAGTTAGCCTTATTTATCAGGTTATCTGGATCATTCCTTATACCCCTCTGTATAAAAGAGAAGTTAGGCACGTCGAGGTTGAGAGTGCGAGCCAAAAGCTAAGTGTTTTATCAAGCAATGTGTATATGCCTAATGACGATTTTCGCAAGCTCATTGAACATGTACGTAATAAGCAACCTGATTTTCTCGTAACGTTGGAATCTAATGAGAAGTGGCAGAAAGGCATCAGTGAAATTGAATCTGAATACCCGTATCGTAAATTTTGCCCACTCGAAAACCTCTACGGTATGCACCTTTATAGTAAGCTTCCCTTTGAAGAGGTCTCATTGCGATTTTTAATAGAAGAAGATGTGCCGTCCATGAAAGTGAAAATCAATCACCACGGACAAGATGTCACGCTATATTTTCTTCATCCAAAACCACCAAGCCCAACAGAAAACACGTATGCAAAGCCCAGAGACGTAGAACTTACTGTTGTGGGGGAAGAAATAGCTGAAACAGAGGGCCCTATTGTCGTCGCTGGCGATCTTAACGATGTAGCTTGGTCACCTACTACCAGAAAGTTCAAGAAAATAAGCGGACTTTTAGACCCACGAGAGGGGCGCGGTTTTTTCAATACATTTCACGCGAAATATCCTTTAGTGAAATGGCCGTTAGACCACGTATTTCACTCGGAACATTTTGCATTGGTCAATATAGAGAAACTTGAAAGCATAGGCTCAGACCACTACCCGCTTTATACCGAACTAGCGCTAATCACGGACAAGGAGTAATACTCAAGACTGTAAATCTAATGAGAGCTACGATGTTTGACACACCACATGAGGCTATCACACGCCTCTTCACGCTTTTTAAAATGGGCTAGTCCTATTAGCTTGTTATCCCGAGGCCAAACCGCTTGGTTTAGCACCTCTTGATCTTCTGCCGATAGTTGTTCGCTATCTAACACAATCTCAACCGCTTTTTTGTTGGGTTTTATTAATGTGGGGTTAGCTTCTTTGACCAGAGCAGAGTTCACACAAATATACTCTCTCTTAACAGGGTCTCTCACCACGCCGATGTAGTTGTTGTCACAAATTATAGCTGGCCAGCCTTCCGCTATTCTGCTCTGTCCAAACATTACGAGTGTAAAGGCAACAAGAACGAAAAGTGTTAAACCGATAAATTGAGCGCTCAAATCTGGTGCTACACTTACAATAACGCCGACAACAGCTGCGAAAAATATCCAGCCGCCAAATACTCTGCGCATAGCATTTGGTGAGATACCAGATATAACATCAACCACCTTTAATGATTGTTTGTCATAGTGTCGAATAAATACAGACGATTGTGATTCCACAGCCTTTGTCCACCAGAAAAAATACGAAATTCAGAAATTAATACGTTACAAGTAAGGCTGAAGATTTACCTACACTCTGAGTGAGTAAAAACCAATAATATGAGATTAGTTCTACTCGAAAGAAAACGTGTTAAGCAATATTTGTAGGAATATTTAAACTATTGAATTGTAATGTTTAACCTACTAACCAAGCATATCAAAATATGTGGGAACGGCAAAGCAATTACGCGCTAGATGCACAGTAAAACAAGACTTATGAAAAGAAGCGTCATGTTAATCTGCAAATTAGAACAGACCACCAAAAATTAACATAAAAAACTGCTGTTGGCCTCCATACATTCGTTTGTAAATTTTTCTCTCACTTTGCACCTCTTGCTTGCCTTGGCGCTCAACCATTGCTGCAAATACTCAAAAACAGAACTTGAAATTACACTTTTTATCGAAAATCAATAATTTACAAAACAGGAACACTCTTTGCTTCTACGAAAGTATAACGTTCAACGTTTCATGTCGTCGTTATTACAGGTTCAACAAATGAGAAAGGGAGGAAGAGTATGCGTTCACCAATAAGTGCAGTAACTATTGTTAAGAGCAGAACTGAGAAACTGGCCAATTTGATTACTCAGTTAGAGCAATGCTCTCCAACGCCAGATGAGCTAGTCATTGTTTGGATGGCACCTCCTTCTGATTTGTCACTCGTACGCAGTGACAAATTCGACATTGTTCACAAGTTTGTGACTCAAGATGCTCTTCCGATAGCGAAAGCGCGCAACAAGGGTATGTCAGCCGCCAAGCACGCGAATTTAGTTTACCTAAACGTAGACGCAGTTATTGCCCCATCGCTTTTTAGAGATGGCTTGCTTGCGCTTCGTGACAACACCGTAGTGTTCACATCAGTGGTGTTTTTACCCAACGAGCGCTGTTGTAAGCCCTACCGACAAATTTCAAAAGATGAAAAAGAAATCGGTTATTTAGCAAGTAATGACGACACGTTACCCGAAGACGACAATAACGAAATACCTTCAAGAGATCAGGAAATTAATCATGGAAAGTTTAGTGACGATAGTATTTGTTCTACAGTGTTTTTTATTCGTAAGGCAGACTTTCAGAAAACCGGCGGCTTCGATGAAGGCTACGCGGGTTTCGGACTAAACGACGAAGATTTCTTCACTAACTGTAGGGCATTAGGGTTTTCGTTAGAGCAATTGCCCACGCGAACATTTGCACCATACCGGCCTAATTATCAATGCCCGATAAATCACCTTTTAGACTTTGTTCATAATGCGCAGCGTTTTCACTCGAAGTGGGGATTTTACCCATGCGTCAATGTATTGAACGCGTATGCAGACCAAGGTTTTATTAATGCTGACTTCAAGCAAAACGGCATTAAGATCAAGCACCTCCCCCAGCAGGTAGAGGAAGACAAGGCGGACGCGCCGGTTGAGCAATTAACGGTAACCAACGCCCAAAACAATGTTGAATTTACGTCTTTTCATTCGCCGGAGAAAGGCTCTGACCTTTTAAGCACGACCGCATAAAACGCTTTCAGGGAGATATGGAATGTCTTTATTGAAACCGAATCTAACCGAGCGCTTTTTGTCGTTTGTAGGGGAAGCCGATTTCCCCTGCGTCGGAGCCAAAACAGCCCTCAATAAAAGCCAAATTCATGTGAATCAATACGACGATATTCGCTGTCCTCTCAATGAGACAGATATGTTGGCGTCAATTCACCAATTTGTAGAGTCGTTTGATCTTGAACGGGACATGTACTCCTCTTTGGTCGCAACTTTTGAGCTTCCAGATACGATAAGCGAAACTGAATTTGATCGGGTTTTATGGGAAAAATTGCAGCGTTTACACGAGATTGACGCCTGTTTAAAACCTTGGGATAGTAAAGTATCAAGTGACCCTCATAACGCTCAGTTTAGCTTGAGTTTAGGCGGAAAGGGTTTCTTTGTAGTTGGACTGCATCCAAATGCATCAAGAAAAAGCCGTCGATTTCCCTACCCTGCCATCGTGTTTAATTTACACGAGCAATTTGACATGTTGAGAAAGCAGAAGCGTTTTGAAGCATTCAAAGACCACATTCGTAAACGAGATACCGCGTACTGCGGAAGTAAAAATGAGCTACTAGCAAACCATGGTGATAGCTCAGAGGTATATCAATATAGTGGTGTAAAACATTCCGAAAACTGGGAATGCCCGTTCAAGCGGATTAAGCACTAAACCTAAATAAAAGGGACAAGTCACATAATGTTACAAACTATACAGCCAAGAAGCGGCACTGCATTTACTATGAAAAAAGGGGAAAGACTTAAAGTTATTGATCCAGAAGGTGAACAAGTGGCCGACCTCTATGCGTTCAATGAACACGATAAAAATGAGTTTGTCTCTTCAGGACGAAGTTTAGATTACAATGAAAGCATCCAATTCAAAAAAGGCAGCTTGCTATACTCTAATCAAAGTAACGTGATGCTCGAAATTATTGAAGACACTGTAGAAGACCATGACTTTCTTTTGACTCCTTGCAGTGTTGACACGTTTAAGCATTTTTATCCCAATGAAGAGCCTGTACCTGGGTGCCACGGCAATTTAGTCGCGGCTTTTTCAGAGTTTGACATCCCAGAGCATCACGTTTGTACCACATTCAATACCTTTATGAATGTGGAGGTAGACGCCAAGGGTAAAATATCTGTTCTTCCTCCTAAGTCTAATGCCGGTGATTACACAATATTTGAAGCAAAGATGGATCTAATCGTAGGGTTAACCGCGTGTTCAGCGGGCGAGTCAAATAACTTCCGTTACAAACCGATTCAGTTTGAAATTTTACCCGCGGCTAACATCTAGCCGCGAGCGTTATCTTCTAAATAAACAAGCGCTACCGAGCTTCTGCAATGGCGCTTGGCTTTTCTTGTTGCCAGTTAAGTCGCATATCCCACTTGAAACGATGTTCAGGCTTAAGCGGTGGCTGTTCGGCATCAATAGTGCTTAACACATTAGTCGCCTTAGTCAGCGTTGCGTCGCGACCGAACAAATAGCTTTGCTCTTTCACTATGGTCAAATACGCTTTGTTCAACGCATACGCGCGCTCTGGTGAAGGAGCAATGATGTCGTACACTGACTTGGCACGCTGCAATTCTTCCACCTTGACCATGCCTTTTTCATCAAACCATTTGGCCAGCATTTCTCCGTTTTGACGGAACTCATCGCCACCGCCTACGCGCTCCATGTAAGTGAGAAACTCGCCTTTTTCCTCGTTGATATTCGGCACATCTTCTATTTCACGCAGGTTTATATAGCCCCACCCCGCTTCTCCAGGTACTTTTCGGGCAAATGAAAATGTTTGATCGAAGGTTGACCCAACGGTTTTGTGACAGCCGTTACAAAACGCAAGCTCTTGATCGTGCTGTGCACGAAGTTCGCCCTGCTCATTTTCAATGAAGCCATTAATTGTCCAGCCAAAGCCGTTGTCTATCCCTTTTTCACCTAGGTAGCGGGTTTGGGGCAGCTTTTCAAAATGCTTATCTTTTGCTTCCGCATAATAGGCAGACGCTAAGCTTTCTCTGCTTCTGAACATATGCTTTTTCATGTAGCGCACTTCCTTCATACGCGGCGCGTTATAAATATTCCCGTTTTCATCCACGCCAATGTAGCGCACGGTATGTAAGAATTCTGTACCTTCGGGGTAAAGCATGTGCGCTAGCGGAACATCGCTTGCGTCGCCAACATAATGCGACAAACGAGCGATTTCAGTCACTGAATTGGTAAGTTTTCCGTCTTGGTTTACGTCAAGGTTCAACACTAATTCGTTGACCGGCGCCACAGTTAACGTATCCAGCTCTTTAAGTGCCATTTCAACCAAGCTTAGGTTCAATGTATAGATAGCCTTATTATGCTTGCCTTTTAGCGTTTGAAAACTTTCAGGAAGCCTGATCATAGCATCGCCGGTTGACCCGTTAGTCGGCCAAAAAGTACTTGGGAAAGGCTTGTAATTATACGATACCCATCCACTGCCATCTTTAGCAAAACCGTCGCCATCGAATGCCTTGTCAGCGGCGCTCAAATTTTCAATACGCATGTAGTCTGGCATGGCGTCATTGTTAAGCGAAGCGGTATAGTTGTCTTGCGCTATATATTTTTTAATCGTGGCATCATCAATGCCCGCAATTAGTGATGTACGGTCAATAAACAGGTTTTTCCAGCTGTTTGTTAACCCTACGTCAGAAAATTCGTAGTTGCCCTGTAACGTGCCATCGCCCATTTGATTAGGACGCTTTTCCATTGAGTCGTAACTTTGGTGGCATGCATAACATGGGTTGTTAACACCTTCTGTTTTGGTGTAACACTGGGGAGGAATAACCGATTCAGGGTTATACACTTCATCGTGTTCAATATATGCCAAAGCGGGAATAGCATCGCCTTCTTGATAAGGATAAGCGTGGGTGCTGTCGGTCTTTTCGTGAGTAGAAGGAGGCAGTTGCTTGTCAACTGTAAAGCTTGTTGAGTTTTGCTCATAGTTTGACTGATTGTTCACGTCAGTACCCGTGTTATCAGTGCATCCTGCACTGATAAGTAGTGAAAGCAGAATGCCTACACCTGAAGTTATTTTTAACATTTTCATAATCGTCACAACGGAAAAATCCGGGCACATAAGTGCCCGGAGTATTTTTAAATTAAAAAGAAAACTTACTTATCTGCTGGCTCATACATCCAAAGCGTATTGTTTTCTTGGAAACCGTCTTCACCGATAAGAATACGGCCGTCGTTCATCACCACTACGTTATCTGGTTGAGAAAGCTGTTCAACGTCACAACGCTCGGCGCCAGTTAGGCTTGAACGGTACGTACCGCCCATCACCACAGGTTCAATACGAGAGATGTTATAGTCTTCTTCAAGCTTGGCACGATAAACACCACCACAGTCTTTAACGCGAGCTGAAAGCTGCATATCGCCTTCACCGTCAATCATTGTGTTGTCGATATCAGCGATGCCGATGTAAAGGTATGCATTCTCTACCACTTCACCTTCGATAGTATCTACACCTTCAACCGCTTCCTTTGCGCGTTTCTGGTTGATTGAAATACCTTCCAGTTTTCTCCACTCTGCGGTAGCCCCTTTAAGACGAGCCGCTGCACGACTCTCTAAGAACGCTACGCGGTTATCCATTGGCTGTCCTGCTGTTACGCTAGAGCCACCTTCCTCTACCGTTGGATAAGTCGCATCGCCATCAGCCCATGCTTGAACGTCGGCCATAGTAATGTAAGAACTTTGTCCATCCACGTAATCGTCGGTACCAATACCATTGTATTCATCAATCCACGCGCGAATAGTCAGGTTATCACCGCTAGCTAATTCCACCCATTCAACCGCAAAACCAGTTGTCGCAGGATCATTCTGACCTGCGTCCTGAGTGAGCTTAGCGCCGTAAAGTGTACCTGCCGATAAGTCTTCAGCTGTGTCTGCGACAAACTTAAACAGTACGCCACCCGTATCATCTTGAGAAAGGTAAACCGTTTTGCCATCAGGCATGACCGTTGAATTTTCATGCTCATAACGGCCCATCGTGAAGTGCTTAACAATCACCGGCTCATCAGCCAATGGCTCTGTTACTTCTGCAATGTAGCCGTAGTTGTAAGGGTTTGGTGCATCAGGTGCTGTCATTTGCCACATACGACCTAAGCGCGCATCTGTAGAAACGGCCTCTGGGTTATTCCAGCTTGGTGATGTTGTCGTATCCACCGCCGAATCAACCACCCACTCTTCTGAAGTAAGCGGCGTACCCCAAGGTGACATTGAACCAAAGCAGTTTGCCGCCGTTCCCCATACTGGCGAGAAATCCAGCATCATGGCTTCAGTTACTTCCCACATACCAAACTCGTCTTTTTCAACTTTCATGCGGCTCATACCGCCAGGAAGCTCTTCCCAGTTCGAGAAAAGGTAACCTTCGCCTTCGGCGGTTGAGATGAAGCCGTTAAAGTCAGGCATGTCATTTTCAAGAACCAACTCTTCGCCATCCAACGTGTAGATGTGACCTAAGCCTTCTGGTAAATCAGTACCGAAAGTGTCGCCCGTTTGTCCGAGTACTTGATATTGACCAATGGCAGAAACCACCAGCTCTTTTTCTTCATCTGAGCTTGGTACAGGTGAATTTGGTAATGTTACTGGCAGATTGTTGAAGTTAGCACCTGCAAGCACGCCCACTGTACCGGTGTTGATAGGCATTGCATTTACACTGGTTGTCGCCGCATTAGTGCCAGACGGGTGCTGAACGTTAAAAATAAATCGCCTTCGTCTGTTAAGAATATACCGGTCACTTCTGCACCAAGTGGAACCGTAGCGATACGTGTTAGCGTACCTGCACTATCACCTTGAGGACCTTGATCGCCCACCGGGCCTTGATCTCCTACCGGGCCTTGCTCACCTACAGGGCCTTGTACACCGTCTTCGCCATCGTCACCTTCCAGTGAACAGGCAGTCATCCCTAGTGTTACAGCCAGTGCTATCGCTGAATACTTAATTCCACGAAGAGTTTCGCTTTTCATTATAGTTCCTTGCTTATACTTGTTTTCGATGTTGAGTGGAGGTAAGCAGAAGACTCACCTCAGTAAACGGTCTTAGCGGGCGAAAGTCTGGAGGACATTTGTGACATTCCGGTGACAGTGAATTGACACCAAAATGAAGCTTTATTGACACAAGGGTCTGAAAAAACGAATAAAACAAATGCGAAGATTTACGAAGGCGCTGTAATCATTGGGATTATTGAATACTCAATCAAGAAAACCTGAACCACTCAGTCAGTTTATGAATTATTTGTTTCACAATAAATACTGGTCAGAGCTTTGTGCCCGTGAACACAACAGGACATAACTGCTTGAAAGTTGGATGGGCTAAAAATGGAAAAAGAGGGTAGTTGGAGAAGGCAATTAGAGAAAGACATAATATAAGCTAACGGGCTACGCGTTTCGCTACGGCCCGCTAGCCCGGTCGCTAAGTAATACTTAGTTTAAGACGGTAAGAGGATGAATATACATCTTTAATTTATTAACCAGATAATCTTCAAACTGCTTTGCAGTTTGTACATCACTGCTGCGCTTAGGCCAAACCGCGAGAATTTTATAGTCTAAAGTGGTTAAAGGTTTGAACAATACAAGGTGGTCATGTTCACCCTCGAATACCTTTTCGACCTGATCTAACCGATAAACAACGGCCAATCCTAAGTTGTCATTATCTGCCAAGATACTTTGCGTTCCCCAAGTCGCTACAACGCCCCACTCACCACGCTCGGCTTTAATCACCTGCATTCCATCATGCGCCACTAGACCTGCGACAATATTATCCGATGGCTCTGATACAGAAACGCTGATGTGGGTGGTGGGGTCAAACGCATCAATTCGATAGTGCGTGGTAACGTCGATGCTGTCCGCTTTCGCATCAGACGATGACCACCCTTCGTAGCCAACCTCGAACTCAGCCCGCAACTGAGAATTCGATACCAATTGGTATTGCGTATTCTCTACATGCTGAAAATGCATGACTGTCTGCGTTGAGGAATCTTGGGTTTCTTGTTCTGTTAATCGACCTAGCGCACCCACGCCCAACGATTTACCAACTTTAAGCGCGTCTCCGCCCCACGAAGATAAATTATGATAGCTATCGTAGCCGTCTTGCCCCACCTCAGGTAATACTACACTGTCGTTCGCTTTAACAAAGACATCAATAGCGTTACGCCAATCAAGATAAAGGCGATAGCCCATTTGATCAGACTCCCAGCCTGGTCCTTCGTAACGCAAAAAGTAAGAATGATCGGTCAATTGCGGAGGCGATGTGAATGAGGTAACTTCTTCAAAAGAAAAACCCTCAGCGCTATATACTGCGTCTTGCCACTCTCCTCCTGTTCTTACGGAAAGTTCAGCGTGCGCCCGGTCTTGGAGGTTAACATTCGTAGCTTGCTCAGGTGGCATAAGTTCCAATGACGCACTACTTCCTGGCGCAATGGATGCTGCACCTAGTAACACCGCTTGCCCTTCGCTATTCTCTATCCATTCTGACGGATATTGCTTTAACTTCCACCCCGAATATTGCGGGGGCAGAGATACTTCGAAAATTTGATCGCCGCTACCTCCGTCTGCCGAATTTTTGACCTTAACAGACAAAGCCGAATTTATATCCCCTTGTGAGCAACTTGCCAATAATGGCACCAAAATTAGACCTATCTTACTAAATTTCATCACTTTTATGCTCTCCATCGGTTGTTAACGCATTTAACTAATTAACGATATTTATAAACAATATATTGACAAATGCCACCGGTGGCAATTATTTTAAATTTTGTTAACGAGATTTTTCAATTTAGTATGTCGATAAAATTCGTCATACCCATGAACCATTTAGTGAAAGGTGAATTACATGGTCAACTTTAGCCTAGAAGGTAAAACCGCATTAGTGACCGGAGCAAGTCGAGGTATAGGCCAAGCGCTTGCTTTAGCACTCGCCACTTCTGGCGCCTTCGTCATCTGCGCCAGTTCTCGACCAGGTGGATGTGACGAGACACTACGTAAAATTCAAAGTGAAGGAGGTCAAGCCATGGCATTAGATGCCGACCTCGCTAATGCCGACGCGGTAGTTAAACTTGCTGAAGATGCGTTAAGCATTAAAGGACACATCGACATCTTGCTGAATAACGGCGGCACTATTTTCAGAGCACCAGCAACCGACTTTCCTTTTGACGAGTGGAAAAACGTGCTTGCTGTCAACATCGATTCAGCTTTCCTACTTAGCCAAACTATTGGCAAGACGATGGTAGAACGGGGACAAGGCAAAATCATCAATATTGCATCAATGTTAAGTTATACAGGTGGCATCACCGTTCCTGCCTACACAGCGAGTAAACACGCCATCGCGGGTCTTACGAAAGCGCTAGCAAACGAATGGGGCCAATATAATGTGCAGGTGAACGCAATTGCGCCAGGTTACATCAAAACCGATAACACCCAAGCACTGCAAGATGATGAAACGCGCAGTGCTGAAATTTGTGCCCGCATTCCAGCTAATCGCTGGGGGGAAAGTGATGATTTAGCAGGTGCGGCAGTATTTCTTGCGAGCGCAGCAAGCAATTACGTAAACGGCCATATCCTTGCTGTCGACGGCGGCTTTCTAGCACGTTAATTAACGAATGGGGGATACAGCCATGAGCGATAGAAAAGACATGAGCAAGAAAATAGACACCCGATATGCTATCGGTCGTAAAGAGGCCAATGCTTACAACACGCAAGAATTGCGTGACGCGTTTTTAGTCGACACCCTAATGACACAAGGTGAAGTCGTATGGATATACACCCACTACGAACGCTTTATGCTTGGAAGTGCCGTACCGACAACGTCAGCGCTAACGCTAGAAACCATTGAAGATCAGTTAAAGATGCCGTTCTTTACCGCCCGTCGCGAAGTCGGTGTAATTAATATCGGCGGGCCTGGAACCATTACTGTTTCAGGCACCACTTATCACCTAGATAATGAAGAGGCCTTGTACATCGGACAAGGCAATGAAGAAGTCATTTTTGAGTCGGACAACGCGTCCAATCCTGCCAAATATTACTTAAACTCGGCGCCGGCTCACCACGCCTATCCCTGCAAAAAAATAGGCAGCACAGATGCAAACATCCTTCACTTAGGCAGTCAGGAAACCTCCAACAAGCGTGATATCAAACAGTTACTTATCAATACTGTTGTCGATACTTGTCAGCTTCAAATGGGCCTAACGCGTCTGCATACAGGCTCTGTCTGGAATACCATGCCAGCTCATCAACATGACCGACGCAATGAAGTGTACTTTTACTTTGATATGGATAGCGAAAGCCGCGTATGTCACTTCATGGGCGAACCTCACGAAACTCGCCATATTTTTGTAGCGAATGAAGAAGCCGTGGTATCGCCACCTTGGTCCATTCATTGTGGTGTAGGTACTGGAAGCTATGCATTTATCTGGGGAATGGCAGGTGAAAACCTGGATTACGATGATATGGATAAGTTTCCGCCTTCACAGTTGCGTTAAGCAGCCCTGCTCTAAATAGGTGTAATGATTATGTTGCGGTATATAAAACTCACACTGTCAGCCACGGCCCTGTTGCTAGCCTCGGCGTGTTCGCAAAATGAACTGAAAGGCGAAGTCACCGTATTGCGCTTGGGGCATACGTTGGACACTCAACACTCAGTACATAAAGCAATGGAATATCTTGGCGAGCGCCTAGATTACTATTCTGACGGTACAATGAGTGTGGTTATTTACCCGAGCAGCCAGCTGGGAACCGAGAGGGAGATGGTAGAACTGCTGCAGATTGGCTCACTCGCCATGACTAAGGTGTCGGCAAGTCCTCTGGAAGGGTTTGCTCCCGAAATGAAGATTTTTAGCATTCCCTACATCTTCCGCGATAACGAACACTTCTGGCGTGTATTAAACAGCGATTTAGGCGATGAGTTGCTATCTGGTGTTGAAGACTTCCGACTTAAAGGTCTCGGCTATTACGATGCGGGAAGCCGTAGTTTTTACACCAACGATAAACCAATAGAAACACCAAGCGATCTGAACGGGCTCAAAATTCGCGTGTTGAACAGCCCTACTGCAGTAGCAACAGTTCGCGCACTGGGAGGAGCTGCAACCCCCGTTGCTTGGGGAGAACTGTACACTGCGCTTCAGCAAGGCGTTGTAGACGGCGCAGAGAATAACCCGCCCAGCTACTACCTTTCACGTCACTATGAAATTGCCCGTTACTACAGCCTTGACGAGCATACCAGTGTTCCAGACGTCATGCTGGCATCGCTGCCGGTATGGGAAAGTTTGAATGAACAGCAGCAAACGTGGCTAACCAAAGCAATGGAAGACTCTGTTGAATACCAACGCGAACTTTGGAAAACATCTACGCAAGCCTCTTTAGAAAAGGTAAAAGCCGAAGGCGTCACAGTTATTACGCCTGATAAAGCGCCTTTCGTTGAAGCGGTAAAGCCTTTTCATAAGAGCTTTGAAGACACGCCAATTGGCGACTTAATTACGCAAATAAAAGCGATGTAACAATGACAATAATACGCCTCATCGATAAAGCCTTAGCCGGCACCCTTATTATTGCCATGGTAAGTATTTTACTTACCGTAATTTGGCAAGTGGTCTCACGTTACGTACTTAAAGACCCCGCTTCGGTCACCGAAGAGTTGTCTAGGTTCATACTTATTTGGATTGGCATCTTAGGTGCGGCCTACGCCTATCGCCAAAACGCGCATTTGGGGTTCAACTTAATTGTTGAGCGTCAGTCTCGTAAAGTGAAACGCCTTCTACTTACCTGCGTTGAAGTCATTGTCATTATCTTCTGTGTTTTGGTGATGGTTTACGGCGGCGCTGAACTAGCGTCTCTTACATTAGAGCTAGAGCAAATCTCAGCAGCGCTAGGTGTGAAAATGGGCTTTATCTATAGCGTGCTTCCCTTATCTGGAGGCCTTATCATTGCCTATGCACTGGTTAACATTACTGCACTTTGGCGAAACAACAATAAGGAGTCAGCGTAATGGAACTGACCGGTATTATCTTAGTCGTCGCCTTTTTCGTACTCCTTCTTTTAAATGTTCCCATTTCAATCAGCATTGGTGTAGCCACGCTGCTTGCTATGGTAATGAGCATGGACATTGCTCCGGCTACCATTACTATTGCCCAGCGTATGGCAGGTGGTCTGAATAGCTTTGCGCTCTTGGCAATCCCATTTTTTGTTTTATCTGGCCTTATCATGGGACGCGGCGGGATAGCCAAGCGATTAATTGAATGTGCAATGGCGCTTATTGGTGCCCTTCCCGGTGGTTTAGCCTTAGTAAATGTTGTTTCCTGCATGCTGTTTGGTGCAATTTCAGGGTCTGCAGTAGCGACTACGTCTGCTATTGGCAGCTTCATGTTGCCCGAAATGAAGAAAGCTGGCTACGAGCCGAATTTTAGCGCAGCGGTCACTGCCGCTGCATCAACTACGGGAATGTTAATTCCACCAAGTAATATCTTAATTGTATACGCAATCGCTAGCGGTGGCGTATCCATCGCCGCCCTTTTTATGGCTGGCTATATTCCAGGCATTATGGTGGGTCTAGCGCTCATGCTGGTGTGCTTTATCTACGCAAAAATGAAGGGATACCCCCTATCGCCGCGACTTCCTATTAAAGTAGTTGTCGAAAAAACTATCGCAGCACTCCCTTCCCTATTCCTCATATTCTTAGTGATTGGCGGCATTGTGGGCGGCGTTTTTACCGCTACTGAAGCAGGTGCCATTGCGGTGGTTTACTCATTGCTGTTAGCTGTGGTGTTTTATAAAGAAGTGGATGTGAAAGCCCTACCTGATATTTTCTTGAAGGCGGCAGAAACGACGGCAATTGTAATGCTGCTTATCGCGGCCTCAACGGCGATGTCTTGGCTATTGTCTTTTGAGAACATTCCGCAAACCTTAAGTAACGCACTGTTGTCGATAAGCGATAACCCATTACTTATTCTTCTCTTAATCAACCTATTGCTTATCGTAGTTGGTGCATTCTTGGATATGACACCTGCCGTCCTTATTTTTACGCCCATATTTTTGCCGGTGGCCTTAGAACTTGGAATGAGCGAACTGCAATTCGGCATCATGCTCGTACTCAACCTGTCTATTGGATTATGCTCACCGCCCGTCGGCGCCGTACTTTTCATTACCTGTGCCATTGCCAAAACCAAACTTGAGAACATCATTCGACCGCTAATACCTTTATATGTGGCTATGTTTGTCGTTCTTATGCTAGTTACGTATGTCGCATGGTTCAGCGAAGCGCTACCACGTGCACTAGGATTTTAGTAAGGTAGAATCATTAAAACTGAAAGGTGTGGTCAGGCGTAGTTTGATCACACGAACTTTCACTTTTGAGTAACAAAAACATATTGCCCGTATTTGTGTGGTAATATTGGAAGTAACGACATAATAGCGCGGAAAAACAGAGAATTATGAACAAGCGCCCGACTATCAATGATGTTGCAGCCCTAGCAGGTGTTTCAAAGCGTACCGTGTCACGCGTCATTAACGGTGCGACCAATGTGGGAAAAGCAACACGTGAGCGCATTGAAGCGGTCATTCAAGAAACGGGGTTTGCCCCTGACAAGCAAGCGCGTGGTTTAAGTACTAGCCGCTCATACTTGATAGGCCTAATTTACGACAACCCCGATGCCTTGTATATCGACCAAGTGCAAAGAGGCGTGTTAAGCATATGTTCTCAAAAGGGTTATGAGTTAGTTGTACACCCTTGTAGTTATAATGCCGAAGGTTTTGTAGAAGACTGTATTAACTTTGTACGTCGTTCAAACATAGACGGTGTCATCATATTGCCACCGGTATCCGAATCGAAGTTATTAGCCGACGCGCTGCAACAAAAGAGCATTAACTATGTGCGAATGGCGTCAGTAGATTTAGATGACCATCAAAATATCGTAGTGAGTGACGACAGAGCTGCTTTAAGTGATTTAGCGCGCTATATGGTTTCACTAGGTCATAAAGACATTGGTATCATCAGCGGTCCGCAACAGTATTATTCCTCAAAAGAGCGTTTGGAAGGCTTTGTTGAAACGCTTAACGGCCTGGGTGTCGATGTACCTAAAAACAGGGTAATTGAGGGTAAAAACAGCTTCGAAAGCGGTATAGAATGCGCGCGTCAATTGCTTATTCAGTCACCTCGAGTTAAAGCTATTTTTGCAAACAACGATGAAATGGCAGCAGGCGTATTGAAAGTGGCTCATGAAATGGGAATAACCGTACCTGACGAACTATCCGTCGCGGGATTCGATGACAACTTACTTGCTGCCCGCGTAATCCCTGCCCTTACCACTGTTCAACGTCCCGTTGGTGATATGGCAGCTATCGCAGCGCGTAAAATCATCGCGCATATCGAAGGCAGTGAAGTTAGTGAAACCGAAACGTATCTGGTCAAACCTCACCTAATTATTCGCGATTCAATCAAAAAAGTGTGATTTTTTACAATGAAGTGTTGCTAACACTTCTTTTTCGACCTATTATGCCACCGGTGGCACGACAATAGAAAAGAATGTTAAAAATAAACAATTTGTAAACAGAGCGTAAAAAGCAACGTTTTCTAATCTATCGCTCTTTTTAAATACACAGTGCTTATTTAACAACGCTTAGCAGTTAAATAAGCCGTAAAGATAAAGCAGGACTTGTAATGGACGTTAAAACACAACTAGTTAAAGTGCATAATAACGATAACGTTGCGGTTGCAACCTGCCCTATCGTGGCTGGCACTTACATCGCGGAATATGACATTACAGTTAGCCAAGACATTCCTGCTGGCCATAAAGTTGCCTTAGTTACCCTGTCAGACGGTTGCGACATCGTAAAATATGGTTTCAGCATTGGTGCTGCAACAAGCCAAATTAATTCTGGTGAACATGTTCACAGCCATAACGCAAAGACCAAGTTAAAAGGCACTGAACAATACGTTTACGCGCCGTCAAATACCGCTTCAAAACAAAACCATCTTACTTCTGGGTTACAGTTCATGGGCTACAGAAGAGAAAATGGAAAAGTGGGTATTCGCAATGAAGTATGGATCATCAATACCGTAGGCTGCGTAAATCGAACAGCAGACCGTATTGCCAACGAATGTAATCGCCGTTTCGCTAGCGAGTGCGACGGGTTCCGCGCATTTACCCACCCTTTTGGCTGTTCTCAGCTGGGCGATGATTTAGATGACACGCGCACTATCTTAGCCTCTCTCGCATCTCACCCGAACGCTGGTGCGGTGTTAATTGTAGGCTTGGGTTGCGAAAACAATCAGCTTAAGAGTTTACTGCCTCACGTTGATAAACCGGCAAATCGGGTTCGCTTCTACAACGCACAAGAAGTGGTAGATGAGTTAGAAGAAGGCGTCAATGCGGTTTATGACTTGTTAAAAGTAATGGCTAATGACAAACGTGAGCCTATCGACGCTAGCGAATTAACCTTAGGCATGAAGTGTGGTGGTAGCGACGCTTTTAGCGGTATTACTGCCAACCCAACAGTAGGGCGTGTTACCGATTTAATGTGTAATCTAGGTGGCTCGGTCATTTTAACCGAAACGCCAGAAATGTTTGGTGCCGAACAGCTCTTAATGAATCGCGCTAAAAACAAAGACGTATTTGAGGCGTTTAACTCGCTGATTGATGAGTTTAAGAACTACTTTATCGCCCACAACCAACCTATTTACGAAAACCCGTCTCCAGGCAATAAAGCTGGCGGATTAACCACGCTAGAAGAAAAGTCACTCGGCGCGGTTCAAAAAGGTGGAACCTCTATTATTCAGTCTATCTTGCAGTATGGCGAGCCAAAGCAAGACAAAGGCTTAAGTTTATTACAAGCACCTGGTAACGATGCCGTTAGTTCAACGGCGTTGGCAGCATCGGGGGCACATATCGTTTTATTCACCACAGGCCGAGGCACGCCCCTTGGTTTTCCTGTACCCACAGTCAAGATATCGTCAAATTCAGATATCGCTAATAAGAAGCCACATTGGATAGATTTTAACGCTGGACAAGTTCTGGAAGGCGTCTCTATCGATAAGTGTGCCGAAGCGCTACTCCAACATTGTTTGGCAGTGGCATCTGGTCAACAAACCTGCAACGAGAAGAATGGCAGCCATGAGATTGCTATTTGGAAACGTGGCGTCACCCTCTAAAAGAGAGCGTTATGGAATCGATATTATTACATGAAGATAGACTTTTTCCTGCCGATGAAGCAACCCGAAGTGTTGCAAAGGCGCTGTATAAGGAAATTCGAGATCTCCCTATCATAAGTCCACATGGCCATACTGACCCACGTTGGTTTGCACAAAACAATAATTTCACCAATGCAACCGAGTTGTTTATCACCCCTGATCACTATGTGTTCAGAATGCTGTATAGCCAAGGTATTAAATTAACCGATATTGGTGTGCCACGTTGGGACGGCGGCGAAACGGAAAAGGATCCACGTAAAATCTGGAAACTTCTGGCAGATAACTATCATCTATTTGCTGCCACACCATCGCGTTTGTGGTTAGACACTGTATTTCACGATGTATTTGGTTTGCGAGAGATGTTGTGTAGCGACAACGCAACGCATTATTACGACCACATCACTGCGCAGCTTCAAGGGGATGACTTTAAACCCCGTGCGCTGATGGACCGCTTCAATATTGAAGTGATTGCTACCACCGAAGGCGCGCTTGATGACCTTCCCCATCACGCAGCGATTAAAGATACACCGTGGGCAAAGCGGGTTATCACCACCTTTAGACCTGATGATGTAGTCGATGCTTCACGCGAAGATATTGTTTCAAACATTGAGAAACTTGGTGAACTCACCGGTGAAGACACTGCAACCTGGCAGGGCTACCTGAACGCAATTCGTGCACGACGTGCCGTCTTTAGAGAGCACGGTGCGACAGCAACAGATCACGGACACCCAACGGCGAACACAGCTGATTTAAGTGAAGCTGAGTGTATTGCTTTATTCGATAAAGTAAGAAGCGGAAACAGTAACGCTGAAGAGCAAGAGCTATTTAGAGCCCAAATGCTTACCGAATTAGCGGGAATGAGTGTAGAAGACGGCATGGTGATGCAAATTCACCCTGGTTCGTTTAGAAACCACAACAGTCAGCTCTTTACACAGTTTGGTCGCGATAAAGGCCACGACATTCCAATGCAAACAGATTTTGTTAAAGCGCTTCGCCCGTTACTCGGTAAATACGGTAACGAGCCTAACCTCGACATTATTCTATTTACATTAGATGAAACCACGTACAGCCGTGAATTAGCACCACTTGCAGGCCACTACCCTTGCCTGAAACTTGGTCCTTCTTGGTGGTTCCACGATAGCCCTGAAGGCATGTTGCGCTTTAGACATCAAGTGACAGAAACCGCAGGTTTCTTCAATACTGTTGGTTTTAATGACGATACGCGCGCGTTCTTGTCTATTCCTGCACGTCACGATGTTGCCAGACGTATTGATTGTCGCTTCCTTGCACAGCTAGTTGTGGAGCACCGCATCAGTGAAACAGAAGCGGCCAGCATTGCCAGAAAACTCACTTATGATTTTGCTAAACAAGCGTACAAACTGGGGTAATCATGACAAAGCCGTTATCAATTTCAACGCTACCTCTTTTAAGTGACAGCGTAAGTAAACCAAATTACGATCTGGAAGCAACCGGTTGTGGCATTGTGCATATTGGTCCAGGTGCCTTTCACCGTGCGCACCAAGCGTATTATACCGAAAAGGCGCTGGCTTATGGCGGTGACTGGCGCATTCACGGTGTGTCAATGCGCAGCGCATCTCTTAAAGAAGCGTTGAGTACACAAGACAATCTCTATGCGTTGTGTATTGTTGATAACGAGCCTGAAACCCACATTATCGGCGCAATTAAAACCCTTTCTACATTAGCACATGATCGTGAAGACATTGTCGCTGCACTGGTAAACAAGCAAACTAAAATTGTGACGCTTACCGTGACAGAAAAGGGCTATTGCCTTAATGCGCAAGGTCATCTAGATACTGATCATCCGGATATTAAAGCTGATTTAGTCACGCCAGAAACACCGGTAAGTGCAGTTGGCCTAATTGTACAAGCGCTAGCACAACGTAAGCAGGCAGGCTATGCAGATATTACCATTATCAGCTGTGACAACGTGTCAGACAACGGTAAAAAGCTGCAAAAAGCGGTGACCGAGTTCGCCAATAAAACGGATGAATCACTCGGCCAATGGATCAGCGAGAACATTGCCTTCCCCTGCACTATGGTTGACAGTATTACGCCAGCAACTGAAGACAGCTTTAAAGCCAACGTTGCCGCTGAGCTGGGTTTAACTGATAACTGGCCTATTCAGCGAGAGGCTTTTACGCAATGGGTGGTTGAAGATAATTTTTCTGGCCCACGACCTGCTTGGGATAAAGTTGGCGTTACTTTTACTCATGATGTGAGCTTCTTTGAGAAAGCGAAGCTTCGCATTCTAAACGGCACACATTCAACACTGGCCTACATAGGGTTATTGCTTGGCAAGGAAACCGTATTCGACGCAATGCGTACCCCAGCCATAAAGCAACTGATTCAAACCATGTTGAAAGAAGAAATTGTTCCGTCTCTATCCAGTGATAACGAGAATGCCGATAGCGGAACACAAGACTTCGATCTGAACGCTTACGCACAAGACATTGTTAAGCGCTATGAGAATAAGCATATTCGCCACCTGTTGTCGCAAATTGCTTGGGATGGGTCACAGAAAATCCCATTTCGAATTCTCGACACAGTACGCGATAACCTAAAAGCAAAACGAAATATTGATTTGCTCTGCAGTGCCGTTGCGGCCTGGTGCCTATTTGTAAATAACAAGGCACGTTTAAACGAAACTATCACCGACCCGCTAGATAGTATGTTAAGGGCTACAGCAAAATCGGTAGACTTTCAGGCAATAGAACTTGCAAAAAAATTGCTCTCTCTTGAAACCATGTTCGCCGAACTGTCGGTAAACACTACTTTCAAAGAAAAAGTGCTCGAAAAAGTTAATCAGCTGCTTAACATTTTATCTCACGAAAACAACAACGAAGGTCAGCAAGGTTCTGCTCCCACTACGTTAACAGAAAGTTCGCTAGATTCACTAAAAGGAACCGCGTGATGAAAAGTACCTTTTCCATGCTTAAAGGCGCCCCATTACTCCCTATTATTCAGCCTAAATCTGTTGACGAGGGGCTTCACCTAGCAGAAGCAATTGCAAATAGCGGCCTGTGCAACATAGAAGTAGTGAAACGCAGCGACGCAGCATTTGAAGCCCTGTCAGCCATTAGAAAACAGTTTCCTGAACTCGTTGTGGGTATGGGCACATTGTTAAATCGCAACAACGTGTTCGAGGCGCTAGACGCAGGCGCGCAATTTTTGATAACGCCCACAAGCTCAGAGACGTTGCTCGATACACTGATTGCTTCTAATGCACCCTTTTTGCCAGGTGTCGCTACGCCTGCCGATATTCTTTTGGCGCACCAAAAAGGCATTCGCGAAATGAAGTTCTTTCCTGCGAGTCTTAGCGGCGGAACACCTTTTCTTAAAGCTATTTCAAGCGTATTTAGCGATGTTTGCTTTTGCCCTACCGGAGGCATTAATGGCGAAAACGCGAATGAATATCTCGCGCTTGGCAATGTACGAGCAGTAGGCGGTACATGGATGATGCCGAAGGCAGCTATTGAAGCACAAAATTGGCAAGCGATTACTTTGGCATGCCAACAAAGCCTAACATTGTTTGATGAGGCTGCGGCATGAGCGTAGTTGATACCAACCAAAGAATGGTTATTTTTGGCGAGTGCATGGTAGAGCTTCGAAGCACTCAGCGTGAGTCATCAGTTAGTACGCGCGATGAAAACACAGATAATAATCTGATGGCGAAAAGCTTTGCTGGCGACACGTACAACACTGCGGTTTATTTAAAACGCTGCTTGCCTTCATCTTCCATTAGTTACTTAACGGCTATAGGCGCAGACTTTTTAAGCGATGAGCTGCTGTTTATAATGGGTGAGCACGAAATTAACACTGATTTAGTGTTTCGCTCGTCGTTGCGTAACCTTGGCCTGTATATGATCCGTAACGACAACGAAGGCGAAAGAACCTTTGCATATTGGCGTAACCAATCTGCAGCAACACAGACGCTCAACATTATGAAGGGCGCTGAATTTGCGTGTGATTGGTTTTATTTGAGCGGTATCTCTATTGCCATTTTAGATGATGAACAGCGCGCTACACTTTTCGAACTAATTTCGTCCCTCAAGGCCAAAGGCAGTAAGATTGCCTTTGATCCTAATTATCGAGCTCGCCTTTGGTCATCTCAAGAAGATGCCAAGTACTGGACGAGTAAGGCTTATGCTGCAGCAGATTTAGCGTTCCCAGGTGCAGACGACCATTTAATGCTGTTTGGCCACACCAATGCTGATGAAATATTTAGCTATTTAGCCGACAAACAGATTGAAGAAATCGTTATGAAAAACGGAGCGGTTGGCGTTCATATACTCCGTCAACAAGAACAATGTATTGTGCCTGTAGAGCGTGTGGAACAGGTGGTTGATACAACGGCTGCTGGCGATGCATTCAATGGCGGCTATATGGCCGCTCGACTTGCAGGTAGAAAACCTGTTGAGAGCGCGAGCTATGGGGCAAAAGTGGCAGCGACTGTGATTACCTACCCCGGTGCCATTATATCAGGTGATGCCTTCACTAATCACATACCGTCGCTATAGTCGGTATGTGACATTCCTCTTTCTTTTCTCTTCTATTTCCTGCCATTATAACCATAAGCAAGTACGCTAATTAAGATAGAGGCGATACCCCACTAAAGAACGCGGCACGCCCGCAGTAACGCGCCACTCCATTTTCATGTGAGTTTACAACGTGTCTCGATATACGTATTTTGCCAGTGGGTGCGCTGTCGCTTTTAGCTCTCGCACGAATATTTGCGCCATTTTAGCCGCGCCGACTACGTTCAAGTGAGTGTCGTCCGTTTTGCCTTCAGGGTAGCGCGTATATAGGTCAGCGGGCACCTTGATGAAGTAATGGTTGCTGTTAGGCTCGCCTACCTGAGCAAGAAAATCGCAAGTTAAAGCGTTCATTGGGATAAATGGCACGTTATTTTGTGCTGCCACTTTCTTCGCAGCATCGGCATACGCCAGCAACGTCCGTTTTAACACACCTTCCTCAGTGAAGTGACGCCTGCAAATACTACTCGCGATAATCACTGATGCCCCTTTCGCTTCAACATCCTGAACAAACTGATTCAAGTAAGCTGGATAAGCAGTTTCTGGGTCGGCATAGCGAGCAGGATCCGACTGTTTTTGATCGTTATGACCAAACTGAATAGCCACAAAATCACCTTCCGACAGATCGGATAACAGAAGCTGCCAGCGTCCCTCATCTACAAATCGCTTTGTGCTTCTGCCATTAGCCGCGTGGTTTTTAATATTAAGATTGGGCAGCATGAATTCAGAAAGCAATTGCCCCCACCCACGTTCTGGATATGACAACATAGGCTTGTCTGACATGGTTGAGTCGCCGACCAGATGCAGGGTAACTGGCTTTTTGTAGGGTGGAGCTTTTACAGCCTCTTCACTGCCTTTAATAGTAGCGCTTTGGATTGGAGCACTATGGGCTCCCGAACTGGAAAGTGCATAAGCGCTAGATTGCGCCGCGTAACTAATGTGAAGTGTACTCGTGCCTTGCTGGTCTGCCACTACAAAAGTACTCGATACAACAAAAACGCTTGCAAGACTGTAGCGCAGCGCGTTGAATATTTTCCCTGTGGTGGGTTTACTTGAATTTTTCACACCTTTTCTCCTTTTCAATATTTCTATTGTTGCGATGCAAATTGCTCGAAAAGTGAGGTAGAGGCGTGCTGAACTCCTCCCGGCCTACACTTTTTGCACATAAAAAAGGCCATCATTACGATGGCCAAACACACCCGTCTTCACGGAACACAACATTTAATTATTATCTCAGGCCGGCCAACATAATTGGCCGGCCTGTTTTTTACATAGTATAACGAGCGCCAAGGAAGAACTGACGGCCCGTGTGGTTGTACTCACGTACCAAGTTCAAAGAGCCATCACCCGTGGTAAACAAGCGCTCGTACTCATCGGTAAGGTTAATGACTTCAAAGGTCAACGTTAGCTCGTCGTTTACGTTATAAAATGACGAGAAATCTACCTGCGTAGGTCCTGTCGTACCATGCGCAACGTTACCATTGCTGCCAGTAAAGTCTGTCAGGTAATCGTCGCGTTTGTTAACTGACACACGCGCACCGTATTGGTCTGTTTCGTAATACACCGTAAAGTTGTACGATATTTCACTCATACCTTCGATGTCGTCAGCGTTAACGTGAGTGTAGTTCGACACGATACCCATGTTTTCGAACAGTCCTGGTAAGAAACTTAGCGGCTGCTGATAAATTAACTCATAACCGCTCACACTTCTGTCTTCAGCGTTAATTGGACTGCTATGCTCGTATGGAATAGTGCGAGGGTCTAGCGCAATTACAGGGTCAAACTGTGCATCGTTGTCGATAAAGTCATAGTAAGCACTGTCGACTAAACGCTCTTCTGATGCGCGAACAATCCAGTTATCAATGTCTTTGTAGAACACTGTTGCTGCTAGTAGCGCTTCGTCATCGAAGTACCATTCCACGCCAAAGTCAACATTATTCGACGTAAACGGATCAAGGAATGGGTTCCCCACGCTCACCGAGCCGTTAATATAATCAAAGCTTGGGTTACCAGGGTTTAATGAGTTCAGGCTTGGGCGCGTCATAGACTGTGTTAAGCCAAGACGAACAACTACGTCATCAGTTGCTTCAAGTGCTAAATTAACTGCTGGTAGAAAGTTGTTGTAGTCATTTTCAATTTGTACGGTTTCACCTTGAATAAAGCCTTCGGAGGTCGTGGTTGTTTTCACGTAACGCACACCGTAGTTGGCCCGAAGCAACATGTCACCAATCTCATAGCTTGTATCCATCTCGATGTAAGCAGCAGAGGTTTCCTCACCTACTTGCCAGCTTTGTGCAGAGCGTGGTGTCCAAACAACGTCTAGCAATTGGCTGTTAATAGCGTCAAAGTCAGCCACAAGGAACGGATCAAGAGGGCCATCAAAGCCACTACCAAAGTCATCTACAGGCATCATTTCAACAAAGCCGACCGCGGAATCTTGGTCTGGGAAGCCATTAATTTGCTCTTCGCTGTAGGTTACAACACGGTCGTTGTAGGCGAAGCCTGCCTTGATTGTCACTTCATCACCAAGATAAGTGGCATCAAACTTAACTGTGTCGTTTTCACGTAAGACATCGGTGGCGCGTAAGCGACCGTCGCTTAAATTATAGTTGCTTGCATCGTTTACATCATAGCCGTAAGTAAGTTGCGGAGCGTTGATATTGTCACTGAAATCAAAACCATAGCTCGTTTCTTCAAGTAGCGTCATGTTGTAACGATATTGCTCTGAACGAGCGTCAGACTCTGCAGTACCTGCCACAATATCGAGCTTAAAGCTTTCACCAATAAACCATTCACCAGAAATCACAAATTGGCTAAAGTCTGTGGTTGATTCTTGTAAACGACTTTCAATACGCGACTTGATGCCGTCGTAAGTGCCCGCTAATACCTGTTTACCATTAGGGTGAACGGTAATAGAGGTCGGCGTGATATCTTCGAACGTACTTCTGAACATATGGAAGAAGTTATACATGGTACGGGTGTTATCAAGCTTGGACACTAAACCATCTAACGTAAGCGTGAAGTTGTCTGTCGCAGCCCATTGAATTGAACCGGTGAAACCCACACGCTCTTGATCATTACCGAAGTAGTCAGGTCTAGGTAGTCGAGGTGTCCACAAACAGTTGATAGGATCAACATCAACTAAAACATCATCGTCATTTTTTATCTGACATGGCCCGGTATCAGGTGTACCATTTACAACTGTGTTTGACGTGTCGCCATAAATGCCACCACCGTCGCGAACCGGTGTAGTCCAACGAACGGTACCAAAACCTTCCTGTCTTACTGTACGCTCTGAGAACGCTGCCGAGAAAAGCACACCGACTTTGTCGTCAGCGAAACGGTTGCTGATCATGAAAGCGGCGCGAGGATCGGTCTCTTCTGTAATGCTGTTATAGCCGCCTTGAAGAGATGAAACGAATTTAAAACCGTCGTAATCAAAAGGCTTTGCCGAGTACAGATCAACCGTACCTGCAATGCCGCCTTCTTCCATAGAGGCAGTAGGGGATTTTTGAATATCTACGCGGTTGAACAATTCAGAAGCGAAAATGTTAAAGTCAAAGCCACGCCCACCGTTTACACCGCCACCTGAATCTGTACCATCTGTACTTGCTGGCACTTCCATGCCATTAAGTGTTGTGCGGGTAAATGAAGGGCTCAAACCACGCAAAGTAATTTGGCGCCCTTCGCCACCTTCACGAGAAATGGCTACGCCGGGTACGCGTTGAATTGACTCAGCAATATTTAAGTCCGGGAATTTACCAATGTCTTGCGCAACAATTGATTCTTTACTGTTAACTGATGTTCGCTTTTCCATCAGTGATTTATTAAGTGATCCACGAAAGCCTGATACTTCAATGACTTCCATATTTTGCGCTTCGGTTTCACTGGCTTGTTCGTCTGTGGCTTCTTGCGCATGAATATGTGCGCCTGACAACGCTAGCGTAACAAGAACAGCGAGTTGCTTTTTCTTTGGTAACATTGTTGTTTCTCCGGTTTTTATATTTATAAGAGACGCGCATACTGACAAAAGGTGAAGATGCTTTTGAAACGTGTGTGAACTATTCAAATTTACACAAATTCAACATTTATCGTATTTAACCATTTCACTCCCCTTTATGCCACCGGATAACATTTTGGTGATTGATACCGTCAATGCTTTTCATTTATCCGATAGCACGTCTTGGCTGTTAAGGAAGCGAAAACGCGTCAATTCTAATTCATTCTCTATAGTGGTCTCGTAGACCACCAAAACCTTGAATGAGAAGAGTTGCAGGGTACAGCTATGTTTTCTAGTTAACGCAAAACTTCTCTTCGGCAATAATGTAAACCTCGAAAACAACACTCAAGCTTTACATTTGATTTACATCCTAAACAGTTATGCTACCGGTGGCAACAATTTTGTTGAAAAAATTTACAATAACTAGAAATTTGATATGCAATGATGAAAGAAGAAGAGACTATAGAAACTAACCAAAGCAGGATGCGCGTTTTAGTTAAAACATCTAAATACAGCCACTTACGTCATATTGAACACTTTTCAAACGCGTAAAATAAAAGTTAAAAAATGTAAATAATTCCGTTGACATATGAGCAAATAAAAACCATTATGCTACCGGTAGCACAGAGTGTATTTACAATGTTATAAAAATAAGGGTTTGTTATGCTAAAAGGTATTCTACGCGCAGCTTCCGTTGTAGCTTGCACGGCGTTTGTTTCTTCCGCTGCTAATGCAAATGATTGGGTACAAATGCCTCTCGACAACACACAATTATGGTCTATGAGAATGATAGAGTCTGAGATGGTGCGTTTCCCAGAAGCTTGGCAAATCGATTGGGATGAGAAGCCACAATGGGATTACGTTCACGGTCTCAACCTCCTTGCCATAACAGAAGTCTATCAAGAGACTAAAGATCCCCGTCTCCTGTCTTATGTAAAAGGTTACTACGACATGTTGGTTCAACAAGACGGAAGTATCAAAACCTATGATATCAATAAGTTTAATATTGATATGGTTAACCCTGGTAAAGTGCTGTTTTTCCTCTATGAAGAAACCGGCAACCCTAAATACAAAAAAGCCGCTGACCTACTTAGAACGCAGCTTACTACTCACCCACGTACCGAGCAAGGTGGCTTTTGGCATAAGAAACGCTATCCAGACCAAATGTGGCTTGATGGCCTATACATGGGGGCCCCCTTCTACGCTGAATACATTGTTAAGTACGGCGATATGAAAGAGCTAGACGACGTATTTTTGCAATTTGAACTCATTGAAGAGCACCTTTACGACGAAAAAACAGGCCTCCCCTTACATGGCTGGGACGCATCTAAAAAGCAAAAGTGGGCTGATAAAGAAACAGGTCTTTCTCAACATCACTGGTCACGTTCGCTAGGTTGGTATGCTATGGCAATGGTGGATGTACTAGAAGTTGTTCCTGCCGAACACCCAAAAACACCGTGGCTACAAGGGCGCTTTAAAGCGTTTATCGACGCTACGCTTACCTATCAACATAATTCAGGCACCTGGTATCAGGTTACTGACTTGGGAAGCCGTGAAGGAAACTACCTTGAAGCATCAGGTACAGCAATGTTGACCTATGCTATGGCTAAAGGTGCAAGCCTTAAGTTTCTTCCTGAGGAATACAAAGCTCATGCAGAAAAAGGGTTTGCTGGACTTCTTGATCAAATGATTTCGGTTAATCCAGAAACTAACGTTATCAGCCTTGAGCAAGTTTGCGCTGTTGCTGGTCTTGGTGGAAATCCATATAGAGATGGTTCATTCGACTACTACATGAGTGAGCCAATCAGAGCAAACGATGCGAAAGGTGTAGGCCCATTCATTCTGGCTGCACATTATTTGAATAAGTAAAAAGCGCTAAATTGTAAATAAAAGGGGTATATGATGGTCCGACCTAACTCACCGAATGCCAGACGTCACTTCTTAAAGTCTGGTCTCGCCACCACTGTTGCAGCTTCTGGGATGGCTGTAGGTGTTCCTACATTCCTATCCGGATGTGCAAATGTGACCGAAACGGGAAGGACTCAACGCCAGTGGGACGCCGAAGCAAACCTTATTAAAGGGATGATAAAGCGCCCCACCTTTGCAAAGCGCGAAGCTAATGTTACCGACTTTTTAAATGAAAATGGCAGTGACTTTAAGCAAGCGTTACATGCAGCTATCGACCAAGTCGCACGCCAAGGTGGTGGCAAAGTGGTTGTGCCAAAAGGCGACTGGCTATGCAGCGGCCCAATTCACTTACAGTCGAATATAAACTTGCATATTGAGGCAGGCGCAACAATTCGATTTTCTACCAATCCTGATGATTACAAACCATATGTTTTTACTCGCTGGGAAGGTATGGAGTTAATGGGTTACTCCCCTCTTATTTATGCTTTTGAGCAAAGTAATATCGCAATCACCGGCAAAGGTACGCTTGACGGTAGCGCGGCGAAAGACAACTGGTGGCCATGGAAAGGTAAGTGGAAGGCTTCAACATGGGGTGACGATCCGGTTGAGAACCAAAAATATACCAGAGACACGCTGCAAGAAATGGTAGAAAACGGGACACCCGTTAGTGACCGCGTTTTTGAAAATAATTACCTGCGCCCTCCGTTTATACAACCTTACCGCTGTGAAAATGTACTTATCGAGGGTGTTACCATCCTGCGCTCTCCATTTTGGTTAGTTAACCCTGTGCTTTGCAAGAACGTCACCGTTGACGACGTGTACTGTAAAAGTTTCGGCCCAAATTCGGACGGGTGCGACCCTGAAAGCTGCACGAACGTTCTTATCTCTAACTGTACATTTGATACAGGGGACGATTGCATTGCCATTAAATCTGGACGCAATGCAGACGGCAGAAGGGTTAATGTTCCCTGCAGTAATATCGTCATAGAACATTGCGAGATGAAGGCTGGCCATGGCGGTGTTGTTATCGGCAGTGAAATATCCGGCGGTGTAGAGAATCTCTATGCTCAGCATTGCACCATGAGTAGCCCTGATTTAGACCGCGGCATTAGAATTAAAACCAACAGTATTCGGGGTGGTCACCTAAAAAATCTAAACTATCGCAATATCGATATTGGGACGGTGAAAGACGCTGTTGTCGTGAATTTCTTCTACGAAGAAGGTGATGCCGGTAACTTCCCTCCACTACTGGAAGATATCACTATAGAGAACTTGAACGTTGCGTCAGCTAACCGGGCCTTCGTGCTTCGCGGGTATGACCATACGCCTATTTCTGGGTTGACGTTGAATAACATAACGATAAAACGTGCGCTTAAAGATGCCGTTATCGAAAACGTAGCGCATCTTTCAATAAACAATGTGTTTATTAATAGCCAACCATTTAACAAGCACGGGCTGTAGAAGAATAAATACTATGGAATTTAATAAAGCACGTGTCAGTCTTAGTTCAGCCTTTGTGTTGCTGGCAGGTATACTTTTCAGTGGATTAAGCGCGGCAATGCCAGCAACGACGGATGTAGTGGTAGCTAAATCACATGACAGTGACGTAAGTAAGGACGCTTTACCTCATTTTAACTCTGTGTCCCAAGCTGTTGCTTATATCGCGTCTCACAAGCCACAAAAAGATAAAGTATGGACCGTCTTTATTAACGAAGGCATTTATCGAGAGCGTGTCGTCATAAACGTTGATAATGTTCACTTTGTGGGCCAGTCGCAAGAAACAACGACTATCGTTTTCAATCGATATGCAGGTCAACAAGTCGCAGAGAATTCTCAAGAAAAATGGGGAACTCGTCGCACTGCCACTGTGGAGATTTTAGGTGATAATATCACTCTGGAAAATATCACTATCACCAATGATTTTGATTATCCCGGTAACGAGGTCAAAGCAAAAGACGACCCTACTCGATTATCAGGTACGCAGGCAGTAGCGCTTAAAACCGATGTGAACTCAGATCGCACTTACCTTAAAAATGTCGCACTCTGGGGTTACCAAGATACCCTCTATTTAAAAGGTGACCGCGCTCTGATTGAAGGCGGAACAATAGCAGGACATATTGACTTTATTTTTGGTGAGGGCACCGCGTTTTTTGAAAGCGTTTCTATTGTTTCCCGTACACGTTATTCTGGCGGTGATAGCGAAGGACTAACAGGCTACATTACCGCCCCAAGCACTCATTTACAGCGTCCTTATGGGTTAACGTTCAATAACTGTAGGCTTGAAAGAGAACACGGCGTTCCAGATGAAAGCGTGGCACTGGGAAGGCCTTGGCATCCTACAACCACCTTTTCAGATGGCCGATATGCAAACCCTTACGCTGTAGGTAAAACCACGTTTATCAACACCTATATGGCAGGTCATATCATCCAAAAGCGCTGGACTACTATGGGTGGAACTACGCCATCAGGTACAAAGAGACCATTTAATCCCCACACAGAAGCAAGATTTTCCGAGTACCAATCTCATGGAGAAGGTGCACCTAAAGCAGTCTCCTCACCAGCAATAAACTCTCATTTTTTGAATGATAAAAACGCGGCTTTTTACACTAAAGAGGCGGTATTGCGAGGCTGGGTGCCTAATAACATCCCGAACGATATTAAATAGAGCAACATAAGCGTAAGTAATTTGCTCGGCACATTGCGTAACCACTTGGTATCTATTATCTTTTAGTTATCACTGTGCCACTACTACCCTTATGTCTATACGTGTTCGTTATATCGTTGCGTTATTGCTAACCGCTACACTCGTCACTCTTTCTTTTATTGTTCTGTACGAATTAATCAGTGATCAGAAGAAAGATGCTGAAATTATCAATATCGCGGGTCAGCAACGCATGCTTTCACAGCGTATTGCGTTGCTCACCTCTACACCAAACATTTGCGAAGACAGTGAAGAGCAAAGGTATTTGGCGCAATCGTTAGCACGTTTCAAACAAAATCATCAACAGCTTGTGTCACTCGATAACCTTCCCGCCTCTATCTCTAATACTTACTTTAACGAAGGCCAGCTCGACAACAAAGTAAGCCAATATATAAAAAGCGCCGATCAAATTTTAGATGCAGCACAGTGTCAGCCCACTACGCTGTTAGATATTCAAGCGCTGACATCGCTATTACAACAGCTTGATTATGTCGTCGCGCGGTTCGAGCAAGACGCCACTGCTAGAGTAGATGTGGTTCTTTCGATTGAAGTTTACTTATGGCTAGCCACACTCGCTCTATTATGTATCGAGGCAGCATTCATCTTTTCTCCTATGGAGCGCACCGTTAAACGGTCATTTGCCAAACTAACGAGCTTGAAAGAGCAAGCGGAAAGTTCGGCTGATGAGGCTCGTAGAGCAAGCAAAGCAAAATCAGAGTTTCTTTCAAGCATGAGTCACGAACTTCGCACACCAATGAACGGCCTGTTTGGCATGATCGAGTTGGCCATAGACAACCCTGACAAAAGCAACATTTACCTTAAAAAAGCCAAAACTGCTGGTAGGCAACTCCTTGTGTTAATCAACGATATTCTCGATATATCAAAAATTGAAGCAGGCAAAATCAAAATTGAACAGGCGCCAGTCGACCTATTACAAGTCTTGGACGATGTGGTGTCGTTACAGCGGGTTTACTGCCAAAGAAAAGGTCTTGAATTTCATTACTTAAAAGACCCTGACTTACCTCACGTCATTAAAGGCGATATCACTCGTATTTCGCAAATTCTGCACAACTTGTTAAGTAATGCAATTAAGTTTACTGAACAAGGTTCTGTCACGTTAAAGGTCACCTATACCAAACGCCCCAACGGCAATTATTTAAGCTTCGATGTTATTGATACCGGCATTGGTATCGAGTCATCTAAGCTTGATAATATCTTTAAGAAATTTGAGCAAGCCGACCAATCCACCACCCGCGAATACGGGGGCACAGGACTAGGGTTAAGTATTGCGAAGCAGTTGGCGAAACTCATGCTCGGCGACATCAATGTAACTTCATTTGTAGGTCAAGGAAGTACCTTCAGTTTTACCATGGCAGCGGAAGAATCTCAGCTGCCCGACATTAACGTTGAACCCAGTGCTAATTTGCGCTGTGCGATAGTTGATGATTTACAAACCAGCCGCGAATATTTTGAGCATGTCGTTACCTCCATGTCGATTGTGCCCCAAAGTTATGATAGTGCAAAAGCCTACCTATCAGACAGCCCACTGGCTTTCGACGTTATTATTCTTGATTTGTCTATGCCAGAGATGAGCGGGGTCGATTTGCTAGAACAGTTGAAGGCGATGAACCCAGATAAATTTCCTAAAATCATTCTTATCTCTGCTGAACTGGAACGACTAGAAGATGAAAATGATGTTTCTGAACTTATCTGGCGTACGCATGCTAAGCCCATTAATCGTCGAGAACTTGAGCATGATTTAGGAAGGTTAATTGAGACAAAACCCGTATCTCATAATGATGTTAAAGAAGGCAATAAGAAGAAACGCATACTGCTAGCTGAAGACAACGAAATCAATGCCGAAATCGTGAAGACTATATTGCAGTCAGAAGGCTATAAGTTCCTACATGTTAAGAACGGAAAAGATGCCGTAGACGTGGGCAAGCGACATCAATTCGACCTTATTTTGATGGACTGCAATATGCCCGTCATGGGAGGTATTGAGGCATCAACAATATTACGCAAGGCATTGGAGGTTGACACTCCAATTGTTGCGCTCACTGCAAACGCCTTCGCAGAAGACAAAGAAGAGTGCTTGGCTGCCGGCATGACTGACTTTTTAGCCAAGCCTTTAGACAAAGACACGCTACTGGTTTGTATCAAGAAATATATCGGTTAGCTGCATGTACTAACACTCAACAAGGAGCTGTTTGGCAGGCCACTTCCACATTTTATACGGTATAGGGTTCTTGCTCTGCAATGTACCCTGGCGCGATGGCTAAATTGTCGGTATTCGCAAGGCTCTGCTGGTTCCTAAGCCAAAGTTGATACTCTCCGGTACGTAAGCTTGCATGTTTTGTACAATCAACATTCCAACGTCTAAGCAGGTATCCCGCCATGGCAGCCCGTACTTCCAATGTAAGCACGCCTTCTTCCATGGCGTAATCAAGCTCTATTGCGGTGGCATATTTTATATTCTTAGGATGCGGCACAATTTCAAGTGAGATAAGTCGCCCCCACTCTTCATCACAATCTATACATTCATGGGTTTCAGGTTCTGCTTTAACCGTTACCTTACTAATTCGAGTTATCACAAAATCTCTAAAACTTTGTGATTTTCTGTCGAATGCGCGAACATGCCAGCGTTGACCGTTGTCAACAATACTGTGAGGCACTAACTCTCTTGCGCCACTGCCGCTTGAAAGCGACGTATAGATTACACTCATCGCCTTTTTGTTCACGATGGCTTGTACCACTTTCGCCACCACAAAAATATCAGGAATATTAAGTGAAGATGCACTTTCAACAGGGAAATGTATGTCACCGATCGCATCAAATCCATCTGATATGTCGTTGGCAAGCTTCACAAGGGTTCGCTTTGCATCGTGTTCAAAAACCGGAATAAAGCTTTCTGTTTGAAAGTAACGTTTTTCCCTTGGATCGTAGACTAAGTTATCAGGGGCGAGCTCTTTGTATAGTGTAAAGTCACGAGAACCAGCCGATAGTCCCACTTCAAAGCGATTTATTAAGTCTTGGCGATGAATAGCCCCTTTAAACAAAAGGCAGAAGTCGATATACGCCAGTCGTTGGCGTTGAGAAAAAGAAATGGTTTCTAACATGGTGCGCACTTATTGTATTTTTATTCAGTGTGGTTTATTTAAAGCCGTATGTAAATAGCAATAGAAATAAAAAAGCCCAGCACGTGGCTGGACTTAAACTATTAGCCATTTAGGTTTATGACTTCACACGTTTGCGAGCGAAAAACATACCACCTAAAGCCAGAAGCGAAAGCGCGAAGGTACCTGGTGCAGGTACTTGAGCGATTTCAAAGCTTGTGCCTTGAGGAGTATCGAGAAATAAATTAGACCCTATGTTATTTGACAATTCAGCTTCAGAGAATGAAAGGTCGACCATTCCACTTTCTAGTGCAACTAAAACGAAAGAGAAAATATCTACCTCAGTTTTGCCCTCTTGAAAAAATTCAACAGGCGCAATAGTAGCACTGCTTAATGACGCTGAATTAGCAGAACTATCGTTGAGAGGCTCAAACGGTGGAATCCCAATAGCACCTAGGTCCGTTACTGTAGTTGGGTCAAAACTCACAAACAACGAATCAAACAAAACTGCTATATCATACCCGAAGAAGTATGTCTGAACCCCATTTAATGACAACTCTGAAGCTCTCACTGTTGCTGTAATTGTCTCGCCAACGTTATAAATATCCTTATCTGTTGTAATCGAGATGTAAGCTGCATTTGCATTAAAAGTGGCGGCAGCCATTAATAGTAAAAAGAATTTTTTCATTGTTATTTTCCTAAAATTAAATTGCACAGTTAGCGCGTGTACACATCGCCATTAATGCCTGAATATCGAAGAAGCTAATTTGGCCGTCGCCGTTGAAATCGTAGTTTTCACCCGTTGCTTGCCCTTGTAAAAACAGTTGATAGAAGGCCATGATATCGTTGTAATCCACATCGTTATCACCATCAAAATCTCCAACTGTTACTTCTTCTGGGAAGTTAAGCACTACCACTACTGGGTCGTGATCTGACGAGCGATACGCATCAGCGCCGTAGTAACTAGAAAGCTGGTTTTCAGTCTTATATTCAACGTTATAGTCGAACACACGAGGTTCATCGGCATTAATGTGCCATACCGTTGCATCTACCACATATTCAGTTAATGAAGGGCTTGATAAGGCATGATCGAGATAACCTACTTCGCCGCCGAAGCTATACGAATAAGCGCTGTTGCCATCGAAGAAGTTAACCAAGTTACTGTAGCCAGCCTCTTCAAGCGCAAGGATAGGTTCCTCTTTCGCATAGGCATTCAAATCACCCATTACGATAACGCGGTCAGACAATACATCACTATTTTGCTCAACAAGAGAAATTAGGCCTTGTGCTGCTTGGGTACGCAGTTCGTTCCAACAGCCTTGACCGTCACCTAAATCAGCATTATTGCCTGTAGCACTGCCACAGCTCCCTTTTGACTTAAAGTGGTTTATCGCTAAGGTAAAGTCTTCGCCGTTACTGTTTACGTTAAAGCTTTGTAGTAAAGGTTGACGGTTACCATAGTCAAATGGGGCTTCAGATGAAGTCACAGGGTTGCCCTGTAACGAAACTACAGCAGGCTTATAGATAATACCTACCGCTATTTCATCGCCGCCTAGCTGTGATTCTAATGCAACATAGCTGTATGCATCTCTACCCAGTTCAGCGTTAACGCTGTCAACTAGTGTCGCAATTGCAGAGTCACTGCTATAACCATCGTTTTCAATTTCAACAAGGCCAAGTACATCGGCATTCATCGCTACAATAGCTGCAACAGTTTTCGCTTTCTGACGTTCAAATTCAGCAATTGAATCTGCGCCGCGAGAGGTTGGGAATTCTGGACCGTTGAAGTAGTTAAGCACATTAAAGCTAGCCACTTTTACATCACCGATAGCATTTAGCTGTGGTGTAGCAGTTCGTGGGTTAGTGCCTAGAGTTTGAATATCACCAACAGGGATGAGGTTGTAAGCACCAAAGGCGTAATGTAAAACACCTTCCAAAGCTTCGATACTGTTGCCCAAACGCAGTGGATTATTGTGGGATAAACCACCTACAGGGAAAGGAATATCATCCAAATTCTGTGATGTTTCTCCGTCGTCAACCAATAAGGTATTTCGTGCATTAATTTCGGCTAGTGCCAACGCTTCTTGTGAACCCGCTACAAACTGATTAGTAGGAATGAATAAGCGCTCTGAAGACACGTTGAACTGACCATAACGTCCGAGATTGTAGATATCAGAAACTTTGAGGGTTTGCTCAAAACTAATATGCATGCCCTCTAGTGCTTCTAAATCAGTATCAGGGCTAAATGGCATTGCAACAGGCGTGTAAAGCACATTACTACCTACACCCGTAACCTCGAGTTCTGCAGACAAAGTTAATTGAGTTACACCAAAGCGCTCGCCTACTGTACCTTGCAAACGCACCGCATCCCCAGCTTCCGGCAGGTTGAATGAGCCTGCGTAAACAAACACACCTTCAGAAGTTGCTTGGTTATCGTCTGAATCACTTGCTTCTTCCTGAACAAAGAACCCACTCATGGCAGGAACAACTTTTGTTACTACAGCCTCCACAATAACGTCAGCGCCAACCATTGCTGACTCATCGCCTTCCCCTTGGATAGCGCTAATTAAGACTACTTCACCAACTGGGTCAGTTGGGTCTGTAGGATCAGTTGGGTCGGTCGGGTCAGTTGGATCCGTAGGCTCGCTAACAGATCCATTGTGCGAACCAAAATTGTTAAGCGTATCTTTTGGTAGGCTATCCCATTCTTCAAGGGTAAACGCTGGGTTGCGGTTAGGGTTGCCTGCCGTTACTGAACTCTTGCGTACCAAAGTAACATCTTTACCCCAGTTAGTTTTAACGCCGTACGTACCTAGAGCATCAACAACCTGACCGTTAGCGACGAGCTCAATGTAGTCATCGCCATTGAAATTAATCACGAAGCTGCTAATCGTTGAGCCGGCAGTTAACAGTGCATCTGCACTTCCGTGAGCGAATGTTGCTACGCCACCTGCTGGGATTGTGCCTTCAAGTGCTAACACTTTACGGTCAGCATCTGCGGTCTCACCATTGGAGAGTAAAACTAACTCATAACCCGCTAGACTTACCGGTTGTGTCGAGCTATTGAAAAGCTCTATACCTTTATTGAAACCGCCACCTTCGATGTATTCTGAAATGTAAATGCTGCTGGTAGAAGGTGTTGTGTCGCCGCCGGTATCACCACCTGTATCACCACCTGTGTCACCGCCGGTATCGCCACCCGTGTCACCGCCAGTATCACCACCCGTGTCACCGCCAGTATCACCACCCGTGTCACCGCCAGTATCACCACCCGTGTCACCGCCAGTATCACCACCTGTACCATCACAACTCTCGTTGAAGATAAGTGAAGCAAGTTCAGGTTTGTCAATAAACGGATTTCGGTTTCCTTGGAATTCATAAACGCGCTCGTTACGACGACGTTCGAAATCATCCACTGGATCACTTTCATGCCATTGAAGCAATACGCAGAGCTTACCAAACGCGGCTTCGCTAGTAGAGGTAAGGCGATTTACTAACACTAAGTCGTCTTCGGTATCACCAGCAGTATTGCCATCGTAACGCACGTCCATGTATAGCATTGAGCGTGCTACATCACCTTTTACTGCGTCACGAGGCTCAAAAGAGTCGCCATCAACTCGGTTTAACGGAGCTTCAGAAAGCGCGCTATCACTAAAATCAAAATCTAAGTTGCCGCGCGAGCTATTTACAGAAATATCGGTAGGACGCAGGTGCAGAATATCGCTGTATGCCGTTAGGCTTGAGCTAGGAAAACCATGGCTCTTAGCCCAAACATGTTCACGATTCCAATTGTCTGGGTTGGCGCTTTGACTACCGCTACCGTTGGTAAACTTGCCTTGTGATATGCCTTTGTAGAACAAGATAACGTTATCGGTGTTAGCAGGATCTTCATCAGTGTAAGTGAGTGCTGTCCACACTTCTGAGTAGGAAAGCGTACGATGACCATTTTCAATGATGTTATGCGCCGTGTCTTTTAACGTTTGCGCACTTTCACCGTTTGCAATAGCTGTGTCGAGAGCTGCGTAATAGTCAGATGCAACAAAGTCACTGGCTAGGTTAACTGCTTCCAAATCAGGGCAGTTAAAACAAGTACCACTTAAGAAAAGAAGTTCATTTGAAGGTTCACCGCCGTCATCAGGGTTACCGCCAGTATCCCCACCATCGGTAGTTCCATTTCCACTTACTGAAATACTCTCTAAATTAAGGTATTCAGCGGCAGCATTATTGGCCATGGCTACCTTTAATATTAAGGTGCTTCCGCTACCTATCGTTTCGGTCAGTGTTGCAGAGCCAAAGTCTTCCTGAACCGTATTCGTTGCCCCTTCTGAAAGCGTAATAAGCTCGAACGCGCCACCATCTACTGAGTAAAATACATCGATGTAGTCTGTCGTTTCAAAATTTCCACTTTGAGAAAGCACGGCATTTATGGTGATATCACCGGCACCAGATATATCGATAGACTCGCTTAACCAGACTACTTCACCGTCAGTATCACGTGCTTGCATTGCGCCGCTTTCAACACGGAACCAATCTGAAGTGGCACTAAGGTCACTCGCTGACACGTCTATTGACCAACGATCAACACCTTCAAGATCAACAATTGCTCCCGCTGGGTCTGAGCCAGTTGCGCCCTTGCCTTGCAGTTCATTTGCTTCGAAGTCCTCTTGCCATACTGTATCTGCAGAGGCATTAATAGAAACAACGCCTAACGACAATGCACCCGCCAACAACGCGTTGACTACTTTAGCTGATCTCCTCAGCTTATATTTTTGTGTGTTACCCTCTTGAATCATTTTGCTTTCCGCTTTTTTGTATAAGGAAGGTATAAATTCTTATACATACGTATATACAGCAAGCACTCAATAAAAATAATAATATAAACGTCACAAACTTTAAAAATCAGAAACTTAGACGTTTAAAATAAACTTACTTATTGATTAACCCTGCTGAACTTTGGTACAGGGAAAGTTGATTTGTCACAATGCGCAAATGTTTCAGCTTTGAAATATTTCAGTGACTCGCCGTGGTGCATGTTACAGTTTTATGCACAAAAAAAGAGCGCCTTGTGGGCGCTCTTTCAATCATAACTTTAGGATAAAAAGCGCTGGGAAAACGCCTTTTCGTTGTTGCCTATAACTGCTCGTTTAAGAAGGCGTTAAAGTCTGCCTGAAACGCAGATTTCAGCCTCATACACTGTTGAGACTCGTCCTGCATAATTTCGACACCGCGTGCCATTCCTTGATAGGTCTCGCTAATTGGCGCGTAGAACGCATTGGCCATTTCTAAGTTTTCAGCCGAACAGGTTGTTGAAACAAATTCCGGCATTCTGCTTACATGGTAATCAGGCATTTTTGCTAATAGCGCGTCTTTATTCTTACTAAGCCACTCATACAATAGCGTATGATCGTCTAAGTTACGTGCTACTCTCACCACCATATACATGGTATTTGCAGGCGTAATATCATCAGTAAGCGCTAAATCTAACATTTTAAAGACGGTCGCTTTGTCTTCAAAGTACATCGAATACACCAGCGTGCTTTTCACATTTGGCAACTGTGCTTTTTTAAATGCTTCTACAATTGTATTAAACCATGTGCCCTGCTCGCCTTGTTCACTATTTCGCGTAGCAATTTCAATTGCTGTACCGGCAATACCGGAAGGAACACTGCTAGTATCTGCAAGGTACTGTTTCGCTATTTTAACGCTTTGTTCAACAAGTTGCTCATTGTTCGAATGAGTACCCAGTAAGCTGTATAGCTGGTTACGCAGGTGAATGACATCTGCGTTATCCTGCTCACTTTGAGACAAGGTAAGTTTATTTAACAAAGGCATATAATTTTGATTTAGAAGCTTTGCATAGGCGGCTTTATTGTCTTCATTTACTAAATAACTAAACTCAGCTAACACGCCAACAGCCGCACGAATGGCCGCAGGGTCATCATCTTTTGACAAGCTATTAAGCACCTTCATCACGCTGTCTACACCTACTTGATCTGCGTTTAACAGCGCCTGGTAGTTGTATAGCACATTTTTCTTTTCACGCTTATTTAGCGCATCAATGTTGTTTAGCAGTGCGTTTAGCTGAGCTGGTTCAATTGACCAACGGAAGTAACCTGTTGCATTGTCATTAGGGTACACCCAGTCTGCTTCAGCAAGCTGAGGTAAAACTGTGGTTTCTTTATCAATAAAAACCACTTCGTTTAGTATTTTTCCGTTTGATTGATAAGTCAGCTTTAATGGAACTGCCCATGTCTTATCTTTCACGGTCGCGCCTGCAAGGTGAAAACGAGACTGGGTTAATTTGCCATCTTTTGAAATATGAATAAGTGGGTAGCCCGGCTGTTCCAAGTAGGCTTTCATCATGGCGCTTAAGTTGAAATCGGACACTTCATCTAGAGCGCGCCACAAATCGTCTGCTACGGTATTACCCCAAGCATGGGTATTCATGTAGTTTTGAACGCCTTCACGAAACTTTTCTGTACCAATTAGCGATTCAATCATTTGTAAAATTGATTCACCTTTTGAGTAGTTCAAGCCCAACCCATCCATCACATCTGGCTGACTTTTCACTACTTTTTTGACAGGTTTCACCGTGGGACTAGCATCTGCACCAAATGCTCCCTCTTGTACTATGCGATCGGCGTAGTTCAACTCTGGATACAAGGTTTTCATAGTATGACTTGCAGCCCAAGACGCAAACGCTTCGTTCAGCCATAGGTCATCCCACCACGCCATTGTTACCAAGTTGCCAAACCATTGATGAGCAAGTTCATGCGCAATAACATTTAGCGGTCGTGAACGCTCTGTGACGCTTGGGTTATCTTCTAGCAGTAACAAACTATCGCGATAGGTAATTAAACCTACGTTTTCCATTGCACCGTGGGTAAAGTTGGGTACCGCAACAAAATCCATTTTTTTATAGGGGTACTTGATACCAAAAAAATCTTCTAGCGAGGCTAGGATTCCTGGGATGTGTTTGATAACAAATTTGGTTTTATCGGCATACCCTTTTGGAACGTATATTTTTCCTGGCACCGACAGCCCAGAAATTTCAGCACTATCAAAAGGCCCTACGGTATAGGCAATAAGATAAGTCGGCATGGGCTTAGTTTTTTCAAACACTACGGTTTTAATCCCGTTTTCCACTGTCACCTTTTCAACAGGTGTATTACCCACAATTTCCTGATGTTCGGGAGAACTGATGGTCATTTGATAAGGAATTTTGAAGTTTGGCTCATCAAAACTTGGAAACGCTTTTCGCGCATGCATATCTTCAAACTGGGTAAATATATAATTGGTCTCTTCAAAACGTGACAGATACATGCCATCTGAAGACGTGTTCACTTTCCCTTCAAACGTAATCTCTAACGTATACTTCCCAGGCGCAATCTCATCTTGCGATTCGCCCCAATTGATGTCGTATTCTCCAATCGTAACATTTAGAGGAAAGCTGCTGCTTCCAGACACTAAACGCGCAGAAGTTACGGTCAAATCTTGCTGATAAAAGCCCACTTTCTTAGTTGGGGTTTTAACCGTTACATCAATATTCGTTTTTCCAGAATATGTAGGGTTATCAGGGTCTATATTTAAGTGAATGCGTTGAAAAGTGGGAGCGATTGTTGACGGTAAGCGGTATTCAACATCAGCAAGTGTCTTTTTCGCGGGTGATACGACTGCAGATGCAGTTTGCGCTTCTTGCGCCACTACTGCCGTTATCGATAGCGATGTGAATGCAAAAACACTCGCAACCACACCGGCTAGTGTAGATAGTTGTTTCATTATGGTTTATCCATGTTATGGGAAAATCCCTATATTCATCCATGGGTAAGAATAAATATCAAAAAGGGCCTTAGCAATCTAAAGCCCTTTTGGCATTGGTTCAAATTGTTACTATTCATGTCAACCGCAAGAATTGTGCATTTCAGCGTACATTGACTCTGGCGATTTATCTTGTTTCTGCTTCGCTGCCTGCTGACAGCCAAGTCGATTGAATAAGCCAGTAACTCTAGAAATGGTATCGTCGCAACTGCATTTGCATTTGCTTAACTTGCTGAACTAAGGCTTCACAGTTATCTGCCACTTCTTTTGCATAGGTAGTATTGGCATTGCCCACCTGTTGAATACTGCTTACCCCTTTATTCACATCGTTAGCAACCTCTGTTTGTCCTTCAGCCATTGTGGCAGCGTCTCGGTTTAACGTTGTGATGCGTGCAACAGCGTCAAGCGCCTGCTTTAACGAATCGCCAGCATGTTTTGTGGTGTCCACGGTTTTATAAGCGGTTTCTTTATTTTGCTGCATTTTTTCAGAAGCAACGCGGCTACCTTGCTGAAGGCGTTCAATCATATTGCGAATTTCTTCCGTGGAAGACTGCGTTCTGCTTGCTAGCGAGCGGACTTCGTCAGCGACAACGGCAAAGCCACGTCCCTGCTCACCAGCGCGAGCCGCTTCAATAGCTGCATTGAGCGCAAGTAGATTCGTTTGCTCTGCGATATTCCTGATAACTTCCATTACACCGCTAATTTCTTCACTTGCCTGAGCCAACTCAGTGATAACCTGTACTGACGCGTCCACATCGCTTGCCTGAGACTGGATGTCTTTAATGGTTTGCGCCAGAACGCTTACGCTGCTTCGCGTATCTTGATCGGCAGCGTGTGCCGCTTCACTTGAACTGCGAATGGTTGACGACACAGTTTGTGCATTCTGCTGCATTAATGAAATGGCGTTATTAATTGACTCCGTTTCTCGGCTAAGTTGTGAAACGGTATCTTTGGATTGCAACGCTGTTGCATTTAACCTTTCTGACTTTGCTAGCATGTGGTCGGTGGCTTCGTCCACACTCTGCAACGTGTCTTGTAACTGGCTAAGAAGCCCATTAAACGCTCTTGCCATGGTGCCAAACTCGTCGCTTCTTGATGCCTGAAAACGGAACGTTAAATCTCCCTCACCAGAAGACAAGTTGTTTACTACCCCAATGAATTCTTCAAGTGGCTTGCCAACAATATACTTAACGAGCAACCAAATGGTGATCAAAATTCCCACGCTCGCCAATACGATTTTAAGTACAACAACCAACACAGAGCTTCGAACCATAGCCGATTTTTCTGACGTCGACGCCACTAATATAATATCGTACCCCCAAGGCGAGAACGGTATCACTTCCACAACCCAGTCATCATTAGGTTGAAGGGCGTCGGCCACCTGACGATCATTCACATGTGCGGAATGCATGCGAATGTTACCTTTTGCATCACGAAGGGCAACAAAGCCTTCTTTTAGCACGTGACTTTGCTTAATGGCTTGCTCTAAGACGTTAAGGTCGGCTGAGTATCCCACATACCAGATGCCCACAACATCACCACTGCTGTTAAACATTGGCTCGTAACCTGTTAAATAAGGGCTACCCAAAATATCAACCGCACCGTAATACGCTTCCTGCTGATTAATCTTTTTGATCGCCTTGCCATCATGGGCCAACTTAGTGCCAATCGCCCTCTCGCCATTTTTAATGACATTGGTACTCACGCGAATATAGTCGTCTCCTGTTTTACTAAAAAGCGTGGCGGTGCCTCCCATTACGCTTGTCAGGTTATCGACCAAATCGAATGTGTTGGCTTGCTCCGCATTGCCCAACCTTAGCTGCCGAGCCTGCGTATTTTTAACGGTAACAATATCGGTTTGATTGGGTTCACCGATTGCCTCACCTCGTTGCTTAAGCAACGCCATACTGCTTTTGACGCGTTCAAGCATAATAGAGTCAGTCACAGTAAGAATATTCACTAAACGATCGGCGGTGTTCTTCTTTTGTTCTTGAACAAGGGTTGAAACATTTGAGGAAGTGGTGATAACCGTTGCCACGGCAACAATTAAAGCGAACAAAGCGATAACAGCAGAAATAGAAAATAGAAACTTTCTTTGAATGGACATTTATCATCTCGATGTGTAGACGTTTAATACAAAGCCATTCCGTTGCGCTTTCTAACCTCGGCCTTAAATTTTTTTACCAAACAGCACAACGGCTTGAGGCAGCATTCCCTTTATATTAATTTAGGCAAAAATTACGTAAGAGCAAATTATCCAAACGTTTATATTTTAAAAAAGTTGTCCGATTAACAACCGATTATCAGTCTGTGCTACTTCATGGTCACCTTTGTGCCAACAATTTTCAGGGCCGGTGCACCTCGAATTAAGGCATTCCTTGCAAACTGTGCGTCACAAGAAGGACATATTCCTTCTTCATGAGTAAAGTCCTCAACTATTCTCTCTTTAAAGCATTTAACCAACGCGCCTTTGCCGCCTTTTCGATATTTAAATAGCTGGAACTTGCACTTGGAGCAATAAATTTGCACGGTTCTGACCGGCCCTTTTGCATTAGGTTTTGCCATAATTTCTCTTTGTATGTTTTAGGATCCTTCAAATTTCACCTTTTGTCGAAATGCGACAAATTGTAAATCTCGGTTATACTTTCGTGAGGGCGCGTCGCCCTTGGGTACAAACCACTAGCATGCTTGCCTCGATGTTAGCGAGTTAAGAACGAAGGTAATATCAATGAAGATAGTTGCAGCCCTGTGCTTTTTAATGTCTGCGCCGATTTATGCCGGTACAGCCGTGATAATAAATGCCAACAACAATTCTGGGATCGATATCGATACCGTCAAGAAAATATATCTGGGAAAAGTAAAAGCATTTCCCGATGGAAGTCGCGCAATTCCCCTTACCTTCGAACAAGGTAATAATATCAGAGACGCTTTTAATAATAATGTGCTTGGAAAATCTGAATCACAATACTCTGCATTCTGGTCGAAGCTTGTGTTTACTGGCAGAGGCACACCGCCTGAAATGATAGCAACTGAGGATGAGATGTTAAATCTTGTCGCGACCAACCCCAATACCATAGGTTTTGTGGATGAAGGTAAAGTTGATGGCACGGTAAAAGTTGTTGGTACATTTTAGGGCCTGCTGTTGTTTAATATTCAGCAAAGACCAACAAGCCCTGGTTATTTAATCTAGGAACAATTGGCGACGCCTTGTCTAAATGCGTCGCCCTTTTTAGGCCTCTAGCTTCAATCAGGAAGTGTCGAAAGATAGTTAATGTTTGCAAAAGCCATTATGACATCTTTGGCGAAGTCGACCCTAGGATGACGAAGCGCTCCCTTTTTCCACACTAAATAAACATCATTTTCTGGGCCTGGCTTGCCCAGCGCGACCAATTCGCCTTTTGAAATACCTTCTTTACATAAGTAGTCAGGCAAAACGGAATAACCAATTCCCGCTTTGATAATACTATTTATTGCTCTTATATCGGGGCAAACAGCCGCGACAGGCGACTCACACGCGGCATTAAATACCTCCGAAAAGTATCGCCGAACAAGCGGTAACTGTTCATCATACGTCACTACTTTATGTTGGTTGAGTAGCGCTGCCGATATTTCTCTTTCTCCCAGCAACTTTCCCTGCACACGGTTCATCACTAAGATTAAACGCTCTTTATCCAACTTCTGATATTCATACATCGCGTCAGTGGGCTCAGAGGCCGTAATGGCAAGCTCCGCTACATCGTTTTCCAACAAATGATAAATATTACTTTTGTTGCCGGTATGGATCACTAAATTCACTTTATCGGCCTGAAGCAAGTTAGCGAGTGCCGGACCTGCCACCAGACTAAGGTACTCCGCAGGGCCTGCAAGGTGTAACGTGCCGTGATCGGTGGAAGCACGACTGCGAATAGAAGCCACTTTCTGCTCTAACGTATCAATGTGACTGGCGACCTGCAGCGCCAAGTCATCAGCGATAGCCGTTGGCTCAACGCCTCTCGCTTTTCTTATGAACAACTCTTTACCGACAATATTCTCCATCGCTTGTATGTGAGAAGTGACCGCCGGCTGAGACATATGAAGGCGAGCTGCAGCACGTGTAATGTTGCCGCTTCGATAAACTTCTACAAAGGTTTTTAACTGTGTTAAGTAAGACATAATCCCTACCCATCAGATTTTTGATGACTCGTCACAATTTATCTGACTTCTCGATGTAAACCAACCTCTCTAAGATACACGCACTTTCTAATGCGACAGGAGCTGCACATGAAATCAGCATCATCAATTTTATCGCTCGCCATTATTGCGGGTTTATCACAGTCGGCCTATGCGGCAGACGTTAAAGCTGCGAATGCCAGTAAAGGCGAAATACTTGTACTACTTTCAAGTGAAAATGTAATGCAACTTGCAGATGGCAAAACAGAGCCTACAGGCTATTACCTTAACGAGTTTGGTGTGCCGGCAAAAGCATTGGTAGACGCAGGCTACAAACTGGTATTGGCCACGCCAAAAGGCAATGCGCCATCCGTAGATAAAAAGTCAGTAATACCGCAATACTTTGATGGCGGCTAATCGCAAATGCGAGACATTCAAACGTTTGTAGCGTCAATAGAAGGCATTGATGACACGCTGTCATTGAGCGAAGTGATTGGACAAGGGCTGGAAGAGTTTGAAGGCGTATTCATTCCAGGCGGTCATGCACCGCTTATCGACCTGGCAAACAATCCTCAAGTGGGTGAAATTTTGTCTCACTTTCACAGTGAAGGAAAACCTACTGCCGCTATCTGCCATGGTCCAATCGCCTTACTTTCTGGGCAATCTAACCCGCAGGCATTTGAACTGGCATTGAAATCCGGTGAGCAAGCCTCATCTGAGAGTTGGATTTATGATGGCTACAAAATGACAATCTTCTCCACACCGGAAGAGGCCTATTTTGAAAGTACGTTAAACGACGCAACGTTATTGTACTACCCAGCAGACGCCATGGTGCAAGCGGGTGGCAAGATGGAATTCAAAGAAATGTGGGCGCCCAATGTAGTAGTAGACCGTGAGCTTATTACAGGCCAAAACCCGTTTTCTGATGAACTGTTAGCTGAAAAGCTTTTACAACAGTTAAATTCACAATCTAATTAAGGACAGGCAACACTATGCTTAATTTTACGTTTAAAAATCAAACCGAAATTCTGTTCGGCAAAGGGCAACTAAGTGAAGTGTCTTCACGTTTGCCGCAACAAGCAAAAGTCCTCTTCCTCTACGGTGGCGGCTCAATTAAGAAAAATGGTATTTACGATAAAGTAACGACTGCACTAGCAGGTGCTGAAGTCATTGAATTTCAGGGTGTTGAACCAAACCCAGAATTTGAAACACTGATGAAAGCTGTGAATGTCGCCCGTGAAAATGACGTAAACTTCATTCTTGCGGTTGGCGGTGGAAGTGTTATTGATGGCGCGAAATTCGTAGCTGCTGCCGTTAACTTTGCAGGCGATCCGTGGGACATATTAGTTAAAGGCGCCGCATTTGAGAACCCGCTCCCTGTTGGCGCTGTACTTACTCTACCTGCGACAGGCTCTGAGAGTAACGGCAACTCGGTAGTAAACAGAAAGGAAACGTCACAGAAACGCCCGTTTTCCTCGGAAACGTTGCAACCCGTATTTGCCGTACTTGATCCGGAATTCACCTATTCACTACCGACTCGTCAAGTTTCTAACGGTGTAGTTGATGCATTTGTTCACGTAATAGAGCAGTATCTAACTTACCCAGTAAATGCGCCGCTTCAAGACCGTTTTGCAGAAGGTATTTTACAAACTTTAGTTCAAGAAGGCCCTAAAGCGTTAGCGACGCCTGAAGATTACGATGTGCGTGCAAACGTAATGTGGTCAGCAACAATGGCGCTTAACGGATTAATCGGCAAAGGTGTACCGCAAGACTGGGGTACACATATGATAGGTCACGAACTTACTGCGTTACACGGTTTAGATCATGCCGTGACCCTAGCAATTGTTCTACCGTCGTTAATGTTCGTGCAGCGTGACAAAAAGCAGGAAAAAATTCTGCAGCTAGGTGAGCGCGTGTTTGGCATTCAGGAAGATGACAAAGAAAAGGCCATCGACTTAACCATAAAAGCGGTTCAGGACTTTTTTGAAACTATGCAGGTTAAAACCCGCCTGTCTGACTATGACATAGAAAAGTCTGCAATTGATGGGCTTATCGATAACTTAGAGCGCAACGGACTAACAGCCCTTGGTGAGCATGGTGATATCGACCTGGCAAAAGCCCGTGAAATTCTAACTCTTGCGGCATAAACCCCAGGTTTTAAAGCACTCAGCCTTCGCTGAGTGCTTTTTTGTTTATTTAGAAAGAGAGAAATATGACTGCATTATTTGAACAATTTTCGTTAAAAGACGTGACGCTTCGCAATCGTATTGCTGTGCCTCCTATGTGCCAATACTCTGCAGAAGATGGGTTTACAAACCAGTGGCATGAAGCAAACTACCAGTCATTTGCTCGAGGCGGTGCTGGATTGGTTATCGTTGAGGCAACCGCCGTCTCGCCAGAAGGACGCATCACGCCAAATTGCTTAGGTATTTGGAAAGATGAACACGTTAGTGGCTTAAAAAGTGTTGCTGATCGTATAAAAAGCCAAGGCGCTGTTGCTGGAATTCAAATTGCACATGCCGGGCGCAAAGCGAGTGCTAACCGCCCTTGGGAAGGCGATGACCACATTCAGCCAAGTGAAGAAAAAGGGTGGCAGCCTATTGGACCTTCGGCAGAAGCCTTTGGGGCACACTTACCTGTTACGCCTACAGAAATGACCAAAGCCGATATTGAGCGCGTTAAGAGTGACTTTGTGAAAGGTGCCCAGCGCGCGCTTGAAGCTGGATTCGAGTGGCTTGAACTGCATTTTGCCCACGGTTATTTGGCTCAAAGCTTTTTCTCGAAGCACGCCAATAAGCGTACCGACGAATACGGCGGTGATGCGCAAGGCCGTGGTCGATTCTTACTTGAAACACTGAGCGCAGTGCGTGCAGTTTGGCCTGAAAACCTTCCGCTTACCGTGCGTTTTGGCGTTATCGAATACGATGGTGATGACGAACAGACGTTGAGCGAGTCTATCGAACTTGTAAAACAATTCAAAGAAATTGGTACTGATTTCGTTAGCGTAAGCGTTGGCTTTAACACGCCTGATGCGAATATTCCTTGGGGCCCCGCTTTCCTTGCTCCAATTGCTAAAAAGGTACGTGATGAAGCCGGGATCCCGGTTGCTACAGCTTGGGGAGTAGACACACCAGAGCTCGCCAAGGATACCATTGAAAACCAACAACTTGACGTTGTTATGGTAGGTAGAATGCATCTTACTAACCCACACTGGTCTTACTTTGCAGCGAAAAAGCTAGGCGTTGAAAAACCATCTTGGGTAATGCCTGCACCATATGCACACTGGTTGGAGCGTTACGCACCATCAGACGAAAGGTAGTTATTGACTTTACAGGCAGCAGTGCTTTCGAGCACTGCTGTGTTTTTCCTCGTCTTCTGCCAATAACATATAATACCAGTCCGCATAGATAATTACCCACTCAGCGAGACTTAAAATGTTCGTAATCGCGGCGTGTTACCGCAGGTATAGTGATTCTACATTAAGGTGGCACAACAAAGAGTACGGACATTTTAAACTCGCCCTTCGGGAAGGTCTGGCAAGCTTCCTAGCTTCATTCTGGGAATTTGAAAGGGAACAGCCATTCCTACATTCCCACGCTTCGCTAGGAAACTTGCCAGTACCTTCTGAGTGGGCAATTATCTATGCGGATTGGTATAACGTTGCGTCTCTGCACTTGCTTTTTTCCAAGTTAGGTTTAAGGTTGCTATAAACCTCCTTCAAGATTTGGAAGAATGCAGGTTAAAGATTTTTTTTCCTCATCAGCAAAGCTTGCTGATCTAACGTCACTCCGTAGGCGCCGTGTCATTCAAATAAGCGCGGTAACTGGCTTCGGGCTTTTCGCTTCTTCTCTGGTCGCGAGAGGCATAACTTTTGATATCTTTTTACTGGGCTTGTTCTCATTAATCGTCACTGGCTCGCTCGCATACAAGTATTACGTTACCACCAGCAGTTACCTACTTTTAGGCGCTATGTCGTCAATGCTGTTTGCCCTATCCGCAACAGGTGCAGGCGTATTTGATATCGCCATGATTGGCTATCCTGGCGTCATCATATTTGCGGCTTTATTAGGTGGAATTGCCCTATTTGGCACCGTTTTATCTTTAGTGCTTCTTCAGTGCATTACGCTTACGTGGTTGATTATGCACGATGTAGTAACACCAAACCCGCCTATTTTGAGCTGGTCTCACGTGCTCTTCATCATGGTTATTTACGTTATTACGGGCTTCAGCGTTTTTATTTTGATACAGGATATTCGTCGGCTTATGCAGTCACTGCAGCAAGAGGTGTCTAAAGTTGAGCAAAATAGAGCACATATCCAGCACTTAGCACATCACGATCCGCTCACAAACTTGCCAAATAGGATTTTGGGCGAGCGACTTTTCAACGAAATGCTACGAGAGAGTGAAGAAAAAGGGCTTCAGCTCGCGCTGCTGTTTATAGACTTAGACAACTTTAAACCCGTGAATGACGCTCTTGGCCATGCTGCGGGCGATCGGTTTCTTCAAAAAATATCTCAAACCATCACCGACCACCTATCCACAAAGCAAAGTTTAATACGCTTCGGTGGCGATGAGTTTATTGTGTTGGCGCCAGAAATATCAGACAAATCTGAAATCGATGACTTATGTAAGAACTTAATTACGTGGTGTTCGAACGAATTCGAAGTGCTGCAAACCAAAGTGGTAGTATCGGGTTCAATTGGTGTAGCACAAGCGCCTTATGACGGAATTAAATTTAAACAGCTGTGCCGAAAAGCTGATATTGCCATGTACGAAGCGAAACGCAACGGCAGAAATAGATACGAATACTATGACGTTCGCTTTGACGAGGAAAACGATGAAAAATTCACACTTATTCAGCGTTTGCGCCCGGCTGTACAGGCCAATGAATTCGAGGTGTACTACCAACCGTTGATAGACCTTGCCTCTAACGAGGTTCAAGCAGTAGAGGCGCTTTTGAGATGGCCTCAGAAAGACGGCTCAATGATATTCCCCGACAAGTTCATACCTTTAGCGGAAAGCAGTGGCCTGATCATCCCTCTTGGTGCGTGGGTATTGAACCAGGCTTGTGAATTTTGCGCTAAACAGCATGAAAACGGTCATACTAATCTTACGGTTGCCGTAAACTTATCCTTCGCACAATTCAAAGATGGTACGCTCCCTGCGGTCGTTGAGCAGGCCTTGCAAAATTCACAATTAGCACCGCAATTTTTAGAGCTCGAGCTAACTGAAACCATACTCGCGGATGAAAATGGCACCACTGGCGAACAGCTCGAAGCGATTAAATCGTTAGGCGTGCACTTTGCTATTGATGATTTTGGTACCGGTTACTCTAATTTAAATTATCTACAGACATTTAGCGCTCGCAAACTCAAAATAGACCGCATTTTTATCAACACCTTGGGCATTGGGGAAAACGACGCACCTTTAGTTGCAGCAATAATCAGCATTGCCGACAGCCTTGGCATGAAAGCGGTAGCTGAAGGTATTGAAAGTAAACCCGCTTTAGAAAAGCTAATAAATATGGGATGTGACTTGGGGCAAGGCTATTATTGGAGCAAGCCACTCCCCGCGCCCGAGATAGAACGATTTTTAAGTAACCATCTAACAAAGTAACCACTAACACTAAGAAGTCGGAAATGTTCAGTTATGAAGGCGCTGTTTTAGAAGCTCATGATATTTCAAACGGACGTTTTCATGCCGATGGCTTAACGCAGCATTGGCTTGCTGAAAAAATAACAATCTGCCTAAATCGAAAAACGCTAAAACCCGTGATACGTCACAAACTCTTCGTTGTCGGCGCGAGTTGAGCGAACCTCGTTTGCAGCGAACTCTGGGTCTGGATAGCCCAAGGCTATGCAAATCATAATGGCCTCATCATCAGGGATGTTAGCGTGCTTGTGTACTACATCGGACTGCATAATGCCCTGACCATTGATAACACAACCAAGCCCTAAGTCCCATGCAGCTAGCACAATGCCATACGCCAGCGACCCTAAACCAAACTGGGTGATCCCCGCTGGCTCTAAAGCCTTGTCATAGGTAAGCACCAAAGAAACGGGTGCATCAAACTGCCTAAAGCCGCGCATCATCCAATCCATACGCTTCTCCTTGTCTTCTCGGGTTATTCCCATTACGTCGAACAGCTGTATGGCTACATCAATTTGACGCTGACGGTGAATCCCCTCGTAGTCCTCTTTGTAGGGAAAGTCTCGAACGTGCGGTTTACCTTCAAGTGTATTTTTGGTGTTGCCTTCACGAATTTTATCAAGCACGTCGCCTGTTACTGCATGAATTTTCCAGGTTTGCGTGTTATAGGACGATGGCGCCCACTTCGCTGCGTTGATAATCGCGTCTACTGTTTCCTTAGTAACAGGCTGTTTAGTGAACCCTCTAACACTCTTTCTTGATGCTGCAAACTCGGCAAAATTCATACACTTCCTTAAACGCGGTAATTGAACTTGTTAAGTTAGAGTAAACACGACGAGTTTGCTCTTCAATAGGTGGCAAACCTAATTCAGATTGTTTGTTTTTATAGATATATATAGAAGTTTGTAAACCCTTTCATTTAGCAGTGCGTAGCAAAAGCATGTCATGAGTCAGGCACACATGATGTTTATGGAAGTTTGGCTTTCAAAAAAAGCATACGAAAGGAGTTTTATAATGGCTAAGAAACCGCAATTAACCACGTCGGCAGGCGCCCCCGTAGTAAGTAACGAAACCACTAAAACAGCAGGAGAGCCCGGCCCCGCCCTCTTACAAGATTATCAACTAATCGAAAAGTTAGCGCATCAAAACCGCGAACGAATTCCAGAACGTGTCGTTCACGCGAAAGGCTGGGGTGCACAGGGCACATTTACGGTCACGCACGACATTACCGATTACACATGCGCTGACCTATTCTCGGAAGTGGGTAAACAAACTGAAGTATTAAGCCGGTGGTCTACGGTAGCAGGAGAATCAGGCGCAGCTGATACCGAGCGTGACGTGCGAGGCTTTAGCTTGAAGTTTTACACACAACAAGGCAACTGGGATATGGTAGGTAATAATACTCCTATCTTCTTCATTCGTGATGGATACAAGTTCCCTGACTTTATTCGTACGCAAAAGCGACATCCGAAAACTAACCTGCGCTCACCAGAAGCCATGTTCGACTTTTGGGCTGCACAGCCAGAAAGCGTGCACCAAGTTACCATTTTAATGTCGGACCGTGGTATTCCGGTGTCACCTATGCACATGAACGGCTATGGCAGCCACACTTTCAGCATGTGGAATAAGGAAGGCAAGCGTCATTGGGTGAAGTTCCATTTCAAAACTCAACAAGGCATTAAAAACTACACCAATGAAACGTCTGAAAAAATCATTGGAAGCACTCGGGAAAAGTATCAAGAAGAGCTATATAACGCCATTGAAGAAGGCAATTTCCCAAAATGGACAATGTACATTCAGGCCATGCCAGAAGAGGAAGCAGGACAGCAAAGCTATAACCCGTTCGACCTAACCAAGGTGTGGCCGCACGATGACTATCCGCTTATTGAAGTTGGCGAACTGGAAATGAACAGAAATCCAGAAAACTACTTTCAAATGATAGAAAACGCAGCATTCAGTCCATCAAATGTTGTCCCTGGTATTGGCTTTAGCCCTGACAAAATGCTTCAGGCTCGCATATTTTCTTATGCTGATGCCCATCGCTATCGTTTGGGCACACACTATGAAGCACTCCCCGCTAACGCGCCGAAAAATAGCAAGGTAAACCACTATCACAAAGACGGCGCGATGCGCTTCTTTACCAATGATTTTGGTAACCCTGACGCCTACTATGAGCCCAATCAATACGAAGGTCCGGTGGCTGACTTTTCAGTGAAAGAGCCTCCGCTTCGCATTGATGGAGACGCTGATAGATATCATCAAGATGAAGCAGATGTGGATTACGTGCAGCCGCGAAAACTGTATGAGATGTTCTCTGATGATCAAAAAGAACGGCTGTATAAAAACTACGCTGCCGCAATGGGCCCGTGCTCAGATAGCGTAAAAGAGCGTTGGTACGCCGTGCTAGAAAAGGTACACCCAGAATACGCCGCAGGCGTACGAAATGCGGTAGAAAGCTTAGATACCGACGTAAATACGGTACCGATTACTGAAAATACCCCTATCGAAGATAGCTAAACGCTATTGTCGTAAGGTATCGCGGCCCAGCAGTTTTCTCTTACTGGAATCTGCTGGGCTCCACAACTTAACAAACATGGCATATTTTTAATACTTGCCTAAAACACGTCTAACTGATGGTAAAGAGACTTCTGTCATCAAAATATGCTCATTGAACTTTAGAACAAAACTAGTCGAGTAAGTTTGCGAGATTGAAAATTGTGGCTTACGTTTAATGTATCTAAACGTTTATAGCGCTATGTATGTCGTTATTTAAGAAGTCAAAAACAGAACAATCCACCTCTCGCCAAGCTCCATGGAAAATAGCCATAATCGATGATGAAGAAGGCGTACATGAGGTCACTAAACTCACTCTGCGGAAATTTAATTTCGAAAAACGCGGGGTTGAATTTCTATCAGCTCACAGTGGCGCTGAAGGCCTAGCACTTTTCAAAGCAAATCCAGACATCGCTCTCGCTTTCGTTGATGTGGTGATGGAAACTGACGATGCGGGTTTGAATTTGGTTGATGCCATTCGCAACGAGCTCAATAACCATACCGCCCGCCTTATTCTGCGAACAGGTCAACCTGGTCAGGCGCCGGAAGAAGAGGTAATCAGGCGTTACGACATAAACGACTACAAAGCCAAAACCGAATTATCATCGCTTAAACTTAAATCATGTGTGTACACAGCAATAAGGTCGTATCGGGATATTCAGACTATTGAGCAAGGTAAGCGCGGTATGGAAGACGTTTTAAAATCCTCGTCTTCCGTTTTAGCAAGCCAGTCTTTAGCCCAATTTGGCACCGCAGTGTTGAAACAGACACTTACACTGCTTAACCTAAACAACTCTGTACTCTACTTGTCTACTCAGCACACCGACTTATATGGCGATACGACCATGACGGTGCTAGGTGCCAGCGGCGACCTAGTTGGATTATGCGAACCTGGAATTTCTAGCCGAATTCCTGAAACTATCGAAGAAGAAATCAAACAAGTCTTAGAAAACAAAAGTCACTATCAGTCTAAAGATTTATTCATCGGCTACTACCCTACTGGAGAAGATAGTCACAACATTTTGTATGTTAAATTAGATCATCCACTGGATGCTCTGCAACGCAAGACCTTAGAGATGTTTGCCTCTAATGTGGCGGTAATATTCCAAAATCTCACGCAAAAAGAAGACATACAAAAAACCCAAAAAGAACTCATTATGGTGCTTAGCGACGCAATCGAAATGCGGAGTAAAGAGACCGGTGGTCATGTGAGAAGGGTCATTCTTATGACCGAATTTCTCTCTGAAAAGCTTCACATGAGCCGAGAGTTTATTGAGACCATACGGTATTCAGCCGCACTTCATGATGTGGGTAAAATTAGCATCCCTGAAACTATTTTACATAAGCCGGGCAAACTCGACCCCGAAGAATGGGAGATCATGAAGACCCATGCACAAAAAGGCTACGAGCTACTTGCGGGGTCTGATCGCATCGTTGCTAAAATGGGCGCCATCATTGCGAAAACGCATCATGAGCGGTGGGATGGTCAAGGTTACCCTGAAGGATTAGCTGGAGACGACATTCCCGTGGAGGGCCGAATTATGGCAATTGTCGACGTTGTCGACGCATTGCTATCTAAGCGCTGCTATAAACCGGCATGGAGTCCTGAGGAAGTAAAAGCCTATCTTCATAAGAATTCCGGGAAACAATTCGATCCGCTAATCACCCACATTATGATAGAGCACTTCGACAGAATCCTTGAAATCCGAGCCACAGAACCGGACGAAGATGAATGAAAGAATCGCTAGAACTAATCTTATTACGCGTTAGCCAAAGCGCAGATATTGATAAAGGTGAATTAGACGTTGCTTCTAGACTTATTATCAACTCGGTGTGTGAGGGTTTGCAAATTACTCGAGCTGGCATTTGGTTGTATGATGAAATGCAAACACTGGTACAGTGCACATTGCTCATTGATAAGGGTAATGACCTGGACCACGAAAGCTTAGTACTTACGCGAAAAGACTTTCCTCATTATTTCGAGGCGCTAGATTCAGAGAGAACCATTGCGGCCCACGACGCATTAACAGATGTTGCAACATTTGAATTTGCAGAAGTGTATTTAACGCCGCTTGGGATTAGCTCTATGCTTGATGTCCCTATTCGCCACCGCGGCAAAATGATTGGGATAATTTGCTGTGAACATCAAGGCAAAGCCCGTGAATGGCATGCCGATGAAGTTGTATTTGCGGCGTCACTGGCAGACCTTTACGGGCGTGCAGTGAGTGCAAATGAGCGCGCAGATTACGAGCAGAGGCTAATTGAGGCCAACCAAACCCTTGAGCAAAAAGTAATAGACCGCACGGCTGAACTTGAGGCCGCACAAGAAAAGCTCGTCGAGTCAGAAAAAATGGCGGCGTTAGGAAATCTAGTCGCAGGCATTGCTCACGAAGTTAATACGCCGTTAGGCATTGCACTTACCTCCGTCAGTAACTGCAAAGAAGAACTAAAAGGCATCTATCGAGACTTCGAAAACGATGAATTAACCGAGCAGGGTTTTAAAGACTTCGAAGCTATTTGCTCTGAAGGGCTAAACTTGGCTGAAACGAGCCTGATGCGGGCAGCGAATTTAGTACAAGACTTTAAGCGCACTTCTGCTGACCAAACGTCGTTAGAAATAGAAGAAATTGCATTAGACGAATATATCCCTAGAGTCTGTAACCCTTTAAAACCCATGCTTCGCAAAGAACAAGTTGAGCTAAGCATAGACGTTACGCCCAATTTAGTGATAACCACCTGCCCCGGTATAATTGCCCAATTGCTAACAAATTTAATATCGAATGCTCAGCGTCACGCTTTTGGTCCATCGGTAAATAACGACGTGAATAGAGTGAGTGTGAGCTGCAGCAAAAATGCTAAAGGCATTGTGATTAGCGTACAAGACAATGGCAAAGGTATACCAGAGGCACTTCACAAGAAGGTATTCGAGCCATTTTACACCACGGCTCGTGATAAAGGCGGTACAGGGCTGGGCCTAAATATTTTATACAACTTAGTACGACAAAAATTTAACGGTGAGATTGACTTAACATCAGCCCCTGGAGAGGGAACGAAAGTAACCGTCTGTATTCCGGTTGAAGACTAGCGTACCTCTCATTTTCCACTACCTATACCCTGCGTTATAAATTCCCTGTGCAGCGCGCGACATTATTAAAATGTCGCCCTCACGACAGACGTGAAATCAAAGGCTGGGCACGCTAAATACAAAAACATAACAAGGCATGTAGAAATGCAACTTTCACAATGGCGAAGTTCCGGAGACTTTTTAAACGTCGACGGTCAGCAAGTTTTTTATAAAACAGAAGGCACGGGACCAGTACTATTACTCATTCACGGATACCCCACCGCAAGTTTTGATTGGGCTAAAATATGGCCAGCACTTACAAACAAGTATCAATGCGTGACGCTCGATATGCCGGGGTTTGGTTTTAGCGATAAGTCACCAAAAAAATACTTAATTAAAGAGCAAGCAGACACGATAAGTGAGGTAATAAGGCATTTAGGTATCACAAGAGCCCATGTTCTATCTCATGATTACGGTGATACGGTTGCGCAAGAAATGATGGCGCAGCAACTGGAAAACGACCTTGCCTTTCGCATCGAATCGCTGCACTTACTTAACGGTGGCCTTTTTCCTGAGACACATCGTGCTCTGCCCATTCAAAAGCTGCTGCTCTCTCCAATTGGTGGTCTACTCATTCGCTTTTTAAACAAAAATGCAATTCGAAAAAGCATGCACAACATATTTGGTCCAAACACACCTCCTTCAGATCAAGACATCAATGATTTTTGGATGCTTATCAGTACAAATAATGGTCACCAACACATGCACTTGCTTTTGGACTATATGAAGCAGCGTAAACAATACCGAGAGCGCTGGGTAAGTGCACTGCAAAATGCCAATGCCCCTCTTCGACTAACCGCAGGTATGGCTGATCCAATCTCTGGCGCGCATATGGTGGCGCGGTACAAACAACTCATTCCTAATGCAGACGTAATTGAGCTCGATCAAATTGGGCACTATCCGCAAATTGAAAGTGCTGAAGCCGTGGTGAACTCTATAACAAGCTTTTTAGGTCGCTGCGCTAACTAAACGTGAAACTTTGTCTTGATACGGCACGCGACAGGGGTAATATAATGCTTCACTGATTTAACTCTAGACTCGCAACCAACGTTTATGGACGCTTCAACCAACAACGAAATTATTCCTGCCGCTAGCTTTAAGCAGATTGATATTGGTTTCGTGACCCCTGCTGCTTCCATAAAACGGTTTGTACAATGCATATGGGTGATTGATAACCCAGAAGGCTCAGCTACAACCCTAAACGAAAAATTTTATCCCGATGCAGGTGCTAGTTTGACTTTTTATCTCGATCAAACTAACTGTGAAGCACAATTGTTTTACCATACTCAGGTCTGCGCCATGCCGTGGGAACTGGCTTGCAGACAAATAAGTGTAAGGTTTAGGCCCGGTGCCTTGAAATACTTGTTCGGTTTAACCTTTGATGACAGTAAAAACCAACAAATCGACATCGCGTTGGCTATGGTTAAGCAGCGTGATTCCTATCAACGACTGCAAGCCTATCTTATTGGAAAAACTATTAGTCAGCAGTGCTTAGCAATACAGCACTGGTTGATTGAGCTAGCAGAAAATACTGATGGAGCCTTTCAGAAATGGGAGCGCATGCTTTATCAGTCGATGAATTTACTGGTGCCCCCACAACATCTTGCCGATCAGTTCGGCGTCAGCCGAAGAACGCTGGAGCGCCAATTTCGCACTAACTTTGGTTTCTCGCCAAACAAATTGTATCAATTTGCTCAAATACGCCATGCTCGATCGTTATTAACCTCAAACTCTGAAGCGCTGAGCCACGTCGCATTGGCATGTGGTTACTTCGACCAAGCGCACTTTACGCATTCATTTAGTGATTTCGCGCTGGAAACGCCCCTTCAGTATAGAAAGCGAAAGTTGTCGCAAATTTACAATTAAGCGTATTGCTTAGACTTTATAGTTCTCCGCAGTTTAAAGGAGATCACTATGAAAAAACGTATTACACAATCTGAGCTATATTCTGAATATCCCCATATTCTTGAACACCTCACAGGCTTGGTTAAGCCTTCAGTCAAAAGTACTTTGAGTCATAAACTCATACATTCAGTTAAGCTTCGTGCGTCACAAATTAATCAGTGCGGCTTCTGCCAACACATGCACGCCGAAGAAGCGAGAGAGTCTGATGAAAATCAGTCAAGGCTTGATGTATTGTCTGCATGGAGAGAGCTAGATTGTTTCAGTTTTGAAGAGAGAACAGCATTAGCGTGGACGGAAGCGTTAACGCTTATCCACTCTTCCACTATTACTGAAGAAATGTATAACAGCGTAGAAAGCACGTTCGGAAAAGAAGGGCTGATAGAACTCACGTCTATTATTCTGCAAATTAATAGCTGGAACCGTATTTCAGTAAGCCTTCAGTTTCAACCTTCTATTTAGTAGTAAGGAAGACGTGAAAATGACGATCATGAAACAAGTACAAAATAACAAATTGGGTGTAGCCGCCTGCTTGTGCTTTTTTTGGGGAAGTACCCTTTTCTTGCCAGCCTTCAGCAAATTTGCAACCGCTGGAGTATGGTTATTTATGGCGGGTTCTCTATTGATGCTTTTCGACATCTTGAGCATTAAAACCAACTAGGCTTTGCGCTAATAATGTTTAAGAGTGTATATACAAGTATGCACTCTTTTATTGAGCTAAATTTACTGCTGTATATTGGTACAAGAAAAGTGAGTTTCGATTTTACTTTGAGATATATATGGCATAAGCCATTGAATGGGGAGAGAGAAGTTGGTCGGTGTGAGAGGATTTGAACCTCCGACCCCTGACACCCCATGACAGTGCGCTACCAGGCTGCGCTACACACCGACCGAAAGAGCCGACAAGTCTACTCAATTTCAACGACTTTGCAATGTAAAAAAACCAAATAACCGTCTAAACGATTATTTGGTAATCAAAACCCATCTAAAACGAAGCTTATTACAAGTCGTCTGCACTTACATCTTTGATTTCTGGCCATTCTTTATTCGCCTCATCTATATGAGTAGGAATGTTCTTGGCCCATGCTTTGTATACACTTTCGTCTTTATTCACATAAAGTACGCCATCAACAATTTCAAACGCTTTGCCGTTTATTTCAAATTTCTTACCAAACGTTGCACCGTAGGCACAAAAGCCGCCGTACGCTGGTGCGTATTTGTCTGGGTTGCTTACAAACATGTCTCTATTTTTCTGCGATGAAAATCGGTAAATAGCGTCGTTGTGGACGGCCGTTATAGTCGCTTTACCCAGCACTGGCTTACCTTCAGTAAAATAAGCTACAGCGTCGTGCCCGGCTAAAATAATTCCGTTTTCGTCGGTCTCTGTGTCAACGCCAGCGAATACCGCCCCACTAGCAATTAGTGAAACTGCAAATAAACTACCTTTTAAGAATGCTCTCATGCTATTTCTTCTCCACATTGGTGTTTCGAGTGTTTTCACACTATCTCTGTATAAGTTCGAAGAATATGGTACGTACTTCGGTCTTATACAAACATGCTCCAAACGCTTAAATACTTGTCCAAAACACCATGAAAAATTTAGAAAGCCTTTTTGACAAACTTCAAATAACCACCAACGTATTTCACAACGGACAATATTGCGGTAACTGGCAAGTTGACACTTCTGGCACCGGCTTTATTAATTTTCACGCCGTGACTCACGGTCAATGTTACTTACACCGTAACGACGAAGGCCCAGTTCTGTTAGAAAAAGGCGACATGGTTTTACTGCCTGTTGATAGCCCACACCTTTTAAGCCCTTCAAAGACTCACACTTACAAAAATGTTAGCGCAAGCTCTATTCCTGTTAGCGAGAAACTAGGAGCTGAAGGCCCGGTGCTACTTTGCGGTTACTTCGAGTATCAGCACCCTTTAATGAGAGTAATAACAAAAGAACTGCCAGAATTTTGGATAATTAAAAAAGCATCAAAAGAAAGTAGAGTGCTACATGAAAGTCTGCAGTTACTTATCAGCGCGTCGTTAGAAGTGTCGGACTCAACCTTCACTTCGTCGGTTCTGCTAAACAAAATCGCTGAGGTTGTATTCCTTTTGATTGTGAAGCATTTAATGAGCAAGTACTCATCAACCTTAGGGGCTCTACTGCATCCGGCCATAGCAAATAGCCTTCAAGCGCTGCATAACGCGCCTGAACAACATTGGAACGTAGAAATGCTGGCGAGTATTGCGAATATGTCTAAATCTAACTACGCAGCAAAGTTCAAAGCCTGTGCAGGCGTAACTCCAATTAAATACCTAACGCAATGGCGCCTGCGTTGTGCCTGCACAGAAATAATCCAAAGCAACAAGCCGTTAATTACCATTGCAAACCAATATGGTTACGAAACGGAAGCTTCTTTTTCAAAGGCTTTTAAAAGAGAGATTGGCGTATCTCCTTCACAAAAGCGCGTTCAAGCTAGGCCAGCGTAACGTAACACACCCCAGTTACTACCAGTGCAACTAACACGTTTAGCACCACACCCTCTCTGGCCATAGTTTTTATGTCGAACTTTTCCGTTGAGTATGCAATGGCGTTAGGCGCTGTAGCTACTGGCAGCATAAAAGCGCAACTTGCGCTAATTGCCGCGGGGATCATCAACAACTTAGGATCTACGCCCACAGCCATACCCGCGGCCGCTAGAATTGGCATTAGTAGTGTAGATGTTGCCGTGTTAGAGGTAATTTCCGTCAAGAAGGTAACGAACAAGCAAATTCCAAGTACCAACAGAAGAACAGGAAGCGTAGAAAGTCCCGTTAACCATGTTCCCATAAGAACACTTAAGCCCGATGACATAAATGCTTTGGCAATACAAATACCGCCAGCAAACAATAACAACATGCCCCACGGAATATCGTTTGCGGTTTTCCAATCAAGCAGTTTGTCGTTGTTTCCTTTTTCGTCTACTTCACCGTTATCGTTTCCGCTGTTTGTAAAGAACATAGCAGCAACACCCGCTACGGCAATAGTACTGTCACTTATTGTGCTTATGCCTATCCAAGCAGTCCAAAAAGGTCTGAAAATCCAAGCTAAAGCGACAGTGCCAAAAATAGCAAGAACACGCTTCTCGGCTTTTGTCCACGTGCCTGGGACAGGTAAATCGATGTTCCCCACTTGTTTAATACCGCGCGCTAACCATAAAGCCATAATCGGTACGCCTAAAATCACGATGGGTACACCAGTTTTCATCCAGTCGATAAAGCTGTATTCAATACCTTGGGTCTCTTCATACACGCTCATAAAGATAATATTTGGTGGCGTCCCAATCGGTGTCCCTACCCCACCTAAGCTTGCTGAATAAGCAATACCAAGTATAAGCGCCACGCCAAATCGCGGATTGTCTACTGCGTTGATAATAGCGATAGCCATTGGCAACATCATTAGGATTGTTGCCGTGTTACTAATCCACATACTGAGTACTGCAGTTGTTAACATGAAGCCCAGTACCAGCTTGAGCGGGCTGCCGCTGCCCGTTATACGCAACATGTAAATGGCGAAACGCTTGTGTAAGTTAGCGCGCTCCAACCCTTTTGAAAGCATGAAAGCAGCCATTAATAGAATGATAACGTGGCTTCCGAGAGCAGAGGCAGCTTCGCTGTGAGACAACACACCAAATAGCGGGAATAGCGCGAAGGGTAAAAGTGAGGTAGCGGGAATGGGGAGCGCTTCAGTCACCCAGAGCACAGCTACAAATAGCGTAATTGCTGCGGTAAAAATGATCTCGCTGGGCTGATCAATAGCCCACAATCCCAAGCCACATAGTACTGAAGCGATAAAGGCAAATAGAATTATACTGTTTTTACGTGTTGGCTTTCGTTGTAGAGTTTCTGAAGAAGGTTCAGAGTTTGTGTGCATTGCGCTTCCCGTTACTAATAGCTTTATTATAAGTGCTAGTTATTGCTCTTATATTTTCTATCAGTAATTAGCGGGAAACGCACGCAACTTTTAGAACAAGCCAAGAGAAAGCAGAAGTTGTAGATTAAAACTCATCCCCAAAAGCTGTTACCGCAATAGTTTAAAAAGGATGCACTAACATTATACTTGCTCGAGTAAACGTCCTCGCTTTCTTGTTCTAATGATGGCTACCGCTCAACAGCATTAGAACAAGCTGTTGAAATCAAGAATAAAAACAGAACGCATATCAACATATTTTCTTGAATTTTAATTGGCTAAAACAGTTAAGATTGACTTAGTACATGATAAGTCTATACTTAAGTTCACCAGTGACTAGGAGAAGCTCCAGTCACAAAGCTGGTCCCTAGGAGTCATTATAAAATTTCACTGTTACGCCCCTCTTTTGGGGCGTTCAGATGAAAATTGCGACTTGTTTTATAAACATCTCTTCTCAACACCTACGAATAAATAGCTAAGTGCCGTATAACTACTTATGACTCATGAAGCTGATTCTAACCAAACTAAAAAGAAAACCCTAGAGCAGGCTTTCAACACGATATTTCACGATAAAGAAGACTTTAGCGAATTTTGTTCTCTTGATGTTATTTCAGAGGTAGAACCCTTTACTATTTCAGACAGAGAAGTTTTTAAAACTTCCGATAGATTAAAACGGTATTTACGCTTCATAGATCGCATTATATTGAGGCATCTTTCGATAGATACGGATGTAGTTCATTCCTTCTCTCAAGAAAAAAATACATATACAGCTGTAAAAGAGCATGTTGGCAATGATTATTTTTTCTTGACTGATATAGAAAGCTTCTTCTCTAAAATAAAAACTGAAGATGTAAAAAAAATCCTCTATCGAAACATCAACAACATACCTATTTCAGATATAGAAAATTATATAGATTTCCTTTCATCTGTGGTGAGTTTCAACAACCAGCTTCCCGTTGGCTTTTCTACATCTCCCAGACTAAGTAATAGTTTTCTATACGATTTTGATATTGCTCTCAAAACGTATTGCTCGCGCGAGTCATTGACCTATACGCGTTACGCAGACGACGTAATTATTTCTGGCGCTAGCTTTGAAAAACTAGAAAGATTAAAAACAACAATTCAAGACTTTCTCAAAATCCACGCATCGAATGAGTTGCGTTTAAACAAAAGTAAAACTCGCATAACTCATCTTGGCAATAAAGTAAAAATTCTCGGGCTAATGATATTACCTAATAGAACAATTACTATTGATGCAAAATACAAAAGTAGGCTTGAGTTGCTACTTCACTTTTATTCTAACAACAAAGAAAAATATCAAAGTTACCTAGAAGAAAACTTTAATGGAAGTGAAAAGTCAGTTTTCGGAATGCTTCATTATGTTCAATCTATTGACCCTGATTATCTAGATAAGCTCCAAAGAAAGTATGGGATATATGCGGTAAGGTTTTTCATGGAAAAAAAATCGAATGACAATCGATAAAATTACTATAAGTAATCTTAAATCTATAATTAACCTTACTGCGGAGTTCATCTATCCAGATTCTAATATTATAGTCATTACTGGTAAGAACGGAATAGGTAAGACTTCGATCGTCAGCGCACTTCACTTGATTACCGATCCTCAAATTATCGACAAGTCCTCAGGTGTCCAAGCTGTTAATAGCAATACAGTAATCTCATTTGAAATTGATGGCTTCGAGCCGTTTTCTTTTAAATTCAACAGCAAAATTGGTGCGCTAGATAGTAGAGACAAAATTCCAAATAAAGATGAGGTAGTAGCTGAGCTACCAATTCCATTTGGACAAAGATTTCAACAGTACAGCTTGATAGCAAGCTTTGATGCAGAAATTAGAGTAAATATAGCCTCTAATCAATACCTTCCCGCCGACGAAATCATCGCATTTTTAGGTTCAATTTATTCTATTGATAAATTTCAAAACTTAAAAGCAACAAAGATTGGAAAAAACACTTTTTACTTTCTTTTAGCTGAAGATGACCGGTACATTCGAGAAGACCATTTTAGCTCTGGTGAATTTTTTCTTATTCAACTTTATAGATTTATTACTTCTGGCGCGAAATTAATAATAATAGACGAACTCGATGTTTCACTCGACGCTGCAGCACAAGTAAAGCTATATGAAACGTTAAAACCTATTTTATTGAAGCACAGTAGCAGGATGATCGTGATTTCTCACTCACTTGCATTTATGAACACTGTAGATGATGGAACGCTTTATTATCTCGAAACAATTGAAGGCAATACGTTACTCGAACAAAGGTCACTTGGGTATATAAAATCTGACCTTTTACAGCTTCAGAGGAAAAGATAGATTTATAATCACCGAAGATCAGATTCTAGAAGGTTTTTTTAAGATATTTAATAAATAAGCATATTAAGCCATTTTATGAGTTCGAAATTATTCCAGTCGGTGGTGAACCACAAATAAGACAAATTACATTAAAGAATGATAAAGATGAAATATTTGGTCGCTCAGAGCAAGTAATAACAGTAGTTGATAAAGATATTTACGGAAAAATAAACTATCAAAGTCGGAGCAAGCTTTATTGCTCACCAATTGATGATATGGAGTTATATATCTGGCTACATCGTGAAGCGCTACTAAGTGATATTGAGCAACCAGTTTTTAAAGAAGCAAAAAAAGAGAAAGCAACTGCAAAAACATATTGGAAGAAAGTAATAGCTTCAAAACAAAAGACAGCATTCGACTTGTATGCATTACTCGAAAGCAAACATGAAGAGCATCTTTCTGAGCTCATTGGTGCTCTCCAATCCCATCTATGTATTCCATAGCAATATTTTACGACTTCTTATTTATTCCGCAGCACTTTGAGAGGCGTTAACTTCCTTTTTACTTACCTTCGTCGTCCGACGAAATACGGCTTGCAACTGCACCTGCTTGGCCTTTGTATTTAGCGTCCACTCGTGCGTTGTACGGTTTTTCAGCTGGCGCCGATAGCACCTCAAAGCTAAGTGCCCCTATTTTCATTTTAGGGCGAAGCGCCAGCGGTAACTTACCACTGTTGTAAAACTCAAGAACGATGTTGCCCGCCCAGCCTGGATCTATTCGATGCGCGGTCACGTGAACCATTAAGCCCAAACGCGCAAGCGAAGAACGCCCGTCTAACCAACCTACGATGTTGTCAGGCAAGGTTACTGACTCGTGGGTAATGGCAAGCGCTAGCTCCCCAGGGTGTAGAAAGAAGGCTTTACCCTCTTCTAGTTCAATTTCATCGCTCATAACATGGTCGAGCGCTTCTTGAACCTGTGCTTTCGGCCCACTTAAATCGATGAACGGCGCTTGGTGATCTTCAAACACGCGAAATTTATTACCTAGGCGGATATCTACCGTTACACCACTTATTTGATCGTAGCTGGGTGTAGGGTCAATTTTAATTTTTCCATCTTGCAGATGTTGGTAGATATCGCGGTCGCACAAGCGCATGGTGTATTCCTCATTTCGTTAGGCCGCTATTATGCGTATGTCGCCGCATGCATTCAACTGCTCAAAGGCTTGTTTTATCTGCTTTTGCGCAATTTTCGTATAGTTTTATCAAATTTTAAATTTAAGCAATCGAACCTGGCTATAATTCACCTTTACTACACCTGCCTGAATTTACCTATCCGATGTGCATTCCTGATATTTGTTACCTAGATATTTCAAGCTAGTTACTCTTTACCAACAATGCCAATAGGGTTGCCCTTAATGTGTTTAACTGCCCCTTTGCGTGGCGCAACAGTAAGGGCCAATTGCATAGACAGGGCGCGAGCAGCCTCGCGATAACTTTCACTCAATGCACTTTCAGGCGAGGTAATTAACAATGGCGTACCGGCATCGCCATGCTCGCGAATATGGATATCAAGCGGTAGCTGACCTAAAAGTGGCAGTCCGTGGCGTTCGGCAAGCGCCTCGCCCCCGTCTTTTGAAAACACATAGTCTTTGGTACCACAGGCTCTGCACTGGTAATAACTCATGTTTTCAATAAGCCCTAATACAGGTACGTTCACTTTTTCAAACATGCTTATGCCTTTTTGGGCATCGGCTAGTGCTAAGTCTTGCGGCGTTGTAACTACCACTGAAGCAGTCAGCGGTACCTGTTGCGCCATCGTCAGTTGGATATCGCCTGTTCCTGGTGGCATATCTACAATTAAGTAGTCCAGCACGGGCCATAGGGTTTCATCTAATAACTGCTTTAATGCCCTGCTTGCCATGGGTCCGCGCCATACCGCCGCGTCTTCTTGAGGCACTAAGTAACCAATTGAGTTCGCCACTAGCCCATGTGCCATAAGGGGCTGCATGTGCTTATTATCTTCGCTTTCAGGGTGCGCATCGGGGTTGCCCAACATAATGGGAATAGACGGCCCATAAATATCGGCATCTAAAATCCCAACTTTCGCCCCTTCTTGCATAAGCGCAAACGCTAAATTAATACTGGTTGTCGACTTACCTACGCCGCCCTTGCCAGAGGCCACCGCTATGATGTTTTTGATGTTGGTGACCGGTGCTACTTCAGTTTCTCCACTCGCTACGTTTTGTTTAAACGTAAGCAGCTCATCGCCAAGCTTCCCTTTTAGCTGGTTAAGCACTTCTTGTTTGAGCGCGTCTAGCTGTGTAGCAATACAAAACGGCAAAGTAACTGTCACACCGGCATCTTCATTTTCTGGCTGGCTAAAAGCACACCATGGCAAGGTATCTTCAACATCTAACGAAAAATACTTGGCCAAAATTACAGCAACTTTTTGAGTTGCCGGCTCTGCTTTGCGAGAAAAGAACATAAAATGCCTTACTAGTAGTAGAATTGTGTGAATTACGTAATGCAAAAAACGCGGTTTTCCGCTAGTATTTGCAGCCATTTTGAAACGCAAAGAATCAATAACGTCATTATGTCAGAAAAACGCCGAATTCTGGTAACCAGTGCGTTGCCATACGCAAATGGCTCTATTCACTTAGGTCATTTGCTAGAACACATTCAAACCGACATCTGGACTCGTTTTCAGCGCCTTCGCGGAAACGAATGTTACAGTGTTTGCGCCGACGATGCACACGGTACGCCGGTTATGCTTAAAGCCCAAGAGCTTGGCATTACACCAGAAGAAATGGTGGCAAGAACGCGTGCTGAACATCACCAAGACCTTGTTGATTTTCACGTAGATTACGACAACTACTATGTAACCCATTCGCCAGAAAACAAGGCGCTGTGTGAAGAAATTTACACCCGTTTGGATAATGCGGGTTACATCAGCAAGCGCACCATTAACCAACTGTTCGACCCTGAAAAAGAAATGTTCTTGCCAGACCGCTTCGTTAAGGGTACCTGCCCTAGCTGTGGCGCAGAAGATCAAAACGGCGACAGCTGTGACGTATGTGGCGCAACGTATAGCCCAACAGAAGTGAAAAACCCTCGCAGCGTAGTATCGGGTGCTACACCAGTGCTACGTGAGTCTGAGCACTTCTTCTTTGACCTGCCAAAATTTGAAGGCATGTTAAAAGAGTGGATCCGCTCAGGTGCCCTGCAGGAAGAAATGGCTAACAAGCTGCAAGAATGGTTTACTGAAGGTCTTCAACAGTGGGACATCAGCCGTGACGCGCCTTACTTCGGCTTTGAAATTCCAGGTGCGCCGAACAAATTCTTCTACGTGTGGGTAGATGCGCCTGTTGGCTACATGGCAAGTTTCAAAAACTTCTGCGATCAAAACAACTTAGAGTTTGATGATTTCTGGAAAGCAGACTCAGAGGCTGAGCTTTATCACTTTATTGGTAAAGATATTACCTACTTCCACTGCCTGTTTTGGCCTGCCATGCTAGAAGGTGCGGGATACCGTAAGCCTACTGGCGTAAATATTCATGGTTTCGTAACGGTGAACGGCGCGAAAATGTCAAAGTCGCGCGGTACGTTTATTAAAGGCCGTACTTACCTTGACCACCTGAACCCAGAATATCTGCGTTACTACTTTGCGTCTAAGTTAGGCGACGGAGTTACCGACATCGACCTTAACTTTACTGACTTCGCACAAAAAGTGAATTCAGACTTGGTAGGTAAAGTGGTTAACATTGCAAGCCGCTGTGCAAGCTTTATCACTAAGCGTTTCGACGGCAAATTGTCTGACAATGTGATTGAGCCAGAGCTTATTGCAGAGTTCCAAAACGCGTCAGAGAGCATTGCTGCACTTTTCGAGAAGCGTAAATACCACCAAGCCGTGCGCGAAATCATGGCCCTTGCTGACAAAGCAAACCAGTTCATTGATAACAACGCACCTTGGGTAACCATTAAAGACGAGACTAAGCAGCAGTTCACACACGATGTGTGCTCGCTAGGTATCAACATGTTCCGTCTGTTGGTGATTTACTTAAAGCCTGTACTGCCAGTACTTGCAGAAAAAGCAGAAGAATTCCTAAACGACAAGTTCGACTGGAATTCACTGCAAACCCTATTGAAAGGCCACGCCATCAACAAATTTAAGCCGATGATGCAGCGTGTAGAAATGGAGAAAATCGACGCCATGGTTGAAGATTCAAAAGAAAGCCTAGCGCCAGCAGCACCGGCTATCGACCCAGACAGCCCGCTTGCTAAAGACCCTATTAGCGACACTATCTCGTTTGATGAGTTCGCCAAGGTAGATTTACGTATTGCACGTATTGCTAAAGCTGAACACGTAGAGAAAGCTGACAAACTTTTACGTTTAGAGCTAGATTTAGGTGGCGAAACTAAACAAGTTTTTGCAGGTATTAAGTCGGCCTACTCGCCTGAAGCCCTAATTGGTATGCACACGGTAATGGTAGCGAACCTCGCCCCTCGTAAAATGCGTTTTGGCATGAGTGAAGGCATGGTATTAGCCGCGGGCCCTGGTGGCGACGAGCTATACATTCTTGAGCCGCACGAAGGTGCAAAGCCGGGTATGCGTGTTAAGTAAGCTGTAAAGTGCCCCCTTAAAAGTAAGGTGACATTCAGCGCTATAACGCGACGGGATGTCACCTTTTTTATTGGGCGGTCAAAGCAGCGCTTAAATTTATAAAGCAAAAATCATATAACCAGAATCAAGGTGCAAGCACGTAACTTGGCATGCTAATAAGCCTTATCATCCTACACTCCTCACTCACTAATTATTTACCCACTCACTAACCTTATCTGCATAAGGCAAATCGGCTAGAAAATTCTTGTCAAAACACAGCGCAGTTCCGTTCGGTTTGAATCAAGGCGATCTAACCCTCTTTTTTTAACGTAATCAACGTGGTTAATTAATAAAAGAGGTATTTATGGAAGATTTCTTCGGGACTAATATCGATTTATCGGAATTAACCGAAAAAGCTATATCACTGGTGATGACTTACACCCCCAAATTGTTGTTGGCTATTCTTACTTTGGTGGTGGGTCTCTGGTTAGTGAATCGTTTTGTAAACCTATTAGATCATCGGCTAGGTAAAAAGGACCCCACGTTAAATAAGTTTCTGTGCGGACTTATTAGTGCGGTGCTAAAAGTAATGCTGTTGATTTCAGTTGCCTCAATGATAGGTATTGAAACCACCTCATTTATTGCCGTCGTGGGTGCAGCAGGTTTAGCTATTGGTCTGGCATTACAAGGCAGCCTGGCGAACTTTGCTGGCGGTGTGCTTATACTGATTTTTAAACCCTTTAAAGTGGGTGACACCATTGAAGCAGAGGGTCATTTAGGCTCAGTGTCAGAGATACAAATTCTTTATACTGTACTTAACACTTTTGACAATAAGCGCATTGTTATTCCCAATGGCAGCCTGTCTAATGCTACGTTAATTAACGTTAGCGTATATGATAAACGCCGTTGCGACATGACATTTGGCATAGGTTACGATGACGATATCGATAAAGCGAAGAAGGTGTTGCAGCGTCTATTTGAAGAAGATGAGCGCTCGTTGACCGACCCTGCACCAAGAATTTGTGTAGGCGGATTAGGCGATAACTCAGTCGATTTAATGTTTAGACCGTGGGTCGCCACAGATGACTTGTGGCCTTACTACTGGGATATGCAGGAAAAAGTTAAAAAAGCTTTTGACGAAGAAGGTATTAGCATCCCATATCCACAACGAGATGTGCACCTCTATAAAACGAGTAACGACTAACGTCTCAGTTAGGAGGTAGCAGTCTATGCTATCTCCTATTCCCCTTTCAAACTTGCGAAAAAATGCGAAAGCTACCCGTTTTAGTACAACATTTTGGTAAATTTAGAAGGTGGTTAGCGCCTGTCACTGCTTCTAAGTTAAGAGCGTGGCGTGCTCTCTTTGCACATGGCATACACATTAACAATATTAGCGCAGCGTGCGATTCATCGTAGAGGTCCTTACACTGGCGCCAACCGCCGAAAAACGCGGCTTCAAATTGCGTTTGGGTTTTATTGCGGTCATGGGTATAACCCGCTTTTTCGCGAGAATTACGTAAACCGCACTGCACCATGGCAAGTAAGATGCTAAATAGTCTTGAAGCTTAACCGCCCCTTTCCATTTTTGTTGAAAAAAGAGCGTTGAAAACATCACTTGACGTTGTTCAACAATTTCAAATCCCAGCAGCTGAAGCCAATCTTTAATGCGATAGGACGTAAAAAAGCGTGCATCGTGTAGGATATTTCCGCGCTTAACAGGTAGAAATTTGGCAATTCCAGCGAGGCTTAAGGGGTTAAAGCCACTTATGATCACATAACCGTTTTGTGTAATAACGCGGTCTACTTCTCTTAATATTTCGTGAGGGTCTTGCGCAAAATCTAATTCATTAGCAAGTAGAAAGCCATCAATGCTGTTTTCGGCGAAGGGTAAGCAGTGCGACTGCCCCACTACCGTGTTTTCTCTACTTATTTTCGGTTCGCGTTTATCACCGCCTAACGATATACCCGATGCATTGTGATTGGGAAAGCCCTCTTTCGCTTCATTGTGGTGTGGCTGCTCGCTAGCTAGGTCATTAAACGGAACGTGATTGATGTGGTGTCGAATTGGGCTGGTATCGAGATTTATATCGGCACTTAGCGAGCCTAGTTTGGCAAAGTGATACCCAAAAATTCGCTCAGCATAATCGCTACAAACTGCATTGACCGCATGTCGAATGTGCTCTCCGGCGGGGAAATCATTCCAATTTGTAGGGTAGCGTGGCGGTTTGGCTTTAAACGCCGATCTCATTAACACTGCGCGCTCTTAGGTTGCTCTGCTCTTCACAAGTCCCTATAGTAACGCATAATTCTACCTACACAAGCAGGTACTCTTATGACGGCAGAAACACTTCCTTCAGGCGTAGCCATTCATCCTATTCCCGCTTTTACCGACAATTACATTTGGTGTATTTATAACGAGAGTAGCGCTATTGTTGTCGACCCAGGTGATGCTGAACCAGTACTGGCTTTTATTAAAGCCAAAGGCTTAACGCTAAGTGCAGTTCTCATCACTCATCACCACAGAGACCACACAGGAGGTATTGCTAAATTAGTATCTGCAGTACCAGATTTGCCAGTTATTGGCCCAAGAGGCAATCACATAAGAGGAATAACTAAATCTGTTTCTCAAGGCGATACTGTCTCGCTACCTGTTTTTAAAATGGCGCTGCAAGTGATGGAAGTGCCAGGTCATACCCTTGATCACATTGCTTTCTTCGGGCATGGCGCATTGTTTTGCGGCGACACGTTATTTTCAGCAGGTTGCGGACGATTGTTTGAAGGTTCGCCAGAGCAAATGCATCATTCACTGAATAAGTTAAAGCGACTGCCCGACACCACGAAAGTGTTCTGTACACATGAGTACACTCAGGCTAATGTCCAGTTTGCTTTAGCGGTAGAGCCAGACAATAAAGCGCTGTGTGACTACGCACAGTGGGTGGCAGAAAAACGCTCTCAAGGTCAGCCTACACTACCAAGTAATCTCAAAGAGCAAAAAAACATAAACCCATTTTTACGGGCTCATGAACTTTCTGTGAAAACTGCTGCCGAAGCCTATTGCGAAAATAACCTGGCTGACGATGTAGCGGTATTTACTGCAGTTCGCCGCTGGAAAGATGAGTTTTGATGCAAAAGTAAGCCGATTATCGTAACATGGTCGGTTTGCAGTGCTCCACGAGGTTTCTTCATATATGCAGTTGAAGTTTTTCCCACTGTCGCCACTGATATTGGCGCTAGGTTTAACGGGTTGTCAGTTAACCGATAATAATAACGACAATGCACAATTAGAAAGTAACGAAACCGCTTCACTAGAAGCGTGCAGTGAAATTCATAACAACGAAGAAGCCATTTCTGATTGTGAAATTGCAAGAGACGGCGTTATTGATGTTGTTCATCCCAATGATGATACGCTAGAAGAAGGCGCTGAGCTTACCGATACACCGGATATGCATACGCAGGCGGTCGTTACTGACGTATGGGAACGTGCAAGTGCAAATTTCGCCTTACCTATCCCTGACGACAAACGCATTAGCGCACAGCGTAAATGGTACCTGAAGCACCCAGAGTATATGGCTCGCGTTGTAAAACGCGCCAAGCCTTTTCTTTATTACATTACCGAAGAAATTGAAAAGCGCGACATGCCGATGGAGCTTGTGCTTTTACCAATAGTGGAAAGTGCTTTCGATCCCTTTGCTTATTCCCATGGCCGAGCGGCTGGTATGTGGCAGTTTATTCCCGGCACAGGCAAGCGCTTTGGTATGCAACAGAATTGGTGGTATGACGGACGTCGAGACGTTGTTGCGTCTACTCAAGGCGCACTAGACTATCTAACCTATCTAAACGAAATGTTTGATGGTAATTGGCTGCACGCACTTGCCGCCTATAATAGTGGCGAAGGCCGCGTTCAAAGGGCTATTAAAGCTAACAAACGCGCGGGTAAACCTACCGACTTTTGGAACTTAAATTTACCCAAAGAGACACGTGCTTACGTGCCTAAATTGCTTGCACTGGCTGATATTCTAAAAAATAAAGATGAATATGCGTATGCGTGGCCTGAAGTTGAGAATGTAGCGGTTATCGAAGTGGTTGATATCGGCTCACAGGTCGATTTAGCGTTTGCCGCCGAACTTGCTGGTATGTCTTTAAAAGAACTACACGGGTTAAACCCAGGGTTCAATCGTTGGGCAACGTCACCAGAAGGACCACATAGATTAATACTTCCCCTTGATAAGGCTGCTGCGTTCTCTCAAGCACTGGCTAAAATTGATCAAAAAGAGCGATTGAACTGGGTACGCCACTCGGTGAAGCCCGGCGACAGCTTAGGTAAAATCGCTAAGCAATATCACACCACCGTGAAAGTTCTTAAAAAAGTGAATGAGCTAGACTCGTCCATGATCCGCGTGGGTCAAGCGATAATGGTACCAGTAGCACTTCAAGAACTGAACAGCTACACATTATCTCAGGAACAGCGTCTAGCCAGCTTGCAGAACGGCAACACGTCTAAGCAAAAAGTACGTCATACCGTACAACCTGGTGATACGCTTTGGGATATTGCCCGTAAGTACAATATAAGCACTAAACAGTTAGCTAAATGGAACGGTATGGCCCCTGGCGATATGCTTCACCCTGGCAAAACCTTAGTTATCTGGCAGGAAGGTAAAGCGCAAGACAGTGTTACCAAAAAAGTGACCTACACAGTAAGAAATGGCGATTCGTTGTCTCGTATCGCCAGCAAGTTCAATGTTAGAGTAAGCGACATAGGCAAGTGGAATTCACTTAATACCAAGCGCTATCTACAACCTGGTCAGAAGCTAAAACTTTATGTAGACGTAACAAGGTTAAACGCATCAAGCTAACCTTTAATACTTAAAGTTCAATACTGTTCATGCCTAACTGCATTTACGTTACGCTTTAAGTCAGAATACAGGATAAGGAAATGCTAAGAATTAACCGAGAAAATTTGCGAAACAGTCATGAAACGCCTTGGTTAATCTTAGATTTAGTCATGTTAGGTATACTTTTTGTGAACCTAGCATGGCTCATTTTCGACGCCTTATACGCCACCGACTTTGTCTATGGTCTATTGGGCACGTATTTTCCCGCTTTTCTTAGTGCTTACGATCCCGTTCACAACAACTTTCTGTTGGTCGACTTGGTGTTTATCGCCATTTTCTTCAGCGAATTTTGCTTCCGGTGGGTTGTAGCTATTGTGCGTAAAGAACACTTACGCTGGTATTTTTTTCCGTTTTTGCATTGGTACGATATCATAGGTCTAATCCCTACTGGACCTACCCGCCTATTTCGTTTCTTGCGCATATTTTCTATTTTGCACCGCCTGCACAAATTCGAAATCATCGACTTAAATCAAACCGCGGTCTTTCGCTTTTTTGCGTTTTACTACGATGTATTTGTTGAAGAGTTAAGCGACCGGATTGTTGTAAAAGTGCTCAGCGATGCGCAAAAAGACATCTCAGCAGGTTCGCCTTTATTAGACGATATCAACGCACAGGTACTGGCCCCCCGCCGTCCTGTCATTACCCAATGGATGGCTGGCGTTATCAACCATTTAGGCCAGTCAATTCAAAGCGAAGAGCACGGCGAGGTGATACGGGAGCACGTGCGCAAGAGCGTGGGTAAAGCGGTGAGAAGTAATGCACAAGTTTCTTCCCTGCATTACCTACCTGTTATCGGCAAAACCATTGAAAATACGTTGGAAGAGTCAGTCACCGATATCGTGACCACATCGCTAGTTAATCTGTTAAGCGACTTAGACGCAGAGCGCATCGACCATTTCATTTCAGTCGGCATGCACGACTATACCCCTACCGCCGATGCACTTGATAAAGAAGTACTTAACGTTGTAAACGAATGCTTAGAACTGGTGAAAGCGCACGTTGCACAGCAGCGTTGGAAGTCACATCTCACCGAAAAAGAATCGGCAATCCCCACTGGCAAGCCCGAAATTTAATTAATTTGCAAAGCGATAGAGTCAAGGTGAACGCTAGCAGTATTCTGTTCAGCCACTGTTCATACAAATAAGCTAATATAAAGTCCTTACGAATATAATTATAACGATTAAAGGGACTTATGATGAAAATTAAACGCTGCAGAATGTTCAGCCGCTCATTTAACCACGCAATACTTGCAAGTTGTATAACGGCGGTTGCTTCAGGCTGCATGGTGATCTTGCCGACTTCTTCTATTTCCACCAACCAAGAACCTGAAAAAATAGTTGAGCGCATTGAATACAATGCAAACCGATGCTGGTCCACACTGCATCAGCCAATCCATAGCGATATAGTCGTAAACACGTATACAATACAAAGCGGCTACAAACTCACGGCCAGTCGTAAAGAAGGGAGCACCCCGCAATATCCTTTTTTACACGTCACCGTTACCCACTCAACCTACGGCAGCGAGGTATCTGTTCGAGAAGGTGAGTTTAACTTGGGCACAGACTTAAATTTAAGTGATGATATAAATCGATGGATAAATGGCGACAATAGCTGTTAAGACTGATAAGGCGTACACACTATTTTTCAGTAGTAGACAGAATAATACTCGTCTCACTATTAAGCACGCCTTTAACGCCGCGCACTTCTTTTAAAATGCCATCTAAGTGCGCGAGACTTTCGGCGGTTATAACAATAAGTAAATCCCAATTTCCGTTTGTAGTATGAAACCGCTCAACACCATTCACCTGCCTAAGCTTACTAATAAGCTGTGTTGTACTAAGCCCTTCAAGCTCGACTGACATAAGAGCTTTTATTTTGTCTGGTTGCAGCTGCTCGTTAACACGAATAGTAAAACCGTCGATCACCCCCGACTTTACTAACCTGTCGATTCGTTTTTGCACCGTATTTCGCGATAACGAGAGGACTTCAGCTAGCACGGTTACAGGTGTTCGCGCATCGCGCTTCAATATATCGAGAAGCTCGCGATCTTTCGCATCTAAATCTACATACATAGCTATTTCCCCAATAGATAAACAAATCGTCGAGTCATTAACTCGTTCTCCAAGACTAATTAGCAAAACGCATAATGATAAAACTATTGAACATTATGCTTAAACTAAATAACAGCTTGCAACACCTTGAGCATGGTTAAGTGAATTCGCCAGAGAATAAAATACACGCTCTTTTCAGTGGAAATATTTCAGCTAAGGGCTGTAGGACGTTATATGCAAGCCAGTCACATCAAAAACTCACGATTAACTACACCAAATTCCGTTTTAATGGTACGCCCCTGTGCCTTTCGCCCCAACGAACAAACAGCCAAAGACAATAGTTTTCAGAAGCCCCTTGTATCGACGGGAAGAAATAGAGCGGAAATATCAAAGAATGCGTGTGCGGAATTTGATGAGATGGTTCGCACTTTACGTATGAACCACATAACGGTAGAGGTGTTTGAAACAGAAAGGAAAAACACGCCCGATGCCGTATTTCCAAATAATTGGTTAAGTACACATCCCAACGGTTTGCTTGTCACCTACCCTATGCACTGTGAAAACCGCCGAGCGGAGCGTCGTGACGATATTGTCAGTTATCTGCAGCAACACTATATCGTACAGCAAGCTAAAGATTTATCTTTCCTTGAAGATGACGGAGATATTGTTGAAGGTACAGGGGCTATGGTGATCGACCATGTAAACGCGCTAGCCTATGTTTGCCTATCCCAACGAGCCAATAAGAGAGCTGTAATATCGGCGTGTAAAGCTATTGGTTTAACGCCTATATGTTTTAGCGCCTTTGATACTGCTGGTACGGCGATTTACCACACCAACGTAATGATGTGTGTGGGAAGTGATTTTGCCATTGTTGCTACTAGCATGATAGAAGAAAGCGACAAAAATGTGGTGCTTTCAACACTTAAGGAGACAGGTAAAAACGTCATCGAAATTAGCGAAGAACAAGTGAATAGTTTTGCCGGAAACTGCCTAGAGCTTTTGAATAGCAATGGAAAACGTTTATTACTTATATCAGACACTGCTTTTAGTTCAATGAACGAAGAGCAACTAGCTTTACTACCCAGCGATCTTACTTTACTTCCCATCGCAGTGCCTACTATTGAAATGGGAGGAGGCTCCGTTCGCTGCATGGTCGCGGGTATTCACCTTGAGTGTAAAACGATTGGCGCTGAACAAACTACGACTAATAACATCAGCTTTGACACCCGCGTAAGACTAGCAAAAGGTGATGACTTGGAAGGCTTGCTTGCGTTAGCTGAAGCTGCATCGCCAGGTATGACAACCTTCCCACCGGATAGAGCAACGCTTGATAACAAATTAAAGCGTTCCATTAGAGAAGAACAAAAACTTATGCGTCAAGAGCGTCCAGACTACCTTTTGTTTGTATTGGAGGACCTTCGAACTGGCAAGCTTATTGGTACATCTGCAATTTTTGGTGAATTAGGAAAAGAAGACAGTTTTTATAGTTACAAACGAGAAAAAGTCGCACAGCGAAATAAATCACTAGGCGCACACTACACCCATGACATACTGCACCTAAGTCACCATTTTGAAGGTTACGCGGAAGTGGCATCGCTCTACTTACTGCCTGAATACAGAAAACACTTCAACGGAAAACTACTTTCAAAAGTACGCTACCTTTTTATGGGCTTACATCAGCATGTATTTCCAAAGCAAGTCATGGCCGATCTACGAGGCTATGTAAATACGCATGGGGACTCGCCTTTCTGGAATGCCGTCGGACGTCACTTTTTTCCTATGACATACGCTGAAGCGGATTTATATGGCGCCGTAAATGGAAATCAATTTATTGCTGATTTAATGCCTAAACTTCCGCTGTATGTAAATATGTTACCCAAAGAGGCTCAGTTGGCTATTGATAAACCACATAACGACGGCCAACCCGCTATGGCAATGCTTGAAAAAGAAGGGTTTAAATTCACGAACTACATCGATATTTTTGATGGTGCGCCAAGTATGGAAGCTGAAGTTTTAAGCCTAAAAACTGTCAAATCAACAAGGCAAGTAAGAATAAAAGTTTGCGAAGGTACTAAGCGTGTCACTGAGAGTAAAATGACGCTTGTCGCCACGTTGAGCCAGCCTTTTTATGCAATGATGGCAGAAACCGAAGAACAAGACGAAATAGCTGTTATCTCTCGCAAAACAGCACAAGCATTAAACGTTAGCTCGGGAGATACCATCTTACTTTCAGATGTTTAGCCTCGTGCGTATATCCAAAAACCGCTGTTCAATGACGAAAACTCGGTGTGCGCTTTAAGCTTAACTAAAAAGAAAGCCCGCAAATGCGGGCTTTTATTCTGTTAAAAAGTATTGGGTGCTAATTACGCTTTACGCCACGTAGTACCGCTCGGACCGTCTTCTAGCACTACGCCTTTTGCGTTTAACGCATCGCGTGCGGCATCTGCCGCTGCCCAGTCTTTGGAGGCACGGGCATCGTTACGCTGTTTAATTAACGCTTCAATTTCAGCCGCTTCGTCGTCATTGCCTTCACCGCCTTTCAAGAAGGTGTCTGGATCACTTTGAAGCATACCCAAAATTGCACCTAGGCCTTTAAGAACAGCAGCCAGTTTACCTGCTTCTTCTACGTTATCTTTTTGGCGGTTAAGCTCACGTGCCACGTCGAACAACACCGAAAAGGCTTCGGGTACGTTTAAATCGTCGTTCATTGCCGCTTCAAAGCGCGTTAGGTAGCCACCGTGGCTAAGGTCAGTGCTTTCGTCTACTGTTACACCACGCAGCGCAGTGTACAAACGCTCTAGGGCGGCCTTAGCTTGAGTAATATTGTCTTGAGAGTAGCTTAACTGACTACGATAATGTGCCGACATTAAGAAGAAACGCAATGTTTCTGAGTCGTGCTCTTTAAGCACATCGCGCAAGGTAAAAAAGTTACCCAATGACTTAGACATTTTTTCGTCATTAACCTGTACCATTCCCGCGTGCATCCACACGTTTACGTATGGTGTGTCATACGCACAGCACGACTGAGCCACTTCGTTTTCGTGATGTGGGAACGTTAAATCTGAGCCACCGCCGTGAATATCAAAGTGCGCACCAAGATGCTTATAATTCATTGCAGAACATTCAATGTGCCATCCCGGACGTCCCTCGCCCCATGGCGATTGCCATGCCGGCTCACCAGGCTTGGTGGTTTTCCACAGTACGAAGTCTAGCGGGTCGTCTTTTCCTGCCGCCACTTCAACACGAGCACCCGCTTTAAGCTGATCTAAGTCTTGTTTGCTTAACTTGCCATAATCTTCGTACTTGCTTACGTCGAATAGTACATCGCCGCCTTTAGCTTGATAGGCGTAGCCTTTGTCCATTAGTCGCTGGATAATTTCAATGATCTCATCCATATGCCCACTTACTGTCGGCTCGACGTCTGGCTCTAGTAAGTTAATCGCCGCAAAGTCTTCGTGCATCATGGCAATAGTGCGTGCAGTTAGCGCCTCAAAGCTTTCGCCATTTTCATTGGCGCGAGCAATAATCTTATCGTCGATATCGGTGATATTGCGCACGTACTTCACATCTAAACCAAGGTGGCGCATGTAGCGTACTAAGACATCGAAACTCAGGTAAGTACGGGCATGACCCATATGACTTAGGTCATAAACGGTAATACCACAAACATACAAACCCACTTTCCCTTCTTGAAGCGGCACAAACTTCGCTTTTTCACGGGTTCGGGTGTTGTAAAGATGTAGCATGTCTATATTTCCTATTTGTCATAATTTTTCGGCCGCAAAGTTTAGCACTGTCACGATTTAAATGGTACAAGCCTTTTGCAACGATATTGCTGGGTTTTGCGATAACCGTCTCTTTGCGCTAACGACTCGTTTTGCGCTAAAATGCCGCCACTTTATATGTATGCTAACACACAGGACAAACCACAATGGTTACGTTAAAAACAAATTTCGGTGACATCACCCTAGAGCTTTTTGAAGATAAAGCGCCTAAAACGGTAGCTAACTTCATTTCTTACGTTGAAGACGGTTTTTTTGATAACACTATTTTTCACCGTGTAATCAACAACTTCATGATCCAAGGTGGTGGTTTTACGCCAGATATGGATCAGAAAGACACAAAAGACCCTATTGAAAACGAAGCGGACAACGGCGTAGCAAACGAAGTGGGTACAATCGCGATGGCGCGTACCCAAGATCCACATTCTGCGACGGCTCAGTTTTTTATTAATGTAAATAACAACGACTTCCTTAACCACTCTAGCAAGTCTGTCAATGGTTGGGGCTACTGTGCATTCGGTAAAGTAACTGAAGGTATGGATGTTGTTGAAAAAATTAAAGCCGTTAAAACTGGTAACAGCGGCTATCACCAGGATGTTCCTGTTGAGCCTGTTATCATTGAAAAAGCGACTATTTCTTAAATAGCCGCTGACATCTATGCTTGAATAGCTGTCTCAATAACGCCTTGGCCAATATGATTTTCAAGACATACTCAAGGCCTTGAGTTAAAAACAAGCCGCGTTACTTTAACGCGGCTTTTTAAACCACAATAAGAAGATTTATGTCGTTCACCTACTTCATTGCCGACTTGCACCTAAGTGCCGACCGCCCTGACATTACAGAATGCTTAATGCGCTTTTTAAAAGAAGACGCGATTAATGCTGATGCACTTTACGTTCTTGGTGACTTGTTTGAAGTTTGGATTGGCGACGACAACGTTACTCCATTTAACACTGCCATAGCATCAGCTTTCAAGGCAGTGAGTCAGCATTGCCCTATATACTTCATTCACGGTAATCGCGATTTCGCCATACGTGAAAAGTGGCTATCAAAAGCTGGCATGACGTTATTAAACGAACAAGAAGTTGTAGATCTCTACGGCACGCCTACTCTGCTGACCCATGGTGACGAGCTTTGTACTCGCGACGTTGCCTATCAAAAGTTTCGCAAGAAATCCCGTGGTTGGTGGTGGCCTCGATTAATGCTTGCCCTACCGTTATGGTATCGCCAGCGTGTTGCGGACAACGGCCGTGCGGAAAGTAAGGCTAAGCAGCAAAGCCTTAAGCCAGATATTATGGATGTAACCCCTGAAGAGGTGGTGAAAGTGATGGAAAAATGGGGTGTGCAACGCATGATCCACGGCCATACACATAGACCAAACATTCACAGCCTTGAAGCAAATGGCAAACCTGCCACGCGGATTGTACTCGGCGATTGGTATGATCAAGGTAGTGTTTTAAAGGTCACCCCCTGTAGCGCTATGTTACAACATCACAATTTTAAGTAAGAGAATCTGACACTTACAAATGGTCCAACCACTTTTTTTATAATTGTTAATTATATTTTAACTAGGTCTTTCTTTCGTCCCTCCGCCCTTGTAAACACTGCATAGAACTTGGATTTTAGGCTTGATTCTTTAGGTCAATAAATACGGTTTTATGACAATTGTGACAATCTAGCAATATTAATGTCAAAGAAGTGTCACCTTATCCCCATACGCTCTCCGTGATTTAGGCGCATCGCTACCCAATAAGAAATGACAATGTGTAGCGATCAAATATCTAAACACTATCACAACCAACATAAACAGAACGTTTAGGAAAAAATCATGAATCGTAACTGGAAAGTGGCATGCACCGCAGTTGCTCTAGCGGTTTCTGCTAGTCTTCAAGCGGCTGTGTTACCCGAGCACCAAACTAACAGCGCTTGGTTTACTGATGCCCAAACCAAACTAACTACAAAGCTACAAACCAACAATCAGTTTAAAGCAAAGAATGTTATTTTGTTTGTAGGCGATGGTATGGGTATTTCAACGCTCACCTCGGCAAGGATTTACAAAGGCCAACTGGCTGGTAACCCTGGTGAAGAAGGTTATTTAAGTTTCGAAAGCTTTCCTCATACGGCCCTCGTTAAAACCTACAATGTAGATGCTCAAACCCCAGATTCAGCAGGCACCATGACAGCGATGATGTCGGGCCTTAAGACTGACGTGGGTGTAATTGGTGTTGACGAAGATATTGAACGCGGTGATTGCTCAACGGTTGCAGGCAACGAAGTTATTACCGCGCTGGAGCTTGCTGAAATCAAGGGTCTTTCTACGGGTATTGTTTCCACGGCCCGAATCACTCACGCTACCCCTGCGGCAACTTATGCCAAATCTGCTGACCGTAACTGGGAAGACATTTCTGATATGCCAGAATCAGCAATAACCGGCGGATGCTTAGACATTGCTGATCAGCTAGTGAATTTTGAAAGCAACTTAGAGGCGCGTTATACCGGTGTTGACGTTGACGGTATTGAAGTTGCTATGGGCGGTGGTCGCCGTCACTTCTTGCCAAAAGACGCCGCATTCAATAGCCCAGATGCAGTTAGTGACGTTGAGGGCGATAGAACCGACGGTCGCGACCTTACTGCAGAATGGCAGACCATGTACGAAAATGGTGTGTACGTTTATGACCAAGCAGGTTTTGACGCGATAGACACTGAGAGTGTTGAACGTGTATTCGGCCTTTTCAACGAGTCGCATATGCAATACGAAGCAGACCGCGGAAATGACATCGCGGGCGAACCATCAGTTGCAGAGATGACGGAAACGGCAATTAACATTCTTGATAATAACGAGAACGGCTTTTTCTTAATGGTTGAGTCAGGTCGTATTGACCACGCTCACCATGCGGGCAACGCGGCGGGTGCACTTACCGACACTTTGGCATTTGAAGAAGCAGTAATGACTGCGGTTGAAAATACCGATCCTTCTGAAACGTTAATCCTCGTTACTGCTGACCACGGACACGTGTTCACTATTGCAGGCTACCCGAAGCGCGGTAATCCCATTCTAGGCAAAGTGGTTAACGTGGGTTCGGACGAACCTGCAACAGCGTCTGATGGCACGCCATACACCACACTTGGTTACACCAATGGTCTAGGTTTCCGCAACCTTGGTGATGAGACGAATTCTGATGCCACGTACGCACTGGAAAACGCAGCAGGCCGTGTTGATATTACCAATATCGACACAACGACGCCTGGTTATCACCAAGAAGCACTTATTCCATTGAGTTCAGAAACACACTCAGGCGAAGACATTGCGCTACATGCAACAGGGCCTGGAAGCCAGCTTGCGCAAGGCGTAATAGAGCAGAACGTTGTTTTCCACTTGATTAACCAAGCGCTTGACCTTGTAAACGAGTAAGTAGAGATAAGAATATGAACTTTTTTAAATTAAGCTTAATTGCAGTAGCAGTTGCAGGTCTTTCAGCGTGTAGCTTAGAGGGCGATGATGGTAATGATGGCGCACCTGGAGCTGATGGCGCTGACGGTCAAAACGGTTTAACAAGCCTTACCGTGCAAACCGAATTAGCGGTTGGCGATGCTAACTGCCCTAACTCGGGTGTTCGCATAGATTCGGGTTTAGATAGTGATACTGATGGCAATCTGAGCGAATCAGAGATCACTTCTACCAGCTATGTTTGTGTTCCTGGCGTAAACAGCGTGAGCAATAGCGAACTGCTAACTAGCCTCAATAACGAGTGGTTTGTGGCTGCTCAGAACGAAGTAGAAAATAATAAAGCGGTTTGGATGAGCGCAACATCGGGCGAAAGTGCAGCGTCATCGAACGCGTCTTTTACTGCCACTGTAAATTCGCAAGAAGAATTGAAAGCCATGGTAGCGAACCTGCGCGGTAAAGCCAAAAACGTTATCTTGTTTGTCGGTGACGGCATGGGCGTTTCTACCGTTACAGCAGCGCGTATTCTAGATGGTCAGATGAACGGCCTAGCGGGCGAAGAAAACCAGCTTAGCTTTGACAAATTCCCATTCTCTGGGCTTTCAAAAACTTATAACGTTGATGCCCAAACACCTGATTCTGCAGGTACCATGACAGCAATGATGAGCGGCATAAAAACTGACGTTGGTGTTATCGGCGTAGACGAAGATATTGAGCGCGGTGATTGCTCTACCGTTGCAGGTAACGAGTTAGTTACGGCACTTGAACTCGCAGAAATTGCAGGTAAGTCAACCGGCATCATTTCGACTGCCCGTATTACGCACGCAACACCTGCTGCAACTTACGCTAAATCTGCTGACCGTAATTGGGAAGACATTTCTGATATGCCAGAAGCAGCGGTTACAGCAGGCTGTTCTGACATTGCCGAGCAGCTAGTTAATTTCGAAGCTAACTTAGAAGCGAACTTTGAAGGCTTAGACGTTGATGGCCTGGAAGTTGTGATGGGTGGCGGACGCCGCCACTTCTTACCGCGTGACGAAGCATTTAACAGCCCAGACGCTGCAAGCAGTGTAGAAGGTGATCGAACAGATGGACGTGATTTAACGGCCGAATGGCAAGCCATGTACGAAAACGGCGTTTATATCTACGATCAATCTGGTTTAGACGGATTAGATACTGAAACCACTGAAAAAGTGTTCGCGTTGTTCAACGAATCGCACATGCAATACGAAGCTGACCGCGGCAACGACATCGCCGGTGAACCATCTATTGCTGAAATGACTAGTGCAGCCATTAAAGTGCTAGATAACAATGAAGAAGGTTTCTTCCTGATGGTTGAATCCGGTCGTATCGACCACGCTCACCACGCGGGTAATGCTTACGGTGCACTTCACGACACTATCGCTTTTGCTGAAGCTGTTGATGCTGCTGACAAGCTTACTAATGACGAAGATACTCTCATTATAGTAACCGCCGACCACGGTCACGTGTTTACCATTGCTGGTTATCCTAAGCGCGGTAACCCCATTTTGGGCAAAGTGGTAAACGTGGGTTCAGATGAAGCTGCTACAGCCGCTGACGGTACCCCATACACCACGCTTGGCTATACCAATGGCTTAGGCTTTAGAAACCTGGGAGACGTTACTAACTCAGATGCATCTTATTTAGAAGGCCCTGATACAGGACGTAAAGACATCACTGATGTCGATACTACAACACCAGGCTATCACCAAGAAGCGCTAATCCCATTAGGGTCGGAAACACACTCAGGTGAAGATGTAGGCATTTACGCCAAAGGCCCTGGCGCTTTCCTTGTCAACGGCACTAACGAGCAAAGCGTTATATTCCACGTTATGGATTTTGCGGGAGACTTTGTCTCTAAAGCAGAAAATGCAATGGAATAAATTTTAAAAAAGTAATGCAAAGGCGGCCTTTGGTCGCCTTTCCGCTTCAGTTAATAACATCATTCTCGGTAGGATAAATGAATGAAATTATTCAATGCATTTGCGCTGATTTTTTTTACAAGTGCAAGTACGTGTAGCTTAGCTCAAGTCTCTGAGTCTTCGTCAGTAGTTAACGTGTCTAGTGAGCAGACGTGTAAGAAAGACAGCACCAGCCTATTCGCTAGTTATGAAATAAGCGCGACAAGCCCTTCAAAAACCTCACGAACTACATCCCTTCATTTATGGCGAAACGGCAACAAGGTTGCACATGAATACCCTGCAACTAATATTACTGAGTCATGGACGCTTGTTAGAAACAAATTTATAAAACCTACTCGCTTTTTCGATGCTCATCTGCGTGCTATTGAATATCAGCCAGGTGAAACTATTCACGGAAAAAAAGAGACCGACTTTTCATACCGCTACCAACTTATTAGCGACAAACTTATTGATGTTATGACCCTAGATACAAGAGATGGTAAAGGCTGTAGTACAGTGGAATACTATTCCCTAGACAACAGTCAGGGCCACTTTAAATTGGCATGGCTTCCCCATTTAAAATTAATAGAAACTTTTAGCGTTGATAAAGGTGGGTATGTAAAAGAGTGGAAACTCAAAACCGTCGATTTCAATAAGAATACGAAAGACTTCTTTTTAAAGAGACAAAACTATCAAAGTACAGATTACGCTGATATTGGCGATGACCACACAGATCCTTTTTTAACCAAAATGGTGACCCAAGGCTTTATTGAATCAGGAGCCAGTGGCTACTACGATGAGCATGGTCACAGTATCGGTGAGGGTCACGCACACTAAACGTTTAAATCCGCTCTCTAAATGGCCGTGCCTGCGGCTCGGCCATTTAGGCAACGTGAAAAGGTTTTGTTACAAACTATTCCAACGTACATGTGTTACGTGCTGGCTTAATTTTTGTTCTGTGGTATAAAGAATAAAAGCAAGTTAGTCATCATGGACGGTGTAAATGACGGATGTTCTTCTTTCCCCTGCAAATTTCTGGTTTAGCATTGCGCTTATAGCCGTATTCTTTGTTTTTGTTCTAGAGCTCATTAGTACCATCTTTGGCGCAAGCCTGTTGGGGCTTGGCGACGACTTTGCAGAGCTAGATGGCGATGGATTCCTTAATACCTCTTTCGCTAACTGGCTAAATATCAATAAAGTTCCCTTTCTTATATATCTAATCGTATTGCTCACATTATTCGGGCTTGCTGGGCTTATGTTAAACGGTTTTACAGCAAGTTTTTTGAGCATTAGCTTACCAGCGCTTGTGTCTGTTCCTCTCGCCTTTTTTATTGGGCTTCTCGTCACAGCAAAAACTGTAAAGATTATTGCTGGCGTATTGCCAAGCGTAGAGTCTAGCGCGGTAAGTAACGAAGACTTTATTGGTTCAGTTGCGGAAATCACCATAGGCAAAGCGAGCAGAGGCAACCCTGCCGAAGCGAAGTTTACCGACCATTATTCTCAGCCTCATTTTGTGTTAGTAGAGCCGTTCGAGGATGAAGAATTGTTCGCACAAGGAGAGCGCGTCATTTTAGTTCAGAAAAAACAACACAGCTGGTTAGCCACCCGCTATCTATAACCTAAAAGAGATAAAAGTATGGATACAATTCAACCATCTAACTTGCCGTCAATACTCTTTATTGCCGGTGTCATCGTTGTAGGGCTCATTGTTATAGGCCTTATATTCGCCAAACTTTATACCCGTGCAACTAAAGAAACTGCGTTTGTCAGAACCGGTCTAGGCGGTGAAAAAGTAATAAAAGACGGTGGTGCTATCGTACTTCCCGTCGTTCACGAAATAATTCCAGTGAACATGAACACGCTTCGTATAGAAGTGGAAAAAATTCAAAAAGACGCGCTTATCACCAAAGACCGTATGCGTGTAGATGTTAAGGCAGACTTTTATTTACGCGTGGCCCCCAATGCCAATGGCATATCAATGGCTGCGCAAACGCTAGGAACGCGCACAACTCGCGCTGAAGAAGTTAAAAAGCTAATGGAGTCTAAGTTTGTTGACGTACTACGTGCGGTAGCTGCTGAAATGAGCATGACCGAAATGCATGAACAGCGTGCTGACTTTGTACAAAAAGTTCAGCAAAGCGTGGCTAACGACCTTGAAAAGAACGGTCTTGAGTTAGAATCGGTGAGCTTGACTGGTTTTGACCAAACCGACCTACAGTTTTTCAATGAAAACAACGCTTTCGATGCCGAGGGGCGTGCACGCTTAACGAAGATCATTGAAGAAAAGCGCAAAGAAACCAACGATATTCAACAAGAAAACCGCATTTTCATTGAACAGCGTAATTTGGCTGCTGAGAAACAATCATTAGAGGTGAAACGAGATGAAGAAGAAGCTCGCTTAGCCCAAGAGCAAATTCTTGCCTTTAAACGTCAGGAACAAAAAGCAGAAATTGCTAAACAGCGCGAAATGAAAGAACGGGAAGAGCGCGAAGCAGAGATTGCTAAAAACCGTGCTATCGAGGCTGCGGAGATCGAAAAATCACGGGAAATTGAAACCCAAGAAATTGCTAAGCGTCAGGCATTAGAGCAAGCGCGCATTCGTCAGCAGCAAGAAGTTGAGGTTTCTGAGCAAATTAAACAAATTGCCGTTGCGACAAAATCTGAGGAAGAGTCGGCCGCACGTGCTAAAGCTGCTGAAGCGGAAAAAGCTAAAGTGGAAAAAGTGGAAGCAGTAACCACAGCGAAAATGGTGGCAGAAGCTGAGCGTAAGAAACAAATTGAAGTTATAGACGCGCGCAAAGAGGCAGAGCGTGAGGCTGTAGGCATTACCGTAGAAGCACAAGCTAAGAAAGAAGCAGCTGAAAACTCTGCTGCCGCTATTCTTACGGAAGCTAAGGCCGCTGCCGATGCAAAAATGCTTCAGGCTGAAGCTGATGAGAAAGTGCTTGCTGTTGAAGCACAAGGTAAACAAGCGCTTTATGAGGCTGAAAATACGCTTAAGACCGAGCAAATTGAGCTGCAAAAAGCCCTTGCCATGCTCAAAATATTGCCTGAGCTTGTGGCACACGCCGTTAAGCCACTTGAAAACATAGAAGGTATTAAAATTCTTCAAGGCTACGGCCAAGGGAGTGGCGTGAAAGGCGATCACACCGTTGCTACTGCTGGTAGTGGTTTAGCTGAACAAGTAACGCAAGCCGCACTAAGCTATCGTGCTAACGCCCCACTGGTAGACTCTATGTTGCGTGAAGTGGGCTTGGTCGATGCGGAAAAAGGCACATTAGATGATTTGGTAACAGGCAACAGCGACATACTGACCAAGGCCAATGCCGTAAAACCTAAACCTATTGTGGCAGCACCAGAAAACCTAAATGGTAATAAAGCGTCGGAAGAGCTTCCAGCTGATTAATGCTCATTGAGCTAGTATTTAGCTAGCTAACACGACACAACACCCAAAGCCCTGTAATTCAACAGGGCTTTTTGTTTTCACGTAATTTATCAACTAACCATTCTGAAAATACTTTTAACCGAAGTGGCATTTGTCTTCTAGAGGGGTACAGGAGATTTACCGGCATCGCCTGGGCCTCGAATTCAGGAAGCACACGAATTAGTTTTCCTTCTTTCAGCTCTGACTCAACCCCCACACTTGGAATTTGCGCAATACCTAATCCACTTGCGCACGCAGCGAAATAGGCCTGGGTACTGTTAACACTTAACAAGCTTTGCATTTCGACACCATGGAGTTCTCCACCTTTCATAAATTCAAATTCTGGTGTTTTGTGACTTAGGGTATGGGAATAATCAATAAGCTTGTGATTAGCTAAATCTTCCAGCGACTGCGGTATGCCCCACTTCATCGCATAATCAGGACTTACACAGTTATAAATTGGATAAGTTAAAAGGCGACGGGCAACTAAACTGCTATCCGCTAATTCACCAACCCTAATCACACAGTCAAACCCTTCTTTAATAAGGTCAACTTTGCGATCGACACTGCTTACTCGCAACGTAATCTTGGGGTAAGTAGAGATAAACTCACCTAAAATGGGAAGCAGAATATTGGTTGCAAATCGGCTTGGCATATCGATACGAAGCTCGCCACTTACGCTGTCTGCTGAGGTTAAGAACTGTGATTGTAAGGCGTCCCATTCACTCAATAAGGCAATACTTTGCGGCAAAAACGTTTCTCCATCAGAGGTGAGAGAAACGCTTCGCGTACTTCGGTTAAAAAGGCGTGTGCCCAACTGCTTTTCGAGATTTGTTACCGCTTGAGAAATACTCGATTTCGGTAAACCTAGAAGTGCGGCCGCCGCACTGAAGCTTCCCAATCGCGCGGTTTCTATAAACCGGGTAAGCATATCGAACCTGTCCATCTTTCGCCTATTGTTCACCAAATAAGAACAATGTTATCGCTTTAGGCAGGTATTTCATACCAATTTTAGTCAATATAATCGTCTACGAATTAACCAACAAAGAGAGATGACAATGGCGATTGCATTAATAACAGGTGGAAGTCGAGGTCTTGGGCGCGCTGGCGCATTAGCACTGGCGAAAAAAGGGATAGACGTTGTTATCACGTATAACACTAATGAAGCAGCAGCCGATGAGGTTGTTAAAGAGATTCTGAGCATTGGAAGAAAGGCCTGTGCCCTGCCCCTTAACACTGCCGCCTCGCATTATTCGTTCCCGGAATTTCTGGTTACGCTTAAAGACGTCCTGAAAAATCAATTTGGCAAACAGGCTATTACCTATCTGGTAAATAACGCCGGCGTTGGTCTAAATGCTTCTTTTACAGCAACAAGTATAAAACAGTTCGATACGCTATTTGATATGCATGTGAAGGGACCATATTTTTTAACCCAAACACTGTTACCTATTATTGAGGATGGCGGAGCAATACTGAATGTTTCCTCTGGTTTGGCAAGATTTTGCTTCCCAGGATACAGCGCCTATGGTATGGCTAAAGGAGCCATAGAGGTCATGAGTCGTTACCTGGCTGCAGAGTTAGGAGACCGTAAAATTAGAGTAAACACCCTGGCTCCAGGTGCCATTGAGACTGACTTTAGCGGTGGCTATGTTCGCGATAATAGCGAAGTCAATAATGCTATAGCCTCTCAGACCGCTTTGGGCCGCGTTGGCCAACCCGAAGATATAGGTGGCGTTATGGCAGCGCTATTAAGTAACGATAGTTATTGGATTAACGGCCAAAGGATTGAGGCATCTGGTGGTATGAAGTTGTAACACCATTAGCATGATGGCGTTGATGTCAGCTTTCACTTATTAACGAAAATAGGTTAAACGCCTTTGTAACCTTTCAAGCTGCAAAGGCGTATCATAAGGAGTAACATACACAGGCAAAGTTGTATTCCCTGCGCTTAAACATTAGGTTTGGACGTGAGGATATTGTTAAGCCTTGAAAATATTATCTGAGATTTAGATATTTTTAAGGAAGAAAGTCGAGGATAAGTGCTTTGAAGTCGCTACCCGAAGAACCAGAGAAACCTTTAAGAGACGATTGTTGCGGCGGAGGTTCGTGTTGCCCATGTATTTGGGACGTATACTACGAGAAGCTCGCTAAGTGGAAGGAAGCAAAGCGAGAATTTGACGAGTTAGCGAATAATGAGTCATCAGACACAAGATCTCCAGACTAGCGATCCGAACTCGTATTTAGAGTACCGTGTTCGCTATTTCCTACTATTGAACAGCCCTTGAACGAGCTACCCTGTCTTAGAACTTGCCTAATTGAAACCGCCGCATGAGCGTTTGGCAGTTCCATTTTTTAAACTTCTCATTTACAAATTTCTATTCTACTGCTATTTTATCTTAATCGATTAAGATTTTGATTTTCTGTGAGTCTCAACCAAATTTGGTCAGTCAATAACAGAAGATTAAGAATTAAGCTAAACCCGTTACATGGTTAATTTTTAATCTGCCAAACTGGTAGTGCTTAATTCGTAGTAATGTGTGCTCGCGATACGTAAGAGAAGTACGAGCAAGCGCATGCTGAATTTTGGAGAGTTATCATGTCTATACGCAATGGCGTTCAACTAATCACCTATGCAGACCGACTAGGCGATGGCAACATCGAGAGTCTAACAAGCATACTTCAGGGCCCGTTAGGTGGCCTGTTTACGGGTGTTCACATCCTTCCTTTTTACTACCCTTACGATGGTGAAGACGCGGGTTTCGATCCTATCGATCATACCTTGGTCGATGAGCGCTTGGGCGATTGGGAGAACGTCAAAAAGCTTGGCGAATCGGTAGATATCATGGCCGACCTCATTGTTAACCATATGTCGGGGCAAAGTGAAGCGTTTAAAGACGTGCTGAAAAACGGGCGCGAATCGAGTTATTGGCCGCTGTTCTTAACCAAGGAAGATATTTTTAAGGGCAACGATCAAACGCAAATTGACGAACAAATAGCACAAGTGTTCCGCCCTCGACCCACACCGTTTTTCAGCGATTACGAGGTGGGCACAGAGACTGGTAACCCTGAAACCGTGCCGTTCTGGACAACTTTTACCTCTAATCAAATTGATATTGATGTGGAGTCACAGTTAGGCAAAGACTACCTATCTTCTATTCTTCAGTCGTTTACTGAAAGTAATGTTGATCTTATTCGCTTAGATGCGGCGGGCTATGCAATTAAACGCGCAGGTTCGAACTGCTTTATGCTTGAAGAAACCTTCGAATTTATCGAAGAATTATCAAACCGCGCACGTGGTATGGGCATGCAGTGTTTGGTCGAAATACACAGTCACTATCAAACTCAAATTGATATTGCTGCGCGTTGCGACAGTGTTTACGACTTCGCTTTACCTCCGCTTGTACTACACACCTTGTTCTCTAAAAATGCAGAGGCATTGGCATACTGGCTTTCAATTTCGCCACGTAACTGCTTTACCGTGCTAGATACTCACGATGGCATCGGCATTGTTGACGTGGGCGCGAATGGTGACAAACCAGGCCTGCTTACCGCAGATGCGATTAATTCGCTCGTTGACCAAATACATGAAAATTCCAATGGCGAGTCTAAAAAAGCCACCGGTGCCGCTGCAAATAATGTAGACCTTTACCAGGTAAACTGCACATATTACGATGCGTTAGGTAAAGATGACTTCGCTTATTTGGTTGCACGCGCCATTCAATTTTTTAGCCCGGGTATCCCTCAAGTTTATTACGGTGGCTTGCTTGCTGCGCACAATGACATGGCGTTACTTGCTAAAACCAATGTTGGCCGCGACATCAACCGCCCATACTTGTCTACTGCCATGGTAAAAGAAGCCGTTGAGAAGCCAGTGGTTAAAGGCCTGATGCAGCTTATTAGGCTAAGAAACGAAAGCGATGCTTTTAATGGTGTATTTGACGTGAGTTACGTCAACAACGTATTCGTGCTTTCGTGGAAAAACGGCAACCATGCGGCGTCACTAAACGTGAACTTCAGCACAATGGATGCAACTATTCATACGGTGGATAATGGTGAAGAAAGCGTGTTGTCAATCAACACGCTACTTGCTTAAAGCGCAATCTTTAGCGATAGTTTAGCTACTTAGCGCTCAGCTATTCAGGAATTAACACGTGTCGTCAATGCGCTTAAACGCATTAGCGGCACGTAAACCTTGGATTAGCCATTACGATTTAAGTATTACAAGCCCCAACAGAAGAACTGGTATTGTTGTGAATTAACTCAGTACTCGTTTACCTAAACGACGTATTATTTTGTGTTGGTGTTTTATCTATAGTCGTCGTTATACGCCCTACCCCAGTCACATAGCTGACGTAAAGTTGGCTCTAGTGTACGGCCTAAATCGGTCAGAGAATACTCTACACGAGGGGGCACTTCTGCATACACTTTCCTGTTTACCAACCCATCACGCTCTAACTCTCTTAACTGCTGTGTAAGCATTTTTTGGGTAACGCCTTGCAATCGTCTACGCAACTGACTGAAACGTAGCGTTTTATGGCAAAGGTGCCACAAAATAACCCCTTTCCATTTACCGCCTATTATCTCAAGGGATACTGCTACGCCACAAATGTATTGATTTGAGCCATTCGTATTTTCTGCAACATTGGGCGCATTATCTTGTTTCTGGCTTTTTAGGACGGCGTAATTATCAATGTCTGATGTCACATCACTTTCCTCTGCCACTACACTGTTCAAAGTTGCGGTCATACTACTCCCTCTTAGAGTAATTACGTTCATATTCACTACGTAAAAGGCTTTATTATTAATGTCAGCATTGATGTCAGTGGTCTTTGTTAAAGCGACCAGTCGAACAAAGGATTTACATCACGCCAATAGTATCTTTTAGGGTACTACCCTACTAAAAAGTGCATACTTGCGCAAATTTTATATATCGTCACAATGGGTAGCGTAATCATTCGACTAACGGAGACAGGTATGACATCGTTTAAAGCTTTGCTTGTAGAAAAGCAGGAAGATAAATCCTTCACGCGCAACGTAACGCAGCGCTCAACTGATGACTTGCCTGAAGGCACGCTACTCATTAAGGTGCATTATTCATCGCTTAACTACAAAGATGCACTGTCAGCCACCGGCAATCCAGGTGTGAGCAGAAACTTTCCTCATACCCCAGGAATTGACGCAGCAGGCACGGTGGTATCGTGTGGTGACAATCGCTTTAAAGAAGGAGACGAAGTTATTGTCACCGGATTTGACCTCGGCATGAATACCGCTGGAGGCTTTGGCGAATACATCAGAATTCCAAGTGAATGGGCGGTAGCTAAGCCAAATGGACTTACGTTGAGAGAGTCAATGATCATTGGTACCGCAGGTTTTACTGCAGGACTATCGGTACAAGGCTTGGTTGAACACGGCGTGACTCCTGACAAAGGCGATATTCTAGTCACTGGCGCTACAGGAGGCGTAGGCTCTGTCGCTGTTACCCTGTTGGCAAAAGCTGGCTTTTCGGTTGTGGCATGCACCGGAAAAAAGGAGCATGAGGCATTCTTAAAAGCACTGGGGGCCAGCAAAGTGATAACCCGCGACGAGTTATTGGAAAATAAAGAACGCCCTATGTTAAAAGAGCTATACGCTGGCGCCGTTGATACAGTAGGCGGAGAGTATCTAGCACAGGCAATCAAAGCTACGCAATATGGCGGCGCAGTGACGTGCTGCGGTCTTACGGCTGCTGCAGATCTTAACGTGAGTGTATTTCCATTTATCTTGCGAGGCGTTTCATTGCTTGGAATCGACTCTGTGCAGTGTCCAATGCCTCCCCGTTTGAGGTTGTGGGACAAGCTTGCAAGCGAATGGAAGCTGGATTGCCTGGACGAACTTACTGAGGAAGTAACACTTGATGCTGTAAATGAAAAAATAGACGCAATCTTAAAAGGGCAGATTTCTGGCCGTACCTTGGTGAACGTTCAAGGTTAAATACACAAAAAGAAGGCACCTTAATATGGTGCCTTCGGTTTATCTGGCTCGCCCCTACGAGTGACTAGTTCCCGTCGTTACTCATTTTTTTAGCCAAGTGAATGGTATTACGGAATATAACCTTAAGCACGCTTTCTTTAGAAGCCCTCTAGTACTAACTTACCTATAGCACGCCCTTCTTCTAAAATTTTGTGAGCCTCGATTAAGTTAGCCGCATTTATTTTACCTAAATGCTTGCCTACAGTAGTCTTAATTTTACCGTCGTCGATAAGCGATGCTACATGAGTAAGTAAGCGGCTTTGCTCTGCCATATCGTCGGTTTCAAACATTGAGCGCGTAAACATGAACTCCCAATGAAGTGACAAGCTCTTCTGCTTAAGCTTGGCTACGTCAAGACTTTCTGGGTCGTCAATTAGCGCCAGTTTGCCCTTCGGCTTCATAACTTCAACAAAGCTATCAATGTACTGGTGTGTGTTATTTAAACTTGCGACATGCGTCACTTCACCAATGTTTAAGGCCTTGATTTGCTCAGCCATAGGCTTGCTGTGATCCACTACGTAGTCGGCACCTAACTCCTGAACCCAGCTTTTTGAGCTTTCACGCGAGGCAGTGGCGATCACGGTAGCCCCCGTTAGTACTTTAAGCAATTGCAGCATAATAGAACCCACGCCACCAGCTGCGCCTACCACAAGCACAACCTCATCGCTCTTTTCACTTTGTTGCCTTAGAGCAAGATGATCAAACAACAATTCGTATGCTGTGATTGTGGTTAGAGGAAGTGCCGCAGCATCGCTGTCTGACAGAGACTTAGGCGCTTTACCGACAATACGTTCATCAACTAATTGAAACTCTGCGTTTGAGCCCGCTCTGGTAAGGTCGCCAGCGTAGTAAACTCTGTCACCAACTGCGAACTCGGTAACATCAGCGCCTATATCAACGATTTCACCTACTGCATCCCACCCCAGAATTTTGGGATCACCTCCATTAGGATTAACGCGATGACGAATTTTATAATCCACAGGGTTAACTGCTATCGCACTTATTTTTACAAGTAAATCTCGACCCGACGCGCTGGGCTTTTCGATGTCAATATCCACCAGTGCATTAGGCTCATTAATACCAAGTGAGTGGGTATAACCAATAGCTTTCATCATTTGTCTCTCCTTTGAGTAATATCATCATCATACTCTTGATTAAATTTGGATAAACAGCACAATAAAAGAAACATTATCAAATAGTTTTTGAAAGCCATGTTACTCGACGACTTGAATGTAGTAATAAAAGTTGCTGAATTTAGAAACATTACTGCAGCAGCGACACATTTGAATATGCGTACAGCAACCGCAAGTGCTGCGGTCAAACGCGTAGAACAGGCCCTTGGTGCCGAATTATTTGTTCGTACTACACGCTCACTACGCCTGTCGTCTGCGGGTGAAAGGTTTTTGCCAACGTGCCAAGAAGCCATGTCAATGCTGGCTAATGCCAAGCAGAACTTAAAGGGCGATACAGGCGTGATTGAGGGCGAGCTTAGGTTAGGTTTATCGTCTGATTTAGGCCGAAATGTGATTGCGCCGTGGCTAGATGACTTTATGGATTTACATGACAAAATAACCGTAAAGCTCAACCTGAGTGACAGCAACATTGACTTTTATCGCGATCCCGTCGATTTAGCGCTAAGGTACGGTACTCCAACCGATGCGAATGTATACGGTTTCAAAATTTGTGATGTACCAAGTTTACTTGTTGCCTCCCCTTCTTATATCAGCTCTCATGGTGCCCCTGAAAAATTTGAAGACTTGCAAACACACAACGGGCTTTTTTACCAACTACACGACAAGGTATATAACGAATGGGAGTTTTTTCACAAAGGGACACCGCTGAAGATAAAAATGCGAGGCAACAGAACCGCAAACGACGGAGAAATAGTAAAGCGTTGGGCCGTCGCGGGTAAAGGTATTGCTGTTAAATCTGGCTTAGATGCGTGCGACGACATTTTAAAGGGTAGACTTGTAACCTTGTTGCCCGAATATCAACCTAAACCGAAACAGCTTTGGCTGATTTGCCCTAGCCGCCAATCTATTACTCCAGCAGTAAGACTATTCAGAGATATGCTGAAAGAGCGCTGCGCTGAATGTTTAGCGCAGCTCAAGGAAGCTGGTGTAGTTGTAGAGAGTAAAAACTAGTCGCTTAAGCTGACATTAGAGGTGCAAACCACAGTTCTCTCACAAATGACAAACGGCTGTCGTTACGTTAACCAAGTAATGACAGCCCAATAATGTGAGAGTGCCTATTATCAACTAAGCGATTTGCCTTTCACTATCGCTTGTATTCAGCAGGTATGCCTTTGCCCGGTGTGCTCATTTTAATAAACTCGCGTAGGTCTTGGTTGGACTGTTTTAAGTCGTCGCGACGCAGATACATCATGTGACCGCTGCGATATCCCTTAAAGCTCAAACGGTCTTTTAAATTGCCACTTTGGTCGAGCTGCCACATCGTGTACTTGGCATCAAAGTAGTTCGTTGCGCCGTCGTAATAGCCAGCTTGAATCATCACATTCAGATACGGGTTTTGCGCCATGGCCAATCGCAAGTTCTCACCCGTTTGATTATTGCTTCTATCCCATGGGTGCACGTTTCCAAACATGTTGTACTTAATATCAGTTTTGTAGTTTAACTCCTCACGCAAATAGTAATTAATAGCGGGCGTGAACGAATGAAGCCATGATGTTAGCTCAGCCCAATAGTCAGGGCGGTCGCCGCTTTGCTTAGCATCTATACCCAAATAGCGGCTGTCTAAACGACCTAGCGTCTTCCCTTCCTCGCGCAGTAAGTCTTTCCAGAAAAATGCAGTGCTCACGTCTAAGTTGTTTTGCGCAATAGACGCTTCACTTAACCCAGAATAGCGCGCCATTTGCTTTAACACATCGAGCTTTTCCGTTTCACCAATGAAGCCACCTTTGGCCAGAGCAGGAATAAGCGTATTGATGGTGAAGTCTTCAACTTCAGGCAATAGCTCAGTAAGATCTTTGTTTTGCAACGCGGGTTCAAGCTTATTGTGATACCACGCCGCGGCAGCAAAATAAGGCAGTCGATTAGCGGCTTTTACCGGCCCGTTGCGCTCTATACCAATATCGGTTGGCGATACAAGCACAACGCCGTTTAAGTACATCCATTGGCGATTTTGAAGCTCTAATGCTAATCCTGACACACGCGTCGTGCCGTAACTTTCACCGATAAGATATTTAGGTGAACGCCAGCGATTATTACGCGTTACAAAAGTATTCACCCAGTCTGCCAAATAGCTAATATCGGCGTTTACACCAAAGAACATTTTCTGCTGTTCATCTTGCGATGGCATGCTGCCGTCAGCTTTAGGCAGCACGCGGCTGTACCCTGTATTCACTGGGTTAACAAACACAATGTCTGCCACATCCAAAATGGAGTAAGGATTGGTTTGAACACCATAGGGCTGAACTGGATAGCCTTCATCGTCAATATTAAGAATACGAGGGCCTGTGTAGGCTACATGCATCCACACTGACGCAGAGCCTGGACCACCGTTAAAAGAAATAATAAGCGGGCGCTCACTATTCTCTTTTACGTCAGTGCGCTGATAGTAAGTGTAAAACAAAGTGGCAACCGCTTCGTCTTTACTGTTCCAAACCGGTTGAGTACCCGTGGTGGCACTGTACTTTACGCGCTTGCCTAGGATTTTAGTTTCGTGCTCTGTCACTACACTGCTATCAATTTTTATTGAACGAGCATGGGCAGATGCGCTTTCTTCTTGCGCTGAAGCACTGGTAGTTAAGCTTACAAAAGCAATTAAGGCTGCCGTTAACCATGCTAGGGTCGCGTGCGATTGCGCTTTGTGTTTATTTTTACCCAGACTTAATAATACGGGCGATGTATTTCTAACTAAGGATTGAATATTCATCATTATTATCTTTGAGTGTCGTTAATTTTATCTTTTTTGTGTTGTCTTTGTATTGCACGCTTTACTATATCGCTGTTCACACAACAGCTTAGCAATGAACGACAAAACGACCAATTTCTTCGATACATTTCTGTAACACGGTTAAGCCTTTCAAATATTCTCAGGGCCATTAATTTTGATATGTGTAATGAGTTCAGGGAAAAACGTTAAGAATCTCGCTTCAATCTCGTCTCTGTTCGCATTAATATCATCCACAGCAAGATGAAACGTGTTGGGAAAACGAATACGTTTAGCGACCACAGCAATCGCCTTAGCAATGCCCTCTTCCCTAGCATAATCTTCAAACCAGTCATGGGTTATCATATGCCCAACACTGTGCTGCATCGTTCTTGGCATAGTGGGCAATCGCTGTTCTAACAATGCGAAACTCTGTTCCCTGAAGTCGTCAAAACCCTGTGTTGTAAACGACGCCCAATGTTTAATTAGCAAGTGATCGAAGTAGATATCCAACGCCACAGGTGCAAAGCGCCGACGACTTTTATGAAATAACGCTTTTGCTGCTAAGACGCTGGTATGACTGTCGGTGAACCTATCCACTTCATAGTGGTTTTTAAGACCTAGCTGTACCGCTTGTCCAAACTCTTTAATATCAACACCTCGCCTGAAGTCTCCGAGTAAGTTACCGAATTGAGAATCGGCAGTTGGTCGGGCTAAGAAAAGATGGGCAAGATAATTCATTTTGTAATTTATTGGCCTCTATTTTAAGTTGTAAGGGCTTGTTGGTATCAAGTAAAATTGTGGTCCAATTCAGATACGCTAAATTTGTACTTTTATAAACCAAACTGCCGAAACTAGTGTTGGCAGCAGCCAAATTCAAATGTAACTGAAAAACCGTAGCACTTAAAATTGAGTTTCAACATGTCTGTAATATCCACTTCTGAAGTCACGTCTCTACTTTCACCAATCAATGCCTTTTTACATTGCGAGACGCCTCAGTCATGGATAGACGAAGCGCAGAAAGAGGAAAACCTTCGCGTTATCCTTACTGACCACCTAATTTGCGAGCTTAAAGCAGCTCAGTCTGCTATGTACCTACTTCGCCGCTATGTGGCCGATGAAGAAACCAGTAAGGTATTGCTGGGCTGGTTGAAACCTTACGAAGACTTCACTTACCGCCACGAAGGCGATTGGCAATCGCTTAATACTAAGCACCTTTCCAAAAATGTATTTAACACAGAAGGGCTAGACCCTTTTAAAAAAGACATGCTTGATAAAATGGTCATGCTAATTAAAGAAGAGCTTCATCATTTTTACCAAGTGCTAGAAATTATGCACGAGTTAGGGTTTGAATATAAGTCGGTAACATCCAGTCGTTACGCAAATGGCTTATTGCGTCACGTACGCACTTACGAACCTGAAAAGCTTGTCGACAAGCTCATTTGTGGTGCCTACATTGAAGCGCGCTCCTGTGAACGCTTTGCCAAACTTGCGCCGTATGTTTCCGAAGATTTAGGTAAGTTCTATGTGTCATTGCTGCGTTCAGAAGCCAGACATTTTGAAGACTACCTAACGCTGGCTGGGCAAATCGCTAAAACTGATATTTCAGAGCGCGTTGCCCACTTCGGAAAAGTAGAAGCTGAACTCATTACTTCGCCAGACGGTGACTTAAAGTTTCACAGTGGGTTACCTTCTAAAAACGCTGTTTAAATAACCAGTTTCCCTTGAAGCGGTGACTTATGGCAATATGGGTCGTATATTGATTCGTTTGGAAATAACATGGACGTTTGGAAAGGCAATAAATTAGAGATACATTACTATTTCTCCGATTCCTCTCATGAGATTGATGCGCTAATTAGAAACAAGTGCGAATCAGAACTACTTGCTATTGCTTATGAAGCTGCTTCAGTTTTTGATATTCCACTAAAACTAGTTTCAGAACCTACCCAAGAGGGTGGTTTTAAAGAGTTTTGGACTGCATTAGGAGATAACTCTGCACAACTGCAAGTCTTGTTGGTCGCAATTGGCGTTGTGACAACAATTTACTTCAGTTATACCCCTGAGGAGGATGAACGCAAGAAAACACTAGAAGAGCTTCAAATCCAAGAACTTAAGCTGCGACTGAAGGATATGACAACAGCGACTGACGGTGAAAAATTAGAAGTTGCCGAAGCTGTCGCAAACAAGTTGTCTAAGAACTTAAAAATTACCAAACGAAGGTCAAATTTTTACTCTCACCTAAACAATTATCCAAAAGTTTCTTTCGTTAGCATAAGCGCTATCTCTAAAGAGAGGAGATTAAAAGGTGAAGTGAAACTTCCACGCTCGGAGTTCAAGAACTTCATATTAAGTTCGAATAGGTTAAAAGTACAAGAGGTTGATTCCGCTGAAATTGAAATCATTTCCCCTGTACTGAAAGATGGAAATTATAAATGGAAAGGAATCTACGAAGGTTACCCTATTAGCTTCAGCATGACAGATAATAAATTTCGAGATGCGATTTTTATAGACGGACTGAAATTTCATGCTGGGACGACAATTAGATGCTTGTTACAGATTCACAGAGAATTAGATGAAATTGGAGAAGTGAAAATAAAAAGCTATTCGGTGCCAACGGTAATAGATATTCTTGACGGACCTACAATACAAAGGACTAAGCAAGGAAAAGCTTATATTCACGCTAAGAAAATGAGAGAAAATCAAAACGATCTTTTCGGCTAGATTACAGCTTATAACGATGCATCAATCACTGCTCGTGCCGAATATTCAACGATAATGCTAAAGTTTTTGACCGTTTATATTTTCGACAATTTATATTGACGGCTTAGTAATTCTGCTGCACACTCAATTTGTAAACATATTGTTAATGGCAGTGTTTAGCGCTTTGCGCTGTGTTTGTGTTTCCTTGGTTTTACGGTTAATCCGTGTGTTCTCCCTGCCTCACAACAATATTTTTTAAAATAATAACGTTGGTGAATAAGGCAGGACTTTATGATTTTGAATCATTTAATTGGTATTTACACTCATCCAAAAGAAGAGTGGCAAACCATTGATACCAAACACGAAACCTATTTTTACGCGCTTACCCATATCGCTTTTATATCTCTCATTCCTTCACTCGTGGCCTATTATTCCAGTGCCCATACTGGCTGGAGTATCGGCGCAGGTGACATAATTCGCCTTAGCGAAAATACCGCCATTATGATGGGTATAGGCATGTATTTTGGCTTGATTGCAGGCGTAGTCGCATTGGCTGTACTTATTCATGAGTTGGCTAAAGCGTTTGATGCGACGCCAACTTATACGCAGTCGCTGGAACTTGCGGCCTACACGGCTACACCGTTGTTTATGGTGGGCTTCGCAGGTCTTTACCCAGAACTCTGGGTAGTGATGACGGCGCTGTTAGTCGGTATTAGCTATTCGGTATACCTGCTCTACTCTGGCGTGCCAATTTTGATGCATATGCCAGAAGATAAAGGGTTCATTTACTCAAGCTCGGTAGTGACATGTGGGCTAGTATTGCTCGTTATTCTAATGACAGGTTCAGTTTTGGTATGGGGACTGTCCGGCGGACCAGTATTTGTTCACTAGCCTCTTTCATTGAAATAAAGCATTAAAAAAGCCGCTTCAAAAAGCGGCTTTTTGCTATATCAAAGAGCGTCTTACATTAATCAGCGGCATCAATATTATGCACATCAAGGTTGCTAAGCTCTGCTTGCACCACTGGTGCTTTTCTTGACGCTTCACCGCGCGACATATCAATTCGCTCAAGGTACTCTTGGTCGATATCCGCAGTAATATAGTTCCCGTCAAAAACAGACGTTTCAAAACGCTGAATGGTTTCGTTCTCTTCGCGAACGGCATCCACCAAGTCAGAAATGTCTTGGAAGATAAGGCCATCTGCTTGGATAAGCTCTGCAATTTGATCGATTTCACGACCATAAGCAATCAGTTCGTTTGCCGATGGCATATCAATACCATACACATTTGGGAAACGAATTTCTGGAGCAGCTGACGCAAAGTATACTTTCTTCGCACCTGACTCACGCGCCATCTCAATGATTTGACCTGATGTAGTACCACGCACGATAGAGTCATCGACAAGTAGTACACTCTTACCTTTGAACTCAGATGAGATTGCGTTTAGCTTACGGCGTACTGATTTTTTACGCATGGTTTGGCCAGGCATAATGAAAGTACGGCCAATGTAGCGGTTTTTAACGAAGCCTTGGCGATATGGCAAATCCAGTGTGTTTGCGATTTGAAGCGCCACGTCCATCGACGTTTCAGGAATAGGAATAACCACGTCGATATCCAGATCTGCCCATTCGCGCTTAATTTTTTCACCTAGCTTACGGCCCATGTTTACACGCGATGCATAAACTGAAATGCCATCTATAAAGCTATCTGGGCGAGCAAAATAAACAAACTCAAAGATACACGGAGAGGTTACTGGATTCTCGGCGCACTGTCTGGTGTGCAGTTGACCCTCTTCGGTAATGAATACCGCTTCACCTGGCATTACATCGCGTACAAACTGGAAGCCAACAGCATCAAGCGCCACGCTTTCAGATGCCACCATCCATTCCTCACCCAGCTCGCTCATACGCTTACCGAGTGCTAGAGGACGAATACCGTGCGGGTCGCGAAACGCTACAATACCTTGGCCGATGATGGCCGCAACAACTGCGTAGGCACCACGAATTTTCTTATGAACTTTCGTTACCACTTCAAAAATGTGTTCGGCACTTACGCTTAAACCTGCTACCTGCTGCAGTTCATGCGCAAGAATGTTAAGCAATAATTCTGAATCTGAGGTGGTGTTGATGTGGCGGCGTGCAATGCGGAATACTTCTTCCTGTAGCTCATGGGCGTTGGTGAGGTTGCCGTTATGAGCAAAGGCAATACCAAACGGCGAGTTCACATAAAACGGTTGCGCCTCTGCAGAGCTTGATGTACCCGCGGTAGGATAGCGAACATGGCCAATACCCATGTTGCCAGACAGCCTCTTCATATGACGCGTATGGAAAACATCTCGAACCAAACCATTTGCCTTACGCAAATTAAACATATTTTGGTCGATAGTCATTATGCCTGCGGCATCCTGTCCACGGTGTTGAATAACCGTTAGACCGTCGTACAGTGACTGAGCTACGGGCGTTTTACCAACTATTCCGACTATACCACACATGTGCGTTACCTATTTCAAGCGGGATTTAAGAAACTGGAGGAGTCTTTCACATAGCTGAAAAACCACTCAATGATGACACCAAACTCTGGAATGAGTACCGATGCTTGCCACCAATCTGAGGAAGCTGCACCAGTAAAGGTATCCATAAAAAAGAGCAATGCGCTAACTATAAGCACGCCACGCAGTGCGCCAAAAACTATACCGAGGGCCCTATCTGTTCCAGACAGCCCTGTTGCCTGAACCAATTGGCTAATCACGTAATTGATCATGCCGCCAAGAATGAGCGTGGTGACAAACAATGCTGCAATTGCAGCACCGTTTTTTAAGTAAGGATCGTCAATGGCTGTGAAGTAAACGGCGAGGTCAGCGTAGAAATTGCTTGAAATAAAGAGTGCAGCAAACCATACCACTAACGAGATGGCTTCTTTAACAAACCCTCTGATCAGGCTTATTAAGGTAGATACCGCAATGATACCCAGTATGGAAAAGTCTACCCAGTTCATCGTCTCTTTATTGCGTTGATGTTGCTTTTTATCGTAAAGCAACGAGCCTTTGGCGAGATGGCGCGCATTCTAACAGAAGATAAAAATATTACTAGTCTGTAATACCAATCCCTGTTGCTCTGTCCGTGCTTAATTCGACAAGCACCAGGAACAATGCGCACTATTCAACTTTGAACGTAGTGACCTTACCTTTAAGACTCGTGAGTTCCTTTAAGTGAGGTAGTGCCGATTCCAGTTTCTCCTTGTCTAAATCCGGGCCAACGAAAACTTTATTAAGCGGGCCAGAACTGGTCTGAATTTTGCGACTAAACGCACGATATCCAGCCTTTTCTAGCTTAGCTAACAGCGCTTTTACGTTTTTCTCGTGGCGGAAGCTACCAAGTTGAATAACCCAACCAGCGTCATCGTCTGCGGCACTTTTTGTATTAACCACCGTTTGGCTTGCTAGACTGTCCTCTTCTTCAAAGGCTTTCACCGCTGGCGCTTTTGCGGTAGTGGCTTCACCTGCACGACCACTTTCCCCTGCGCCAGAAGAATCCAGATCATCATCTAATGCCGTTTCATCTTGAATTTCAACCGCTGGCACCGCAGCTTTCGCCACGCGCTCTGATGGAAAAGATTCTGGCTCTACGATGGGCTTTTTAGGCGGATTAGCAGGTACGGAGACAAAAGGTTCTCTGTTTGTTTGCTTTTTGCCATCAAGAAAGTCTGGTAAAAAGATTACCGCTAGGGCGACAACAATAATTGTCCCCACCAGTCTATTCTTTAATGCCGATGTCACTGTGCTCTCCTGCTTGAATACACGGTTTTACTCTACAATGCGCGTGTTAGTTTTGCTCAGCAAGCACGTCTGCTACGGTAACAAAAGAACCAAAAACGAGAATAAGTTCACCAGTTTGATAATCTGCAAGCGCGCGCTGATATGCCGAGGTCACGTCCTGAAACGTGTCTATATTCTCTATGGTTGTGCCGGCATTAACAAGTGCATTTTCAAGTACTTCTGCCCTGCAGCCCCGAGGACCACTCGTTGACGCTACGTACCACTTGGCATTAAGTGTCGCCAGTGGCGCTACGGTCTCTGCAATAGACTTATCTTTTAGCATGCCCACCACAACGCGCATTTGGCTTACATCGTAACGGTTTAGCCAATCTTGCATAGCTGTCGTCGCCTGTGGATTATGGGCAACGTCTACAACTACCAGGGGCGATTCACTTATAGTCTGCTGGCGCCCTGGCATGGTGGTGTTCTCAATAATATCTCTTACCACGCTTTCTTCGGGCAGTAAATCTAAAAGTTCCAGCGCGGCCAACGCTGTACTCGCATTTTGAAGCGGAATTTTAGGATAAGGTAGCGACGTATAACTATTGCTCTTCCCTTTCCAGCTCCACTCACCGTAATCACTTGATACCACTGTTTCGAAATCTTGAGTAGCCCAACGTACGTTAGCTTGTAGCTCGTTAGCCACATCGTAAAGCGATGATGGAGGAAACAGTTCACCAACCACAGCATTGCCGTTTTTGCGCATAATGCCCGCTTTTTCCCGAGCAATTTTTTCGCGGGTATTACCAAGCCAATCTTGATGGTCAAGATCGATAGTCGTAATAACAGCTAGATTGGGATCAATAATGTTGGTGGCATCCAAACGTCCGCCTAGGCCTACTTCAAGAATGACCACATCAACAGCCCATGACTGCATCATTTTCATGGCAGCCAGTGTACCGAACTCAAAGTAAGTTAGAGTAATAGGTTCGCCAGCCGTGCTCTTTCGCGCGCTTTCAACAAACTCAAATGCATTTACAAATTCATCGGCAGGCGGTAATTCGCCGTTGTAACGCACGCGTTCACGATAGTCGGTTAAATGGGGTGAACTGTATACCGCAACACTTTTGCCTTGCGAAAGCATGGCCTGCTCGAGTAAGCGGCACGTTGTGCCTTTACCGTTTGTGCCTGCAACAGTGATAACCAAAGACTGGCTGAGTGAGAGTGCCATGGCATTGGCCACTTCTTTCACTCTGTCTAGCCCCATATCGATGGCGCTAGGATGAATAGATTCTAGGTAGGATAACCACTGGCTCAGGCTTTTTTGCGAAGATGAAGACGCTGAGGCGTTTTCTGCGTGTGGCGCTGAGCCAGTATTTAGATTGTTTTCGTTATTCACTAATTCTTATAATGCAACTTAACCAACAGGCTGTGTAATCTATCACGCATATCTCTGCGGTCAACAATCATATCAATTGCACCTTTCTCAACAAGGAACTCACTGCGTTGGAAACCTTCAGGCAGCTTTTCTCTTACTGTTTGTTCGATTACGCGAGGACCCGCAAAGCCGATTAGCGCTTTTGGCTCGGCTACGTTTACGTCACCAAGCATCGCCAAGCTTGCAGATACACCACCCATTGTAGGGTCTGTAAGTACACTAATATAAGGCAGGCCTTTCTTACTCATTTTAGCAAGCGCTGCAGATGTTTTAGCCATTTGCATTAGCGACATCAGTGCTTCTTGCATACGCGCACCGCCACTAGCACTAAAGCAAATAAGCGGCATATCGTTTTCTAAGCATGCATTAACAGCAGCAACGAAGCGAGCACCTACAACCGATGCCATTGAGCCGCCCATAAACGCAAACTCAAAACACGCAACCACTACCGGCATACCTTTTAGCTTGCCCTGCATTACCACTAGTGCGTCTTTTTCGTTCGTTGCCTTTTGTGCGGCAACGATACGGTCTTTATAGCGCTTAGAGTCTTTAAACTTAAGTACGTCTTGTGGCTCATGCTCTGCACCTAACTCAACGCGATCGCCATCGTCTAAGAACGCATCGATACGGCGGCGTGCCGTAATACGCATGTGATGGTCACACTTAGGGCAAACTTCCTGAAGTTTTTCCAGTTCGCTCTTATACAGCACTGCTTGGCATGAACCACACTTTGTCCAGATACCTTCTGGTACGTTACCTTTGGTTGATGTTTGCGTGCGAGGAAGAATTTTTTGAATCCAGCTCATGGAAATTGAATCCTTTGTTTTTTGTTTGCCGACCATGACGATTGATGTTTGTTCATACTTGTGGTCAACAACACATTAATTTTTTAAGTTTCATACTGTATTACAAAGAAAAAATACGTAACACAATAGAACAGCTACCTAATATAGCGCGCTATTAGACCACAATACAACGAAATGGAAAAAACAAAACTGGTCTTAGAAGTTGGCAGGGGATGATTTGAAGATACACGCTTTAATACAACCTGAGTTAACTGCTACGCGATGTGCAGCTAACTCAGATTGAAAAATTTAAAGGCGAAGGTAGATAGATTAGGCTTCTGGAAGGAATAGTGGTCCTAAAGGCGGCTTAGGTAAACCATGCTCGTCAGGGTAAGTGACGTCGACCAAGTACAACCCATTTGGCTTCGCCGTGGCTGCAGATTTACTTCTGTCTTTCAGGCTTAACAAGTGAGCCATCCAATTTACGTCTTGCTCCCCTGCCCCAATCTCAACAAGCGCGCCCGTGATATTGCGAACCATATGATGCAAGAAAGCATTAGCGCGAATATCGATAATAACGTATCGCCCTTGGCGATATACGCTTACATCAGTAACGTTGCGAAATGGTGTTTTACTTTGGCACAGCGCTGCGCGAAACGAGGTAAAATCTTGCTCACCTAGCAATGCTTGTGCGGCAACATGCATTTTTTTCTCGTCTAATTCGCGGTGAATATGAGTAACACCGGAATGGAGAATAGCAGGACGCATTTTCGCGTTATGAATAACGTAACGATAGCGGCGATGGGTAGCAGAAAAACGTGCATGGAAGTCATCGCTGACGTTCTTTGCCCAAGTAACAGCAACAGAGTTAGGCAGATTCGCATTTACGCCGAGTGTCCAAGCGCGCTCTGAGCGTGGTGCATCACAGTTAAAGTGAACCACTTGCCCAGTAGCATGTACACCAGCATCGGTACGTCCAGCGCATTGTACTTCAATGGGTTCATTGGCTACTGTCGATAGTGCCTTTTCAAGATGTTCTTGAACACTTGGTACTTCACGCTGGCGTTGCCATCCGTATACAGCAGCACCGTCGTATTCAATCCCTAAGGCAATTCGCCCCATATCTGTATTACCCCGTTTCTGAAAAGGCGCTAAGTGTAGTCATGTCGCTTGCAACATGCAATGCCGCTAATACGCAAAACTCTTTTAGGTCATAGAAAATAAATGTACATCACCTAAAACAAAAACGGCCTGTATATCTTGTAAATATACTGGCCGTCCAAAATCTCAAACGAGAGCGCGGTTATGCGCATAAGAGCAAACTACTTAAGCAATATTCGCTAAAATCGATGCGGCTTCCTGTTTTTGTTCTTCGCTACCCTCTTTCATTACTTCTTCAAGCAACTCTTTTGCAGCGTCCACATCGTCCATTTCAATATAAGCGCGAGCTAAGTCCAGGTTAGCGTTCTGCCCTGCGTCTTTATCTATATCAATCACCGTATCTTCATCAGATACACCTGTGAAGTCAGATAAACTTACATCAAGATCTAGCGCTTGGCTATCCGGGTCAATAGCGTCTGCATCATCGCCATCGTCCATTAAAGCCTCTACATCAAGGAAGTCTTCTGGTGGCGTTTGCGCGTCACTTTCACCATCGACATCACTAAGTAAGGCGGCAAGATCTAAATCAGGGTTATCGAGTTTAAGATCATCCTCTTGAGCCTTTTCAGTCTCAACGGATTGAGCCTCTTGTTCGTCCTCTTCAATTTCAGTTGGTGTGGCAATATCCAATTCCACATCATCTGGAATTTCAAGGTCGTCTAATGCAAGTTCCGAATCATCTTCTTCAAGGGCGAAAGTATCTTCGTCGTCTTCTTGCTCAGACTCAAAAGCACCATCTTCGTCTAGCTCAAAGGTTTCATCTTCTTCGTCTAGTTCAAACGTATCATCGCTTTCGTCGAATCCAAGGTTGTCGTCACCCCCTTCTAACTCGAATGTGGCTTCATCATCTTCCTGCTCAAGTTCGAAAGTATCTTCACTCTCTGCTGAAGATTCTTCTGGCTCCTGACCGTCATCACTTTCGATTTCACTGGTGTCGACATCACTTGTATCAACAATAGCGTCTGACTCAAGACTTTGAAGAAGCTCATCGAATTCCGCACTGTCAAGATCGTCAAGAATCTCGTTGTCGTCTACATGATCGTCGTCATCGGAAGCAGACAGCCAGTCGTCAAGGCCAGGAACATCGTCAAGTTCGTTAAAGTCTTCTTCGCTGTTCTTATCTGAATCGCTTTGGTTTAAATCAGTTTCTTCAGGTGAACTCGATTCTTCAGCAGCGCTAGATTCTGATGATATTTTGTCACCTTCATCTTCACCGTCTACTACACCGTCAATTTCTTGCTCTAATTCAAAGCTTTCTACTTCGTCATACGCAGCGTTTAACAGGCTGTCGTCGTATTCATCACTGTCTTCTGCTGAAGCATCTTCCGCTGGCGCTGATGGCTTTTCCTGCGCTGATGGCTCTTCTCCCGCTAAAGGTTCTTCCTGTGCTGAGGGCTCTTCCTGCGCTAATGGCTCTTCCGTATCCATCTGACTGAACGAAGGAATATCATCCATCATCTGTCTTTCAAACGCTTCAATAGCGTCATCTAGTGGATCGTCTGACGTTTGTCCTGCCTTTTCTTCAGCGTCTTCATCAACAGCGTCGAGCTCTGGCTCTACGTCTGTTTCTGGCTCTAGTTCTGCCTCGACTTCCGTTTCTAGCTCTACTTCATCTTCCGAGTCGGCTTCAGGCTCAACTTCAAATTCTAGCTCTGATTCCGGCTCTGGCTCAGATTCAAGTTCCGTTTCTAATTCAGGCTCAAGCTCAGCGTCTTGTTCTGCTTCTATTTCAGTGCCAAACTCTGGCTCTGAATCTAGTTCTGACTCTGGTTCACCTTCGGCTTCCGCCTCTAGCTCTACTTCATCTTCCAAGTCGGCTTCAGGTTCAGCTTCAGTTTCAGGTTCAACTTTTTCTTCTGGTTCTTGGTCTTGTTCTGTTTCAGAATCGATATCCTGTTCTAATTCAGATTCAAGCTCAGGCTCAGCTTCAAATTCAAGCTCTGACTCCGTCGCTGGTTCAGACTCAAGTTCTGTTTCTAGTTCAGGCTCAATATCAGCGTCTTTTTCTGCTTCTACCTCAGTGCCAAACTCCGGCTCTGAATCTAGTTCTGACTCTGGTTCACCTTCGGCTTCCGTCTCAAGCTCTACTTCATCTTCCGAGTCAGCTTCTAGCTCAGCTTCTGGTTCTGACTCAAACTCGACTTCAGGTTCGAACTCTGTATCTGTTTCATCATCTGGTTCTATGTCAGACTCAAGCTCAGAAAGTAGCTCGTCTGTCAGCAAATCGACATCTTCACTGCTTTTAGATTCTTCAGCTTCTAGTTCAGCAAGCAACTCATCAGTTAGCGGGTCGCTAAAATCATCTTCGCTTGCATCTTCTTCATCGCCTTCAGGCGTTTCAAGGCCTACGTCTTCTTCGTGAGCTTCAGGACTAATTTCAGGCTCGCCATCCAACTCTGCTTCAAGCTCTGCAAGTAGTTCATCAGTAAACGGATCGTCAAAATCACCTTCCTCATCGGATTGAGTAGGTAAATCGCTAGAAGCGCTTTCATTAAGCTCTTCATCAGCTGAGGGCTGTTGATCCGCTGAGGGCATTTGATTCGCTAAAGGCTCTTCAGCAAGCTCATCTTCCGCCTGTAGCTCAGCAATAAGCTCATCGGAAAGAGGGTCACTGAAGTCCGCGTTAGTTTCGATTTCGTCGGTGACTATTTCGTCTAAATCGTCGGTAATGGCATCAAGACTCTGAATAGACTGCGGCGACGGCGAAGAAGTTGTTATTTCTTCCTCAAGATCATCCTCGTCTTCGTCATCTTCTTCACCTAGGCCACCCATCATTTCGATTTGCTCAATTTCATTTAACAAATCGTCGGTGATTTTATCAATTTCTTTATTTTGCTGATTAATCTCGTCGTCGAGCTTGCTTAGCATATCCTCATTGATAAGGTCGTCATTGCTGTCTAGCTCATCAGTAAGACCTGCATCAACGCCGTGCTCTTCTAGCAAATCGTCAATACTGATTTCAGGCTTATCGTCCTCATCTTCTACGGTTGGCAAAGAAGAAACACTTTCTGTTTCTTCGCCAGCGTCAGATAAATCATCAACCGAGCTGGCAAGCAACGCGTCGATATCGTCGTCATCAACATTGTCAGATTCAGCGGTTCCGTTGACCTCAGCCAGTATGTCGTCAGGGTCTATGTCGCCCGACTCATCTAGCTCATCACTCTCAAGTTCTGCCGCGTCTTGGCTTTGTACATCATCAAGCAAGTCATCAATGTCAAAATCATCGTCATCCGAAGATGCCCCCTCTTCAGCAACTTCCGTCTTTTGCTCGCTTTCATCGGCAGAATCTTCATCAAAGATGTCGTCATCCCCTGACAGGTCAAAGCCTTCAAGGTCGTCAGCGTCGTTTTCGTTTAATACTTTATCTGACAGGTCATCGTCATCGAACAGGCTATCTAGTTCACTTTGATCAAGCTCATCATCGCCAGCTTCAAACAAGTCATCACTGCCATCGTCTGGCACCAACATATCGTCTTCAAGGTCGGCGAAGGTTTCTAGTTCGTCATCTAGGCTTTCTTCTAAATCTGATGTAAGTACGTCATCAAGTAGGTCGTCGTCATTGAACAAGTCATCATCTGACAACTCTGCTTTATCATCAAAGTCAGGGGCCAGTGCACTTGAAAGATCGCCAATGTCAGAATCAGGTACCGGCACTTCATCGTTATCGGCTGTAATCGTAGGTCCAGCCGCAGGCGCTTCTTCAGGCTTATTGTTGCGTTTAAGCAGCCACATGATAAGGCCACCAACTAACAATAGTGACAGAATTGCCGAGCCTATAATTAGACTCAGAGGGCTGGTAAGTGCGCTTAAAAACGAAGACTGCTTTTCTGCTTCGCGCTGCGCTTGCTCGGCCTTGATCATGTCGAGCAGTTCTTGCTGAAGCGCAACTTGCATATCCAGTTGGCTCTTAACATCTCCTTCGACTTGCCCACGCAAGGTTTCTAGTTCGCCATTAACGGCCTCAACACGCTCGTACAAGCGTCTGTTTTCGTTAAGAATCGCTTCAACATTTTCCAGTGAGGCTGCAAACTGCATACGCAGTTCGTCAAATTGTCGGGTTTGCTCCTGATCCAAGCGAGTGATTTTCTGCTCAATATCAGTTTGGGTTTGCGTCAAGTCTTGTTGATTGACTAAAGGAGATGCAGGCTTGATGTTTCTTACGCTACTGCCAGGTTTATTAAGCATTTCAGCAAATGCTCTATCATCCTGCTCAGCACGCATCTGGGCTTTTTGCTTATCAATTCTAGCGATATAGCGCTCTGATGGTAACTTTAATACCGCACCATCAACTAATAAATTTAAATTGCCGTTTTCAAATGCGTTTGGATTGAGCTCGTAAATGGCGGTCATAACCTGATATACGCTCAGGTTATTGTTTTGGCGATAGCGCTCAGCAATACGCCATAAGGTATCGTTGGCGTCGATAGGGCCATATTCCAGGCCTGAATACTGGTCAGTTGCGTCTTTGGGACCTTTTAAGAAGGTAGCGCGTTCTTGTGCATCAACAGTGATGATAGGGCCAGACAAACAAAGTGTTAGTAAAAGTAAGCCCGTCAAATGCAATTTCATAGCAGTCCTATATGCCCTCAAGCGTCTTTACCACCCGAGACGTATGGGCGGATTTTCTAGCCAATCAGTACGGAAGAAAATATTGGCTTTTATTTTTATTCTTAAGCCACCTTGAAACCATTAATAATCAAGCTAGCGTTTTACAGTCTTTTTGAACTTAGCAGTAAGATTTATTTGCGCTTTATAGAGTTCTTACCCTTCGCCTAAGTGTCTGACTGAGTATTGTTTTTAACGTTGTTCTATTCCTAACTTTACAAACTATAAACCAGTTATTAAGGGTGATCTAGTTAGACAGTAGTATTGAAGCGCTCTAATGCTCAAATTTTCACTAAAAACCGTCATTCAGTAGCTTAGAGTGCTGTCTTTCTATCCCGTTGAATAGTGCCGCTTCATTGCAACAGGCAATGCCCCTTTCATTGCGTATCGGCAAGCACAGAAAAATGTTTACCTTTTCCTGTGCTTATCCGATTAATCAGAGGCTGACCCTCTGTAAAATACTTACAAGTAGTCGCGAATGAGTGTCTCAGCAATTTGAATGCTGTTTGTCGCTGCACCTTTGCGAATGTTGTCTGACACTACCCATAGGTTTAAACCACAAGGGTGAGTAATATCATTCCTGATACGTCCTACATGCACAATGTCGTTGCCGCTAGCACTGCTTACTTGCGTTGGGAATTGCTCATTACCGTCATAAACTGTTACGCCTGGCGCATCGGCTAAAAGCTCTTTAACATGCTGCGCATCTATTGGCGAACGCGTTTCAAGGTGGATAGCTTCAGCATGGCCATAGAAAACCGGTACACGCACGGCCGTCGCGTTTACCAAAATACTCTGATCGCCCATGATTTTTTGGGTTTCCCACAGCATTTTCATTTCTTCTTTGGTGTAGTCGTTGTCTTGGAATACGTCGATTTGAGGGATAACGTTAAAGGCAATTTGACGACTAAACGACTCTGGCTTTACTTCACGTGCGTTTAGCAAACCTGCGGTTTGTTTAGCCAGCTCTTCCATGGCTTCTTTACCTGCACCAGAAACTGACTGGTACGTGCATACATTAATACGGTCAATACCAACCGCGTCTTGAATAGGTTTGAGTGCAACCAACATTTGAATGGTTGAGCAATTTGGGTTCGCAATAATATTTCTATTGCGAAACTCTGCCAGTGCATGGGCGTTAACTTCTGGCACCACAAGTGGGATATCTGGCTCGTAACGAAACTCTGAAGTATTGTCGATAACAATACAGCCTTCCTCTGCCGCTAGCGGAGCAAATTTTGCAGAAATGCTGCCTCCAGCTGAGAAAAAGCCAAATTGCACTAATGACCAGTCGAAATCATCAGCATCTAATACTTCAATGTCTTCGCCTTTAAACGACACGGTACTACCTGCTGAACGTTTACTGGCAAGCGGATACAAACGGTTTACCGGAAAGTCTCGCTCTTCTAATAGTTCAATCATGGTTTGGCCCACTAAACCTGTGGCGCCAAGTACCGCTACGTCAAACGCTTGCGACATAATGCTTTATGCTCCTAATGTAAAAAAAACTAAACCAGGCTAACGTGAAAGCCCAGTTTGGTGAATGTGTCTTGGATTTGCTTACTGGTGTTTTTTGGCAAGTGTAACGCATAGGCGCTGCACTCGCGACGCACTCTGTATTGCTTGCGCAATGTAGAGAACGTATTTGCTATGTGTGTCTCTGGCGTTTCATTATGGCCTGACGCAAACGCGTTTCGCGTTATCTCATCGTCAATAGCTACATCATACACATTGTGAAATACGGCAATGAGATCCTCAACCGACAACCGCACCGCCTCTGGCGAATTTAACGCAGCTTTGATCGGGTTAGTTTTCTCTAAAAAGTCGCTAAGCACTTTGTCTGGGGCTTTGCCCACTACGTCACAAATTTGCTCGTAAATCATTTGCGTACCGCGCACTTTGCCTTCTACAGAGTGCCCCGCGATATGTGGTGTAACGAACCAAACATAGTCAAATAATGCTGTATTTATGGCAGGCTCATTGTCGAATACGTCGAGTACCACCGTTGGCGGTTTTTCACCTCGAAGTACACTAAATAGTGCCACTTCATCAATAACCTCACCTCGGCATGCATTTATAAGCAGCTGTTTTGACGTTAACTCTTCCAGAAACGCTTCGTCTATCATCTGATATGTAGGATAGTCGCCGCCTTTAATAAAAGGCACGTGAAGCGAAATAACATCGCACTTTGCTATTTGCGCTAAGTCTACAAATGACTGACCGTTGTGCTCATTCTTACCTGATTTTGCTAGCGCTTGCTGTAGCGGTGGGTCATACAGACAGTGTTTAACGCCAATTGCCGTTAAAATTCTTGATAATGCAGTTCCCACATTACCAGCACCTACTATTCCCACTGTCGCATTATATAAATCGAGCTTTTGGGCTTTTTGCGCGTGCAGCAAAACACTCAACACGTACTCGGCAACCGCTACGGCATTACAGCCTGCTGCACTGCTATGCATAATACCCACGCTATCTAAATGCGTTTTATCTAGATGATTGGTCCCCGCCGTTGCCGTAGTAACAAACTTGAGCTTGCTAGCGCTGGTCAGCAGTTCAGGGGTAACCTTAGTGGTAGAACGTAGCGCAAGAATATCTACATCGCGCAGCATTTCAGGCACAAGAGATTGCCACGCATAGGTTTCAACCTCACCTACGCTATTAAGGTAATCGGTGCCAAACGGAATGGTATCTTCAAGAAGTATTTTCATGGCGCTAAGTGTACCTTAACTTAGGCTTTTAGTAACCCAGCGCCCTTGATTTATCTTATCGGTGATTCGTTTAATTTACGTCATTTTGATGCACGTTTGGCCGCAACATTAAAGAGACGGCCGAAGTTCATACAATCCTTTAAAACGGGAACGCTTAGAGCAAACCGCTTTAGCTCACGTTTTTTGTCCACTTCATCCTTTGCGAACGTGGTATTGGATAACGTTAACTTTAAATAGTTACTTGTCGTAACCAGGGAAACGGCGTTCAACGCGTCGTTTAATACCCGGCCATGCTAACGAACCACCAGCCTGCCGAGTGACTTGATCGGCTTGTGTACGAATGCCATCTAGAATTGCCGAATGAATTGGAATAAGCGGCTTGCCTGTGGCCTGCGCTTTTAACTGAATTTCACAGGCGCGCTGCATAATAAACATAAACAAGAATGCATCGGGAATATTGTCTGCACAGGTTAAAAGACCGTGATTGCGCAAAATCATAAATTGGGTATCGCCAAGGTCGCGAACCAATCGCACTTTTTCTTCTGGATTCAACGCCACGCCTTCGTAGGCATGATAGGAAAGCGACGCCAGCGGAAAAAGCGATTGCTGCGAGTATGGCTGCAACCCTTCTTCTAAAATGGATACCGCCACACCTTCTGCTGTATGCAAATGCAACACACATTTGGCATCGTCTCTAGCCTCATGAACAGCGCTATGAATAGTAAAACCTGCTGGGTTAATGTCGTATTCACTTTCCATTACTTTGTTACCGTGAAGATCAACTTTAACCAAGCTTGATGCAGTAACTTCATCAAACATTAAACCGTAAGGATTGATTAAGAAATGATGATCAGGCCCAGGAACACGAGCAGAAATGTGAGTAAAAATGAGGTCGTCCCAACCATACATAGCGACTGCGCGGTAGCATGCGGCTAGATCAACACGGGTTTGCCATTCTTCACTGCTAACTTTCGACTTTACTGAATCTGTCATAGCTTTACTCTTTTAACGTACAAATTGATTTCATTTGGGGCGGGTGTTCCCTAATTGAAAGGCTCGATACCTTGAGCGTTTCAAGGAAACTTCCACTTACTTTTTCTTACCGCCTACATTACGCGCAGTAATTGCTATACACTGTCGGATATACGACATTGTAAGAAATTTGTTAAATGGAAAAATTTAAACCTGTTCTCGCTAGCTCTACTTGGTTTAGCGCGCTTCCACCCTATTTGCAGGAAGCCATGTTCGACAAGATGCGTCTAAAACACTTAAAAGCTGGGCAGCAACTGCATGCCAAAGGTGAAGACGGTGTCGGTTTTTATGGGGTATGCGAAGGCCGTTTAAGAGTTGTCACTGTGGGCGTGGATGGTCGCGAAATGCTATTTGCGCTACTGGGCCCCGGCACCTGGTTTGGTGAGATATCGATGTTTGACGACCTCCCTCGTACTCACGACAACTTCTGCGAGACAAATTGCACGGTGGCGATTATTCAAAAGAACGCGTTTAAAGCACTGCTTGAGCAATATCCTGAACTCTACCCGCATTTCACTCGCCTTTTATGCACGCGAGTGCGCAGCGCTTTTCAGTTTATTGACTCAAGTGCGGGTCTTAGCCTTAAGCATCAGCTCGTAAAGCGGCTTTTAATGCTTACCACCAGTTACGGTCAGCATTTGCCCAAACATAACGCGATTACGCTAACCCTTTCGCAAGAGTCTTTAGCGCAAATGATAAATAGCAGTAGGCAAACGGTGAACCAGTTATTAGGTGAACTTCAACAAGAAGGTTTGGTAAAACGGCATTACGGGAAAATCACTATTCCCGAGCCAGATACCTTGTTTAGTCGTTATCAGTTTATTTAACTTGACGCTTCCGCCACATTACTGGGTCTTTCCTTCGTATTTCAATCGCATAGATGTATAGAGTATTTCATCTGTTGATGAAGTACCCTAATGACGAAAGTACCGTCATCGACTTTTTAAAGAAGACCATGTGCCTATGAACTGGCAGTTGAAAGTAATTCTTTCCTATATACTCTGCTGAAGTACCGAAACTAGGTTTTTCCGCCAGAATAACTAGAGCTTCGTGTAGGGCAACAAGATAGGCTTCAGCTTGAGTTACGCCATGAATATTGGCTGAATAATCGTAAATCCCGGAGATATCTTCCTCTGCTTTATTAGAGAGGGTATATTTATTCATTCTGAGGCTCGAGTTTTCTTAGCTTGAATAATATCTAAAACATTCTTATCACTTTTCCCACTCAATTCACCTTCTATGAGAGCTAAGCTAATTGCCTCTCGCTCACTCTGATTGCGACGTACTAAATCGCGGATATAATCACTAGCAATAGCAAATTTGCCAGTTTTTACCTGTTCATCAATCCACGTACGCATTTCGTCAGGAAGCGACACATTTAAAGTTGCCATTGTCTATTTCCGAATGTTCACCACCCTCAAACTATGGCAAACATTGACAAAGATTGCCAACTAAGTAATGAAAGTTAGGTTTAACCGATGACTCAGAGCACTTAGTTGAACGACAAATTTAGCGTCACTCGAAACATTGCGCTTAATAAAAATTTGACATTCTGATTCACGGACAAAATACACAATTACAATCACTTAAGCGGCTACTTCTAAAACCGCACGTTTAATCAAAAAAACGGCAACAAAAAAGGGCGTAAACACAAGCACCCACGGTGCTCAGGTTTACGCCCTTTTGTCTTCTTTGAAACTTCTTAACTGAAGTTAAAAAAGCTTACTGGTTCAAGCGGTTTCAATTAACCGTTGTAACGCTGCATAACTAACGTTGCGTTAGTGCCGCCGAAGCCAAAGCTGTTAGACATTATAGTGTTTAACGTTGCTTCACGTGCTTGGGTAACAATATCTAGCCCTTGTGCTGCATCGTCTAGCGTGTCGATGTTAATTGATGGCGCAATAAAGTTATTCTCCATCATCAACAAGCTATAGATAGCTTCGTTTACACCCGCTGCACCTAGTGCGTGACCTGTCAGTGACTTAGTTGCACTAATAGGTACGCCCGCTTGGCCAAACACTTCTTGAATCGCCGCAAGTTCCTTCACGTCACCTACAGGCGTAGATGTGCCGTGGGTATTCAAGTAATCGATTGGCGCATCGATATTTTGCATTGCCATTTTCATACAGCGAATTGCGCCTTCACCCGACGGTGCTACCATGTCGAAACCGTCTGATGTAGCACCATAACCTACTACTTCACCGTAGATTTTTGCGCCGCGCGCTAGTGCGTGCTCAAGTTCTTCAACAACAACCATACCGCCGCCGCCTGAACTTACAAAGCCGTCGCGTGCTGCGTCATAAGTACGTGATGCCACAGCAGGATTGTCGTTATATTTAGAGCTTAGTGCGCCCATAGCGTCGAATTGGCTTGATAGTGACCAATGTAGTTCTTCGCCGCCACCGGCGAATACTACGTCTTGCTTACCAAGCTGAATAAGCTCTAGCGCATTACCAATACAGTGGGCACTAGTTGCACACGCAGAAGCAATTGAATAGTTCACGCCGCGAATTTTAAACGGTGTCGCTAGGCAAGCCGATACCGTAGATGCCATACAGCGAGGAACCATGTATGGACCAACACGCTTAACGCCCTTTTCGCGAAGAATATCAGCAGATAGCACTTGGTTTTCAGAAGACGCGCCACCTGAGCCAGCAATGATACCTGTGCGTTCGTTTGAAATGTCGCTTTCTTCTAAACCAGAGTCTGCAATGGCTTGTTGCATCGCTACGTATGCGTAGCCTGCCGCATCGCCCATAAAGCGCATAGCTTTACGGTCAATATGGTCTTTCAAATCGATGTCGATGTTGCCCCAAACTTGGCTGCGAAGGCCCATTTCGGCGAACTGTTCTGAAAATGTAATTCCAGACTTACCCGCTTTAAGTGAAGCAAGTACGTCTTCTTTATTTACGCCGATGCTTGATACGATACCAAGACCGGTGATAACTGCTCTTCTCATAGTTTACCCTTTGCGTTGTTGCGGCTTATGGTAACGATTTTGAATGGTAAAGTGGTCTGCTCTGCCAATTGCCATACTCAAATTTGCCAAGTTTCAGCGTTGCAGTACCTGTTTCAATTCTGGGCTTATGTGTATAAACAGGTAAATTCCCACTTCCCTTCTTTTTCGTTTCTGCCGTCTTTGTCTATGCTTTCTTGTTCAGAATATTTCCAATGTAGCATGAATGCACAGGGTCATGACCAGCGTTAATTTATACCTTCATAAAACCTTCAAAATAGCTTTAGCGGTTTCTTTTATTAAGTAAATTGGGCTCTAAGTTTGTTCTTAAATATTTTACCCGTATCTTCTCTGGGCAGAGTATCGAGCATTTGCAACATTTTAGGCCACTTGAACCGCGCCAGTTTGCCATCTAAATACCCGTGTAGCGCATCAATCGACAGCGCGTTGTCGGGTGAGCATTGAACAGCCACCACGACTTTCTCGCCATACTCAGCATCAGGCACACCGAATACCGCGCAGTCTGCAACCTCAGGCATTTCTATGATGACGCTTTCTATTTCAGCAGGAAATATATTGGCGCCACCTGAGATGATCATGTCTTTTTTCCTATCGCAAATATATAAGTAGCCATCTTCATCCACATAACCCATATCACCTAATGTCGTGAATTCACCAACATGTAAGTCGCCTTGCGTGCCCGTAGTATTGGTATATTTGAATGGCGCGAACATGGAAAGGTGCGCATATATAACGCCAACATCACCTACTTCGCACTCCTCTTTATCGTCGCTCTGTATTTTAATCGCGGCACCGGGAATGGGCTTACCCACAGAATTTGGCTTCTCTAATGCTTCTTGAGATGAAATTAGGGTCATAAAGCCTAATTCACTAGCGCCATAAGATTCATAGAAAATTGGACCAAACCAGTTAATCATTGCTTCTTTCACGTCGCTCGGCAGTGCGGACCCGGTTGATAAAGCAAATCGCAAACTTGAAGTGTCGTATTTGCTTCTTATCGACTCGGGCAGTTTAAGTAGCCTCACCATCATAGTGGGAACAATATAGGCGTGAGTCAGCTTAAACCGCTCTATGTCTTGTAAAAAGCGTTCGGGGTCGAATTGAGGCTCAATGTATACATCAATATTACCCGCTGCTAAACAGCAGAGCGTAAGCGCGTGTGGTGCACTGTGATAAAGCGGTGCCGAGACGAAAAAGCGATCACCTATTGATAGCTGCATTAACGCTTCAGACAGCCCTTTAAATATTAAATAAGGGTCTGGCCGCGTTAGGTCTTCATCTCGCTTAATACCTTTAGGTTTTCCGGTACTGCCAGATGTGTAGGGAAACATGCCCTTAAAGCGTTTTGGCGGTTCATTGTGGCGCGTTGCGTTTGGGGCTGCTAATAGCGTATCAAGGTACTGGTACTGTTCCCCAGTTTTCGCCTCTGATGCTAACAGTGAATTATCTGTTAAATGATAGCGCTCTAAAATGCTTTCCGGCGTTTTAATCGTGTATATCACTGACAAGGTGGAAACTTGTAATAAGGTTTGGCGGTCATTCTCCCCCTTTAATAAATCGCGATGAGCGAACAGCACTTTAGCGCTGCAGTCGTCTAAAATAGGCAGAAGTTCGGCAACAGGGCTGTGCCAATTAAGCAGAACATAGCGCGAACCCACATATCGGCATGCCTCAACTATTTCAAATATATCGACATGGTTTCGCATAAAAATAGCTACCACATCGTTATCGCACACACCTTGCTCAGCCAGTGCACGTGCTATGATACGTGCACGATCATCCATTTCGTCTCTAGTGCGTTTGCAAATGCTTTGACCACATTGGTGAAACACGCCCGCCATACCTTCTCCCTGAACTATCTTGAATAGACCTAGCGCCAAATTTAACAAATTATTTACAACAACAATTAAATAAACGTATTGTTTTTACTGATAGATTGTTATTTGCAGAAGCAATATGAAAAGAAGAGTTTTAAGCAGGCACAAACTTTTGCGGAAAAACAAAAAGGTGACAGGTAGAATACGCAGCCAAACGTTCGAAATTTAGATAAAACTGAAGATTGCTGTGTTATTAAAAAAGCCAAGAACCATTGCTCTACGCATTTTCCAGAGTGCGGTACCCCGACTTTCTTTTGTAGTGGCTGCCTTTATTATTGCTTCTGCAGCGACTGTCTCAGTAACAGCTGCGCCTATCGTCCTCCCCGCGCTACCAGAGCCAGTTTCAAACAATGCCGTAGCTTCTGTAACCATCGACGACACACAATATGTATTTAGTTTTATGGGGCTGGGCAAAGGCAAGACCCATAAAGACGTGCACAACCGTGCTTGGCAACTTGTTATCAACAACAAAGATAAACCTTTGCAATGGCAAGCCCTTACCCCAGTTCCATCCAGCCTTGCGCTTAAAGGCCGTTTAGCCTCCGTAGCAGTGGGCGTTAATGACAGCATTTATATTTTTGGCGGTTACACGGTTGATGAAGATCACAATGAAATTAGTACGCCCGATGTTTATAAATACGCTCCTGTAACTGGGAAATATACGCTATTAACGCCTATGCCTGTGCCTGTTGATGATGCAACTGCTTTAGTCTACCAAGACCGCTACGTTTACTTAGTTTCAGGCTGGCACAACGATGGCAACGTAAACCTTGTGCAGGTTTACGATACGCAAACCGGCCAATGGCAACAGGCGAGCCCTTTTCTTGGCAATCCAGTATTCGGGCAAGCTGGCGGCATCGTTAATAACACTATGGTAATTTGTGACGGCGTTTCTGTAACACCTCACAGTGATAAACGCCGCAGCTTCGCGCCAGAAACAGCCTGCTTTAAAGGTGAAATTGACAAGGAAAATCCATTCAAAATTGATTGGCGTACGCTTGACCATCCAACGGGTACTGCACGCTATCGCATGGCGGCAGCGGGCGATAAGGACACCAGTAAAATCTATTTTGTGGGCGGTTCGACTAATCCGTACAACTACAATGGCATTGGCTATAATGGCGAGCCTTCAACTGCAGATGACGCCATCTGGATCTTTGATATTGCCGAAGGCACTTGGGTTATCTCGAAAACAGAAGCTGAAGCACCTACGATGGATCATCGCGGATTAATTAACGTTAACGGTTCTTGGTACACCGTTGGCGGTATGCTTGGCGCACAGCACGTGACCAGTAAAGTAATCCCGCACTTTTCAACACTCGCAGAAGTGTCTTGTTTATCTAAAAGGCAGGCTAGCTCTGACGTTTCAAAACAAGCATCGGATGGGCAAGCTGTTGAAGTAGTGAAAACCGCCTCCAATTCAAAGTGCCAACACCAAAACAATATAAACGGAGAAAAATAAACAGTGAAATCTAAGCATGCACAGGTTCATTTTAATGAGAGCGGTACGCCTGTCGCCGACCATTTTGACGACGTTTATTTTTCTAACGACAGCGGAATTGATGAAACCCAACACGTTTTTGTTGCAGGCAACGACCTTGATGAGCGCTGGCAACAGTGGCGCAACCCTACTTTTGTCATCGCCGAAACAGGTTTTGGAACTGGGCTGAACTTTTTGGTCGCCATGCGTGCCTTTAACGAATTTAGAGCAGCGAACCCTGATCATCCGTTAAAGCGCCTGTATTTTATTACCACCGAAAAGTTTCCACTGCCTCAACAGGATATGCAGCGTGCGCTAGAAGCTTTTCCTGCCCTTAAAGACGAAGCGCAAGCACTCGCTTCACTTTACCCCATGGGCCTTGAAGGTTGTCATCGCCTTCATTTTGATAACCATTCAACCACACTCGACTTATGGATTGGTGATGTGCACGAGCTTTTGCCTCAATGGCATTCCCCTGTAAATGGCCTCATCGATGCCTGGTTTTTAGATGGTTTTGCACCAAGCAAAAACCCTGATATGTGGACTGATGCACTGTTTAGCCAAATGGCTCGCTTGTCAAAAACAGGTACAACCTTTGGAACCTTTACCGCCGCAGGCATCGTAAAACGTGGGCTAGCTGGTGTGGGTTTTACCATTAAAAAACGCAACGGTTTTGGCCGTAAGCGCGACATGTTGACCGGCGTTTTTGACCAAGACCATGATAATGTGCAGCATAAACTTCGTCTGCCTGCTGGCCCCTATTACAGGTACGCTAACGGCAGTTTAGATAAAACAAGTGAAGTCGCAGTAGTAGGCTCCGGCCTTGCAGCAGCTACGGCATGTCTGGCTTTAGTAAAACGCGGCATTAGCACTACTTTGTATTTTGATGGTGACACCCTTGCAAGCGGCGCGTCTGGCAACCCGCAAGGCGGTTTTTACCCGCAGCTTCATAGCGAAGCAAGTATTGCCAGCCGCATTCAGGCGCACAGTTTTTTGTATGCTAGACAAGCCTACGACCACACTATTGAACATGCAAAAACCTGTGGCCTATCCGACGTTGCCCATGATTTCTGTGGCGTTGTTCAACTGAGCTTTAACGACAAGGTAGCAGAGCGTCAAAATAAACTAGCAGCAGCCGACGTATGGCCTGAAGCTTTGATTAAGCCCGTGGACGGCAAAGAAGTGAGCGATATCGCTAACCTAACTCTTCCCTACTCTGGCTTATACATTGGCCTCGGCGGATGGCTTTCTCCTCCGCAGCTAGTTACTGCCATGATTGAAGAAGCACTTCAAAGTGGCAAACTTGAGCTAAAACCCAATCATACCTATGTGTCTCATGAGGCAATTGAGACAACAAAGCAGCAGGTGCAAATTCGTTTTAACTTAGATAGCGCTGAGAGTGAAGAAGTTATTACTGCCGATCACCTTATCCTTGCCCTTGGAGCAGGTGCGGTAAACGCTAGCGATTTTGACAGCCTGTCCCTTCGCCCTGTTCGCGGACAGGTTGAAGCTATTCCAACCCAAATGCCAATTGAACGGCTCAACACTGTGTTGTGTCACAAAGGCTATATGACACCTGTATTCGAAGGTCGGCATGCGTTAGGTTCAACCTACGTTAAAAACGACTTAAGTACCGATGTGAGAAGCGATGAAACTGAAATGAACCTTGCTACACATGAACAGGCGCTGGCAAACACCGACATCGTGCAAGCATTACAACATGACGGTAAAGCCAGAGCGGCTACGCGTTTAGGTTCACCCGACCACCAACCTGTTGTCGGTGCACTACATAATTTTGACTCATTAAAAGAACACTACACTATGCTAGGCGTGGGCAAACCGTTGACTAGCGCGCCAGTGTTGCCAACCAGCGTAGTTTCCACCCTTACTTGCTTAGGGTCGCGAGGGTTAACCACAGCGCCTTTAATGGCAGAGGTCTTGGTGAGCAGTCTATGTAAGGAGCCGCTACCTTTAAGCAACGATCTGCTTAATGCTGTAAACACAAGCCGCTTTATGACTCGCGAAGCAATAAGAAGTCAGGGTTAATAAACGGAGAGGTCTTTGTGAAAATTCTACTGTGCCTAGACACAAAAGATCGGACGTTTAGAGGATTTAAAGCGAACATGAAAGGAGTTCGCTTTGAAAAAACAGAGTGCAAAGGAAGTAAATGGCTAGTTTACGCTAGCCATTTTATTTAAATCCATCACAATAAAGGCAGGAATGTAGACGTTGGCGCTTGCAACCACTTGTTTATTTTCCAGCGACACAATACGGGCGTTTACGCGTACGCCTCTGTCATCTTCAATGATGGTGCCGGTTACAACATGGTCCATTTCAACCTGTTTAGCGAGTGCAGTACCATCTCTAGTAAGAACAAAATCGCCCACTGGCGTTACGGTAATGCCACCTGCAAGCTTAAAGTCGACAACCGCTAACCCAAAGTCTTGCAGCTCGGCTATTAGATACTCTGAAAGCTGATTGCCTAGCACGGTACTGTCGCTCAACGACTGATTAAGCCTCACAAAACTCGCCACACCCACCATATCTTGCTGCGTAAGACGGGTTGCATTGTCCATTAACTCCATCGCAAGTTGCGAGGCGTAATCATTTAAGCGCTTATGCGTTTGTGAAGGTGAATAGCCATGGTGTAGTGGGTCTTTATAGCCGGGGTCGACTTCCACGTGCTGTTGATATTGTCTATCGCGAGAATCTGGTGTGTACTCCAGCCCTGAACGGCTTGGTACAGGCACTGGCTCGGCGTGATGCGTAATTTCACCGTCTTCACCTAACCAAAATGAGCCAATAGACTCTGTGCTAGTGCACCCTGCCATACATACACTCAGCATTACGCCAACGGCTGCCCAACTGCTTGACACAAGCTTCTTTGTAAACACCATGCTGAAACTCCTAGCCGCGACTTAGCTTAACGCCATCGCGCATACCGTTTTGCTGGCTACCATCACTTGGAATAAGTGCATCTACTACGTAGAACGGCACTAACATTTGCGCAGTTGCCACCACCGCGCGCGACTCCATGCCTAAAATACGGGCGTTAACTAACACGCCACCTTGGTGCTTGGTCATTGTTCCGGTTAAGACGTATTCAATAGGAAGGCTGCTGCTCAATTCCAAATAGTCTCGGCTTAATACAAAATCGCCATCGTCAGTAATACGAATATACTCGGTGGCTTTGAAGTCGATAACCGGCACGCGGAATTTATGCAGTTCGTGAACAAAAGATTCCGCCATCTGACGACCAAGCAAGTCTGTTTTCTGCAAGTCAGTATCTAGCAGTGCAAAATGGGTTACACCAATAGGTGTCTTGTTATTCACATATTCCATATTGGCAATTAAGTCTTGCGCCATGTTCTTCACATAGTCGCCAATATGCTTGGTTAGAGGTCGACCTTTATACGCGCCCTGTACGCTCGAATACAAAGGGGGTTGACCGATAGCGCCGTACGCGTCCATACCCTGAGACTGGGTATCACTGGTATTTTCAACTGGCTTTGAAGGAGCGCGGTCGGCGGCAGTAATATCAATCACGTTCATGGCCGGGCGCTGAGGCGCTTGTTCGGCTACCTCTTCTTCCCCCATCATCATAGAGCACCCGCTGACGCTTAGCAGTGAAGCACAAAGCGAAAGCGCCGCGTATTGATTTCGTCTTTTCATGGGGTTACCTCGTACCTTCAGTTCTGTATAACTTGCCGTTTCTGGTGGTTACATGTTCTTCGCGCCAAAACAGTTCGGCAGGGAAAAAGCGTGTTGCTGCAGCGACAATGTTTTTGTTTCTAGCGTTGATAATTCGAGCGTTAACCACCGCGCCAGACTCTTGATACACCATAGTGCCGGTTATATAAAAATCGACGCGCTCAATGTTGGAAAGCTGGTCGATATCGCGGGTTAATACTCTGTCGCTTTCGTTACTAACAATTATATCGTTCGAAAGCTTAAATTCTTGAGTAGAAAAGCCTCTTTTCGTGGCCTCAGTAATCATTCCCTGTTCAAGTTGATGGCCCAACAACATTAGCGGATGTTGATGATCAGCACTGTATTTCATGGTATCGGCAGGTACAAAGCCAACTACCGCATAGCGAGACTGACGTGCTGGACCCACATCAGAAAAAAGTTCGTTTGCCAACATATAGGTATGGTATTCCACATTCCCCAATGCCGATACGTCGCTGGCATCGGTTTGCGCAAATTGACTCTTAGGTTCGTCAGATGAAGAGCAACCAGAGAGTAAGCCCAATAGAAGCGCGGTATATGCCAAGGCTTTCGCGACTAAGCGACCATTTTCTGTCAGCAGAGCGTGAGAGACAGGTTTTGTCATACTTTTCATTACACGTGTCCAGTGAAAAACGTCAAATTTCTATCGGAAAGAAGCAAAAACTCATCAAAAAACAGTGATCAGCTAGTACGCAAACCGACATTTTCAGTGTCTTTAAACAGGCTTTTGCAAAATTCACACCAAAGAGAGGCTACAAGCAGCATTGAAGGTTACATTGATAAAATTGCTGATAACCAAGTGACGTAAAGCGCCTAGTTTAAGGAGATATACCTTTCTCAGTGTTAAAAGAACTTGATGTTTATCGTCAGGCCGTGCATGAAAAGCGGAGGCGACTTGCCGCCTTAGGACAGAAAGCTGCCGATAATTAAATAGGCAATGATCACAATGCCAAGTGATTAAAAAACTTGAGGACTCCTGGGACTCTCATGCCGCGTCAATGACCAAGTAGCTAAATAAACCTACACATGCCTAAACCTAAGCTCTGACCATCGCGAGGTTTAAAGCCAAACTTAAGATAAAAACTCTCTTTTCCATGCGCAGCCAACAAGCCAATGGTTGCGCCAGGTGCGCAGCAAGACTCCAAATGTGTAATCAACGTGTTCATTATTTTCGATCCCAAGCCTTTATTCTGATGTTCTGGATGAATAATGACGTCTTGAATATAAAAATACATTGCGCCATCGCCAATCACCCGACCACAGCCTACAAGGTTGCTGTCGAGGTAAATTGTTGCCCAAAACAACGAGGCATCAATACTTTTTTGAACAACCGATAAACACGGGTTACTCCATCCAATCAATTTTCTTAAACTGGCAAAGTCTTCAACTGACGGAGGGCTTTCTTTAATGGTGTAATTGGTATGCATCATTCGTCATTCCTCCCCTCGTTCTCGCAAAAGCTAGCTACCTAATTCGGTAATGTGAAGTAGTTCGCCCGACGGGCCCCATAGATAGAAAACACTTCCCCAATGTTGTTGCTCAATTGATGAAATTTTCGTTTTATGTAACGAGCGCGAGCACAAATCAAAAGCGTCCTGAATGTCTGCTACACATATTTGTAGCATAAAGTTATTCGCCAATTCAGGATTATAAAAGCGCTGAAGAAAGTAGAGACAATCACCATTCTCAAACAGTGTTAGGTCTTCATTTACGTATGAAGCATTAAATCCAATCTCAGAATAAAATGCTTTAGAAATATCGTAGTTTTTGCTTGGAATAAAAGTCTTAATATCTATGACGTCCATATCTTGAGATCCATCGCATTTCGCTGCTTTAAATTTAAGTCGTGGCTAAATGGCAATAACAGCAAGCATGTCTTCGCCATCTTCATCTAACCCCACCTCTTCGAAACCAAAGCTTGAATAGAAGGCTTTGGCGACAGGATTCTTGGGGTTATAGCATATCTCTATCTGTTTGAGCTCAGAAGTTTGCTTTATAAGCGTGATAGCTTGAGATAAAGCAACTCTGCCAATTCCATTGTTCTGATGGCTCTCATCAATCATAAAGCGCCAAATGGACACTTTGGTTGGCGTTTCCTGAACCCACATCAAGAACCCTACGGGCTGGCCATTGCAATAAATGGCTTTGCAGGTATGGTTCTCGTTGTAAAAAGACTCAACCAACGACCACATATTGCACGCTACAAACGCTTGTTGATCATCCGCCACATCCAAGTCACAAACCTGCTCATAGTTAGATTTGTTTATTTCTTCCAGTGAAATTTTCATCCTGTTTTCTTTTTCCGGTTAATTATTAAGAATAAATAATTGTGGCTGTTTTGGTATTTTAAACTTTCTTATCAGCAATTGAGGTAAGTAGTTTCGTTATTCAATGTGATATGTTGTTCTTGGTTCGTGTTTTAATCTTTATAGTATAGTGACACGTTTTACAGGAACACTTGGTTAAGAGCATAAGGAATAGCGCTTTTGACAGAGGTAATCTTCTCCATAACAAGCACAACATCTTTCAGTTATTGAAATAAGGATATTTATATTGAAAAAACTCTCTTTTACTTTGACCGTAGTATTGTTCACTAGTGTGGGTTACTCAATCGGCTCGTTAACCAGTGAGCCACGAATTCAGAAGAAAGACCAAGCAACTAACCTGAACAATACAGCAGTTCCCCTAGCGGATAAGTCAGGCTCAACCTCGTCCCAAGCACTGATTTCAGCGGAAGAACTTATGGTGATGAAAATTGATACTGACGCTGAGCTAAAAAATGAAAAACTAACTAGTGATGAAACCAATGTTCACGCTTTGATTGAACCAGAAGAATCAATTGACGATACAAGTCACATTTTGAAGGTCAATAACGACGTTGCCATATTGGATACTAAGCGTTTAGGCTCTTTAACTATTACAGAATTAAGGGGCCTTGTAGAAACGATAAAGTTTGCTCCCAAAGCTAGTGAGACCCTTTTAATAGAGAATGAACTGCAAGATTCACTCTACGACAGACTAGAAGAGCACGACTCAGCACTGTATCGAGAGGCCGTTTGTAATAACGACCTTTGTGCAATAGAGGTGGCGTCAAGTAATTTGGAAATATTAAATAGTCTAGTTGATGACTTAATGTTTGATGCAGACATATACGCCAGTATGCAAAGAGGATTTGTTAGGCTGTACAGTGATGATAATCAACACTTTGCTACATTTCTTGGCGTTAGAAAAGGTAAGGCATCAACCGTAAGAATCGCCAACTGAATGCTCCCAGTTACCGCTTATTTTAGGGGTTATTGCCTTTCCGCAGTCAGATTCGGTTTTGCACTCTGCAGTTTTCATTTGTATTCATAACTCGGCCAATTCCATAATTATATTTGATATTCATCGTCGGGCCGTTGATAAAAAGCGAAGGCGGCTTCCCCCCTTAATACAGAGAGCTGCCGATATTCGGTGAGTAGTGACAGCTATTTCAAGTGATTTTGAGGTAGTTGCGACTGGCCTAGAATCGCTACAATTATTAAACCGTCGCTATCTTGAAGGTAGTAGACTGTATGCTTGCCTACTGGAAAATAAAAGCCATCAGTAACCAATTCATTACAACTTTTACCAACTGAAGGGTTTTCTGAGATAAATTGAAGCCCCTTAACAAGCGTTTCCTTGTAGCGCTCCCATTGTTCAACCGAATATTCAGCTAAAGTGTAATCTCTTATCTTTACTAAATGGCCCTGTGCAAAACTACTTAATCGATAAGCTTTTTTCATTGTGAACTTTATAATTTACTCATAAAATCATCACCATCAGCGAGTTTGCCTTCGATTTTATCTTTTTTGGCGGTCTCAAAACAAAGCTTTATGTATTCAGCTTTCATAGCTTCCAAATCTTCGAAGTCTTTCATCGACATGACAACTACTGCGTCTTTACTATTTTTACTTATTTTAACGGGTTCGCGCTGGGCACTTAGCAAAAGTTCACCAAAGTTACGTTTGGCATCATTAGCGGTTAACGTATGCATGATTACACCTCAATCCAATATACATCCGTAAGTATACAACATCATACAAAGTGTGCAATTTAAGCGGATCGTGCGAAATAATTAATTTCGATTAAAATGCGTTGTATAACCAAAGGTCACAATTTTTATCAACAAGTACCTGTCCTATAGTGATTACTACAAAATGACTCCAGCAAACAAGGCCGACACGTACAACCCTAAGCCAAATACTGCATGGTTTAAAACGTTGTGTAGACGGACAGCGTTAGGATTAGGCGTTTTCGACGCAGCAATTCCTACGCCCATTCCGGGCTGCAATATAAAGAACGGTGCAACGACCGTAGCGATACCGAGCGCTACTGCTGGACCTAGTGTCGGCTCGAACAACCAAGCTTCTCCAAATATAAGAAAAAGTAACACCGCATAGCCAATACCAATTACGTAATGCGCTGTCCACCCAATGATCTTCTCACCACTCACAGCATCGGCGTTGGCAATACAAGTATGCGAGAATCGCCCTTTTTTCATATGCCCTATCCAACGCCCTACCATGCCCCAATTTGTTGGAGCAATACCAAACAATTGCTTTCTCAACAAGGCCCATAAATCCATCACTAAAGTAGCTCCAATACCTATCAGCAAGATAAAAACAATACTTTGCATATTCACTCTCAATAACTAGTTTCAATTAACATGAGATGCTAGCCTACAACTTCAAGTTAACTTTAAGTCAAGCATTCCTTTGGGAAAAAGTATGGAAATATCTCAGGTCGCCAAAAAGTCAGGAGTGTCGGCATCAACACTGCGCTTTTATGAAGAAAAAGGCCTTATCAAATCTATTGGTCGACAAGGTATACGTCGCGTATTTAGCTCAAACGTTTTAGAGCGCCTTGAATTAATCGCACTAGGCCGCGCAGCTGGTTTTTCACTGGAAGAAATTTCTGGGATATTAGGAACCGATGCAAAGCCTGATATAGACCGCGCTCTGCTACTTAAAAAAGCGAGCGAATTAGATGGAACAATCAAAAAATTAGAAGCAATGCGTGATGGTCTGCAGCATGCAGCTGCTTGCACAGCACCGAGTCATTTGGAATGTCCGAGGTTTCGTCGATTGATGAACCTTGCAGCCGCAGGGGTGATTGAAGGCGTTGCCGCGAATAAGGCAGTAAAATAAATATCCGTATCTATGGAAACCACTCAACGCTTTGCGGGTTCTAAAGTCACCATCGAAGAGCTACCTCAAAATGGCAAAAATATGGCTATCGTAAAACTGTCCATCTTTGAAAATGGCGCGTTGCAATATCGCTTCCTGCTTGAACCCTGCATTTAGCAGCAGCTTTTGCGAAGCAAAATTGGATGAAAATACGCAGGCAAAAATGCGCTCTATATTTGTGTTTGAGAAAGTAAGCGCAATAATCTGGCGCAGCGCCTCGCGCATAATGCCTTTTCGCCAATGCGATGAGCAAAGCCAGTACCCAACTTCTCCAGATCTCTCATATTCAAAGTTACCTGGGTTAACACCAATACACCCTACTAACTCGCCGTCGTACTCTACAGCTCTTATAAAACCCTCTTTGCTCCCCTCTTGAATCCACCATGTGGCATCTTCTTTTGTATAAGGGCTGGGAATTTTTGTCGACAGAAACTGCGTGACCGACGGTTGATTCAAAATATCTACCAGTCTACCTACATCGCTCATTTTGAAATCTCTGAGTGTTATCACGCGCTTTACTTCCCACCCGCTAAATCAATAAACGATCCTGTAACATATGAAGACTGAGGTGATAGAAGCCAGGCTATCGCCTGTGCGACTTCATCTGCTGTACCGCCCCGCTGCATAGGAATTTGTGAGCTTAACCGTTCTACTCTGCCAGGTTCACCACCATCGGCATGAATGTCTGTTTTAATAAAACCAGGCCGGACGCTGTTTACACGAATGTTCTTCGCAGCAAGTTCTAATGAAAGCCCTTTGGTGAATGAATCCATTGCCCCTTTCGACGTCGCATAGTCGACGTATTCAAAAGGAGCACCAGTACGAGAGGCAATGGACGAAACATTAACGATTGCGCCTCCTGCAACGCTTTGTTTTACAAAAGCCTTTGAACACAAGAATGCGCTAAGCACATTAGTATTAAGTACTTTGGTGAAGCGCTCTGCACTGACGTTAATTAACTCAGTTTTGGTAAATAAAACACCCACATTGTTAACCAAATGCGTTACCTCACCCCACTGTTCCCTTACATATTCGAACATGTCCAGTACTTGCGCTTCATCTGAAACATCGGCTTTATGAGCAAATGCAACGCCACCGTTGTCAGCTATCGACGCGCACACCCTATCCGCAGCATTTTTATCTGATAGGTAATTAACGCAAACCTTATAATCGTTACTTCCCAACAATTTAGCAGTTGCGGCACCAATACCACGACTAGCGCCTGTGACAATAACTACCTTGCCCACAATTTGATTCCCTTAACTGGCCATTGAACGTGGCGCTAACTTTATAAGACTAACTTACCAGCTAGTTCTGGCTTCAGAAAGTCTTATTCACCATTGACACGTAATCAGAAAACTTCACAATGGTTCTACTTTATATTCACTCGCGATCATTAATGCTGTACCTTTCTGAATTTAAAATAAAGCTTTCTAATCAATACATTACTCCTGCATTTTCGCTAGCGCTCTGTACTGAAAGTGCGCCGTCCCACTTCCTTATTGCAGGTAGAAACAGTAGCGGAAAGTCACTCTTAATTTCCGCGCTTGCCGGTAGTGGGAAGGTAGCAAGCGGTAGTCGTGAATGTAGTTCGGTTGTTGCAGAGGTATCGGTTTTTAAACAGCAAGCGATAATTGAAGAAGAAAAACAAAAAGACAGTGCAGATATTCTAGACGTAATAGCTGAGCCAACACAGGTTCGCGAACTATTCGCACAGACTAATGTGGATTATCAAAACCACCCTTATTACGACGAACTCGCCTCTGCGCTTAGAATTGAGCATTTGCTAGATAATGGGTTTCTTTCACTTTCAACAGGTGAAACCCGCAAGATTATTATCATGTTGGCATGGTTAAGTAATGCCTCTATTATTTTGCTTGATGAACCCTTCGAAGGTTTAGATGTTGAAGCGATAAGCGCATTTAGTCGCTTTCTTGTCTCTCAGCAGCAAGCTTCTTTAGTACTTACCGCCAACAAACTCGCAGATATTCCCAAGAATATTCAAGCCCAGTTGATTGTCATGGATGACTTGGCTATTACGTGGAAATCTGAAGATAAAATTAACTATGACGGTTTGCGCTCAGAACTAAGCACCTGGTTTGCACTAGAGTCTGATGATATCGATGTTCCCTCAGCCCTTAACGCTAAAGACAAACACGGCGATGACCCAAATCGCAATGACCGAAACCTTAATGAGCAAAACAGTGAGTTAGATTCACTACCTCATACCTTAATTCAGCTTAAAGATGGGTTCGTGCGCTTTGATGAGCGAACCGTATTTGAAAAGCTTAACTTTACGCTTAACAAAAATGAGCATTGGCAGATCACTGGTCCAAATGGGTCAGGAAAAACCTGTTTGCTTCAAATGTTTACCGGTGATAATTCCCATTGTTATACCAACGATTTAACAATGTTTGGCATAAAACGTGGCACAGGCGAGAGCATATGGGACATTAAAAAGCACATTGGTATTATGTCTAACGCGCTCCACATGCAGTACAAAGTGAATGCAAGTGTTGAGCACGTTATCATTTCAGGCTTTCACGACAGTATTGGTCTGTATACCCGCCCCACGCTAGAGGAACGCATGGTGGCAGAGCAGTGGCTTGAAGTACTGGGTTTGAAACAGAAAAAGAACACGCCGTTTCAGTCACTCTCTTTTGGTGACCAGCGATTAGTACTTATTGCACGTTCTATGGTTAAGCACCCCGCCGTGCTTATTTTGGATGAACCTTGCAATGGTTTAGACGACTTCAACCGACAGAAAGCGCTTAAGCTTATTGATATATTGGCTAAAGCAGGCACCAGTACACTGCTGTATGTAAATCACCATGCAGAAGAACGCATTCCTAGCATTCACAATACGTTAAATATGAAAGACTATAATGTTTAAGGGTATATGTTGAAAAACTTGGCCTTTCAGGTCTTCGCTAAAAAGATATGGCACTTGCCTGTTAGACTATTTACCTTAACGCTGGAAGCTTAAAAGGGGATATTTAAGAAGATAAGCGAGGTTAGGTACCGAGAAAGAAAAAAGCGCTATCACAAGGGAAAACTCATGGAAAAAGTGATAGCGCCGAAGTAACCGAGGGTGAGGTACAATAAGAACTTAAAAACTACATGGGATCCAGGGTAAGCAACACGCGATGAGTACCAGGTATGACTTTGCAGGACCGATGCACGGCGGCAAATTCTTCATGGCCCTGCCACGACTTACCTTTAAGTAAACCCACATCAAACGCGTTCATTTGCCTAACGCTGCTCTCTCGATAGTGCTGGCCCAACCTATTCTTAGTAAGCCCTTGTGTATTCGCGTCGTTAAGACCAATCATTGGGCGTGTAACCACACTTTCTTTCGGCAGCCACTCTGTACCTTCGCCCAAATAGGTATTCACCAACCGAACAGGAATATTGTCCACATGAAAGCTTGGGCACATTGCTGATGAAAGGGGCACTAACCTTACACCCACACTGTCACAGTCAAATAGCGTGGTGAGCATGTCAGACAGCAAATAAATATCGTCAATGGCAGCCTGCTTTCCGGCACTATTTCTTCCATCAGGTAAAAGCTTTGCGATTTCCTCTTTCAGTGATGTTAAAGAGAAAACACCGCGAATCCCCATTCCTAATGACTTAAAAACGTCGACATAATATTGCGTGACAAGTGGTACTTCAGGCCTTGTCCATATCGCAACGCTTACCCCTTTTTCAAAGATATCGCCCAACACCATAGCATCGGCGTTTGAGCGCCAAGAACTGCTGCGTTCGAATACGGTATTGTAGTCTTGTAACGCCTGCATATTAGTGCTCCCACGCAGGAAATGGGTCAGGCATTTCAGCCCAAACATGATGACCTTGAATAAGCTGTTCGTCTGTTAGCAAGCAACGATCTAACCGCTCGATAATGTCGTTTTTATTAAGCCCTTGTCCAATGAACACCAGTTCTTGACGCATGTCACCGAAGGGCTCCATCCATTGTTCTTCAATCGCTTTAAGGTATTCAGGGTCTTCAGGCCACTGCTCTTTGGGTACGGCTTTCCAAAACAGCCCAGCAGCCCCGTATCTCGCCATACCGCCAGCTTGGCTCCAACTGCCCGCTAATTGAGGGCGTGTTGCCAGCCAGAAGAAGCCTTTTGAACGAATTAACTTACCTGCAATGTCTTTACTATGAATAAAATCATAAAACTTCTGCGGATCGAACGGACGTCGCGCTTCGTACGAAAAGCTGCTTATACCAAACTCTTCAGTTTCTGGTACGTGCTCGCCACGCATTTCTTTCAGCCAACCGGGCGACTGCTGAGCACGCTCAAAACTAAATCGCCCTGTGTTTAGCACTTTGTCGAGGGGCACTTTTCCATGCTCAATAGGAATTTGAATAGCCTCGGTGTTAAGGGTTTGCAGAATACTCTTAAGGCGCGCCAACTCTTGTTCAGAGACTAAGTCTGTTTTGCTAATTAGCAATATATCAGCAAATTCCACTTGTTCGACCAACAAGTCTGCTACGCTACGCTCGTCTTCCTCACCCAAGCTCTCACCCACTTCGTTGAGAAACTTAGCTTCGTCATAGTCTCTAAGAAAATTCAATGCGTCGACAACGGTAACCATAGTATCGAGGCGTGATATTTCCGATAAACTTTTACCGTCTTCATCGGCAAACGTGAAGGTCTCAGCTACAGGCAAAGGCTCCGAAATACCTGTAGACTCTATTACCAGATAATCGTATTTACCTTCATGCGCTAAACGCTCTATCTCTTCAAGCAAATCTTCTCGCAACGTGCAGCAAATACAGCCGTTGCTCATTTCAACCAACTTTTCTTCGGCTCGATTAAAGCTAACTTCATTTTTCACCGTAGCCGCATCGATATTGATTTCACTCATATCATTAACAATAACGGCTACTCTTAATCCATCACGATTATTCAGAATATGGTTTAGAACCGTGGTCTTACCGGCGCCTAGAAAGCCCGAAAGTACGGTAACGGGAAGCTGAGTTTGAATTGACATAACGACTCGCTAAGTTTCATTTTAAATCTCGAATTTAATAAATGTTATAACATAACAATTAAAATGAAAATAACGATATGATTAATTTATTGCAAAACGCTTGCGGTATTCCACCGGACTAAGCCCATACTCTTTACGGAATATCTTCCTAAACGCATTGACGTTTTGATAGCCCACGTTGAATGCAATATCAGCAATGCTACGCGTTGATACTTCAATTTGCTGACAAGCATGATGAAGTCTCAGTTTTTGCAGATAGTCGATGACTGACATACCTAACGCTTGCGTAAATCTTCGCTGTAAGGTTCGCTGACTAACGAAAGTGTGGCTGGCTAAATCGCTAAGAGAAATTGGCTGACTGTAATGGTTTTCCAAGTAATTTTGCGCTTTAACAACGAGAGCATCGCCATGATCTTTTTTAGGTGAAAACTGGTGATAAAAGCCTTGCTCCCTGTAACCTGTATCCACCACCATCTCTTTAGAAAGATTCAAGGCAATGGTGGGTGAACTTAAGGTCGATATGATTTCAAACACAAGATCAATCCACGCCATTCTCCCGCCAGCTGTTATTACACCCTCCCCGTTTACTACGATAGCCTTAGCATCTAGCTTTGCTGTGGGAAAGGTTGCCATGAAGTGATCGGCAATTCGCCAGTGTGTAGTACACATTTTGTTATTTAAAAAGCCCCCTTTGCCAAGAATAAATGCACCTACGCAAGCAGATGCGAGCAATGCACCTTGGGACTTCATGACTTCCATATAGTTAATGAGTGATGTGAAGTCATGCTCAAAAAATGTTTCACTCATGCTTGGCGGCAAGATGACGACATCAACCAGTGCATTTGAATTTAACTGTTCCGCTTTGTAAATACTCGCGCTAAATGCCACATCAGCGTTGATTTGCTCACACATCGTATTTGCTAACTCTAACATCTCAACGATGCCGTAAAGCGCAGATTGGCTTGCGGTTGGATAGTTTATTACTGCTATTTTTATTTCTTTCATCGTTTCATTGTCGTTCTGTGTACGCTGTCGCATTTGGCGCGCTTTTTGTCATTATCGTCACTCTCTATTACACGTGAAAATCTGCAAAATAGTCAATATCGAGTAAGCACAACTTAAACCGTGCTAGAGACTATTTCTTGGAAAAAGAGGGTAAGACCGTGGTTAAACAAGCACTTATTGTTATAGATATTCAAAACGATTACTTTCCTGAAGGGAAGTATCCTTTACACAAACCAGAGCTTGCGATGCAAGAAACACTTAAAGCGATGGCTATTGCAAAGGAAAAGAGCATTCCAATTATTCACATACAGCACCTTGTGCCTGTTGAGGCCGGAGAAGGGTTGTTTTTCTATGAAGGATCTCACGGCGCTGAAATTCATAAAGAGGTGATAGCCGCAGCCCCGAATGCGCCCATCATCACAAAGCAACACGCCGATTGTTTTGAGAACACCAATTTAGAAGAAACCTTACAGTCATTGGGCGTGGATGAAATTCTTCTTGCAGGTATGATGACGCACAACTGCGTAACTCACACAGCATTGTCACCAGCGGCTGCCAAGTATTCCCCCAAAGTCATTGAACCTTGCACCTGTACGCGTGACGCCATTGGTCATCTATTGGCGCTGGATTCTATGCAAGTGCGTGGTATTGACATTGTATCGATAGAAACCGCATTCGCATAGCTCCGACTTGTTTCGCTCATCACGTTGTTCGACTACTTGATGAGCGCTAACACTTCTCGGAATTTTGGATGTTGGCATGATTTTAAAAGGCCAAAAAGTGTCATCTCAAAACTGCTGATCCGTGCGCCCTGCTCACGCATATTTTGGATGGCGAGCACAGCATTTGAAGACTCTCTTGAAGAAATGCAGTCCTGTATTACTTCCACAGTGTGATTATTTTCCAATAAACCCGTTACCGTTTGATAAACGCATACGTGCGCTTCAATTCCTACAACCAGCCATCGACTTAATTCCATTTCACCAATGTACGCCAGTATTTCGGACGAGCACTGGTCAGTACCCGCTACAGCGTTAAAAGTAAACTTCTTAAAGTGAGGATCGCTTGCGACATGAGTTTCAATTTCAGGGACCGTTTTCCCCAAGCCTTCAGGATTTTGCTCAAGTACAACTACGGGAATATTGAGCAATTTACAACACTGTATTAGCTTTACTGTTTTGCAGATCATTGTCTGACTATCATTGACTTTTCGAGCCAGCGCGCCCTGAACATCTACGATCAACAATCCTACCTTTTCTTCGTCTAAATGCATCATTCACATCGCTTGTATTTAAGTTGTGGCTTCATATTCGGCTCTATTCGCTTTGTTTGACGGCGTTAAATTGCTCTCTAAATCCTCACACAAACCGCAATACCAAGGAAATAATGACACCGGTTACGATAAGCTGAACCAAGCAAAAGCCCATAATGTCTTTTGCTTTCAGGCCGGCTATGGCAAGTACGGGTAGCGCCCAAAATGGCTGAATCAAATTAGTCCACGCATCACCCCACGCTACCGCCATGGCAACTCTATTTATTTCGGCTCCAAGTTCAGCGGCAGCAGGCAAGATTACTGGGGCTTGCACTGCCCACTGCCCTCCACCCGACGGCACAAAGATATTAACAATGCCTGCGCTAATAAAACTCCATACTGGCAGCGACTCTGCAGATGCAAAGCTAATCAGCCATTCTGACATGGTTTGGGCCAATCCTGATTGAACCATTACCGCCATGATCCCCGCATAAAATGGGAACTGTATAACAATACCACTACCGCCCTGAACGGCTTGCTGCAGGCTGTGCAGTACATTGCGTGGTGTACCGTGAAGGACAATAGCGAGAAAGAGAAATAGCGTATTAACGATATTGAGATTAAGCCCGCCCCCTGAAACAAAGTAATTAGTGAGATAAGCAAGCCCTGCAAAGCCTACGAGTAACCCAAGCACCTTGCTGTTTTCAAGTTTGTCGGCGGGCCGCTCGTTTGTTGCCGAAGGCAAAGCGTCGTCTTTTAGCTTGGCGCTATCGACAATAATGCTTTCAGATTCAGGCGGTAACATTAAACGATTAACAAGAGGAATAATCACGAACATGATTGCCAATAACAGCAAGTTAAACCCACTGAAAATAGTCTCTCCAGTGCCAACTACGCCAATCTGTGCTTCTGAAAAATGACCCGGCGTTGCAATAGTTAAGGGCACAGAGCCCGCTAAACCTCCATGCCATACAATAAAGCCTGAGTACGCGCTTGCCACCAATAACCGATAATCAACCGACACTTTTCTTGCTAAGGCTTTAGCGAACAACGCGCCTACAACAAGACCAAAGCCCCAGTTTATCCAGCTTGCGATAAGCGACACCAACGTGACCAGCACAATGGCGCTCCCAGGGCTTTTTGCTAAGCTCGCAAGCCTTTCAAGTAAGGCTTTTACTAATGGCGTGCATGCCAACATAAACCCAGTGACTAGCACCAAGAGCATTTGCATTGAAAATGTGAGCAGCCCCCAAAATCCGTCACCCCACTGTCGAATAGTTGTAAGTGGAGACTGATTTTGAATGACCACTGCAAACGCAAACGTAATTAGGGTGAGTAATAAAACGAAAATGTAGGGGTCAGGAAGATATCGTTCGACGAGTTTGACGAAGGGTTTTGATGCTCGGTTTAGCATTAACGCTCTCACAACATGTTAAAAACTTGTTGCATATTAACGCGTTTATTTCCCCGTTGGCGAGGGTCTAATTAACTTTGTAGAGCCAGTGCTGTAATGTTGAAGTTACTTTATTGTGCTCTATGGGTTTGGTGAGGAAATCATCCATACCGGCTTTCATGCACATATCTTTGTCGCCCTGCATAGCATTCGCCGTCATCGCTATAATGGGTACACGTTTGTAAACTTCGCCGGCTGCACCATAGCGAATAAGCTTGGTTGCTTCGAACCCGTCCATTTCCGGCATTTGGCAATCCATGACAATTGCGCTGTAATGCGCCTTAAGCTTGCTGCTTTTTAACAGTTCTAACGCTTCTACACCGTTGTTGGCAACGTCAACCACATACCCTTCGCTTTCTAGAACATTGGTGGCCACTATTTGATTAATAGCATTGTCTTCTACTAACAAGATTCGATAAGCATTATCATCAGAGGTGGACTTTGCGTTTTCTTCAGGTGATTGCACGTGCTGAGTGTTGCCTTCGATAATATGAACCGGATCATCCTCCCGTTTTTTAAAGCGTGGTTTAGCTTCATAGTCAGATGTATTTACTGATTCCTCTACAATTCGAATTAAATCTGAAGAGGTCAGTGGCTTAGGAAGACTCTCATCAACGTCTACTCCGCCATAGACAACAGAGCTCTCCATGTCGCTTAGCTGTGTCATTAATACCAAACGCGTATGTTTTGTTCTGGGGTTATCTAAAAGTATCTGGCCGAAGTGTTGTGAAAACTCCTCCTCTTCTGCTTTCTCCAGAAATACAACATCAATGGGTATTGCCGGTATCTCTTGCTCGCTGTCTTTCAAATATAAGCTAATCGCTTCCTCAATCGAAGATGCGGTCAGCGTAAGCACTCCCCAAAGTTTCAGCTGGCTTTGCATGGCACGTCTTGTTGAAGCATTGTCGTCAATAATCAGGCAACACATGTCTTGTTTAGCAAGCTGAGGGCGCACAGCGTTGCGTTGCTCGGCGTAGCGAATTTCGCATGTCACATCAAAACGGCTGCCTTTGCCAAGCTCGGTGGTAACACTTATGTCTCCTCCTAACAATTGGCATAGCTTTTTGGTAATGCTCAACCCAAGCCCTGTTCCGCCATAGCGTCTAGTTGTAGAAGCGTCGACCTGTGTAAACGCATCGAACAAATGAGGTAGTTTTGATGCGGGAATACCAATGCCCGTATCTGCCACCGCAATGTGCATAAGCGCAGTATTCTGATTGTTAGTAGGAAGCAATTCTGCCGTGACAGAGAGCTCTCCCTGCTCGGTAAATTTAACGGCGTTGCTTAAAAGGTTTGTGAGGATTTGTTGAATTCGGCTGGGGTCTGAGTTTATTTTTGACTCACTGACCTTTGACAAATCTACAACAACATCCAGCCCTTTTTCTTGCGCTAAATGCGCGATCGATTGAGCAATGCTCTCAATCAATTCCCTTACATCAAATTCAACGGACTCAATCTCGAGTTTATCCGCTTCTATTTTAGAGAAATCCAAAATATCATTAATCAGGGCCAGTAGAGAATTAGCGCTTGAGCTTGCGATGTTGACGCGCTGTGATTGCTCAGTAGTTAGGTTGCTTTTCTTAAGCAGACCCAGCATCCCTATCACGCCGTTCATTGGCGTTCTAATTTCATGGCTCATATTTGCAAGGAATTCAGACTTCAACTTTGTTGCTTCTTCGGCTTGTTCCAGCGCTTTTTTCAAATCGTTGGCCTGAGCTTTCAACGAGGCTGTTTTTTCTGAAACTTGTTGCTCTAGCGCCTGAACAAAGCGCTTCTGCTTGGTAATTTCTGTTTGCTGTAAGTGGGTTCTTAAGTAAATGATCAACAGAACAATGCCGAGTAAAAACGCAATGTAAATGCTGTATGCCCACCATGTTTTCCAAGGAGCTGCTGCTACATGCAAATTAACCGACATGACTTCGCTGCCCCATTCACCATTGGGCTTCATTGCTTTGACCAGCAATGTATAGGTGCCGCCATTTAAGTTAGTAAATGAAACGTTGTTGTGATTTCCGATATCAATCCACTGTTCATCGTATCCTTCTAATTTGTAGGAAAAATGAGAACGCTTGGGATCAGAGAAGTCTAGAAGAGCAAAGTCTAATGAGATGAAATAGTCTTCGTAGGAAAGATTAATATCCGTAACGTAGGATAGTGGCTTATCAAGGCTTACTGCTTCGCCCATTTTGTTGAAGCCAGTTAGCACAATTTTAGAATCGACCAACTCAGACTGTCCTGGCACATACTCAAAGTATTCAATACCTCGCTGGCTACTGGTAAAGAACGTGTTGTTAGTGGCTCTAAGTAAACTGTTTGAATAGAAATTCTGACTTACAGCCCCAGCAGTGCTAGTGTAATTAATGGCACTTTCAGTAGCCGGATTAAAAAGAAAGATCCCTTTATTCGTGGTAAGCCAGAGCTGGCCCTCGTCGCCGTCTGCAATCGCTCTTACTAAGGTAGCGGGCAACCCTTTCTGCTCCCCAAACCACTCGAAGGATTTCGATTCAGGCTTATAAAGGTTCAACCCCCGTTGGGTTGCAATCCAAATTTGGCCGTTTTTGGTCTCATGAATATCTTCGACGATGCTGCCCAACAGACCTGCATTGTGATCTTTATTATATTCAATCTGAGTGAAAGTATTGTCCTGAATGGACCATAAATTTACGCCACTTCCAGTGCCAATCCACATATTTCCTTGAGAGTCATTAACAATGGCGTGAATCTCTGGGTGAGCTAAACCGTCAGTCGTTGAAAGATGCCTAAAGACGCCAGATTGCACGTTGTATATATAAACACCATGCTTGTAGGTACCTATCCATACATTGCCTTCGTTATCTAACGCTAACGCTCTGAACTCTCTGAATTGGCGATACTTGCTGTCTTCTCTGGGATATTCTAAGCGACTTACATTTCCATTCTTTCTGTTAACACGTGCAATAAAGTTGTCTTGTGCCACCCAAATATTGCCGTGTTTATCGGGGACAATAATAGGTCGTTCTATAACTCCCCTATTTGAATATTCACTTTCTTCTTTAAATACCGAGTCAAATTCCTTTTGGAGTATTTGCTCTTTCACTTTCCATGTATAAATTTCAGCATTTGCTGTAGCAATCAATACATCGCCACTATTTTTGAAGGTATCTAGCTCAATGCCACTGGGTGAAACCAATGAGTCACTATTGATCTGCTTGATTTTACGGCGAGGAGATAGTTTAAATATGCCGTGAACTTCACTGGTTACCCATTTTGTTTTAGTGTGGTCTTCATATATTATGCGAAGTCCGTTGTCATAGCCGAAGTCCATCTTCTCTACGTAATTTCCCTCACCTGTATGTCTATAAAGACCCGTGGTGGTCACAAACCAAATGCACCCTTCGTGATCTTCAATCATTGAGTTCACTTGGCCTAATGCTTTGCCGTCTCGCGTAGTTTGTGCAAGGAACACGCCTGAACTTGGAAAGAAAAGAAAAGGGCCTTCCTGAGTCGCCACATAGAATTGGCTTGACGACGTACGCAGCAAGCTACGTATTTCATTGGCTCCTGTTGCAGTACGATTATCAGGGTCGGGAAAGAAGTGTTTGGCGGTGAGAGTTCTTTTGTCTAGCAAGTTCAAGCCAAAACTGGTGGCTACCCACAGACTGTTGTCATTATTATCCATAATGTCCCAAATGCGATTATGAGACAGACTGTGGTCCTCATTGCTTTTCTTCTGAACCCTTTCGAATTCCCCATTTCCTAGAAAACGATTTAAACCTTGATCATACGAACCTAGCCAAATTTGGCCTGTTTTATCGTGGAAGAGTGATTGGATTCGGTTTGAAGATATGGAGCGAGGGTCGTCTGGATCATTCAAGTAACGAGAATAGTGACCTGTTGTTGGGTCGTACTTGTTAACTCCACCTCCCCACGTTCCAATCCATATATTGCCTTCTGCATCCAACATCAAATTGCCAGCGTCGTTGTGTGATAGCCCTTGGCTGGGATCGCTGTCAGACTCAAACAACGTAACTCTACGACCGTCGTAACGCATTACACCGTTTTCGGCAGTACCAAACCACAAAAAGCCTTGGCGATCTTGGATAATGGAATAAATCTCTGATGAGACGAAGCCATCTTCGGCAGTTAAAAGCTCAGCCGAATACTCATTCATCAGCTTGTCTGCATTAGATGGATAAACACAGGGAACATAAAACAGGCAGAGAAGAGCTATTGCAAACAAGCGCACTGGTGCAAGTACAGGATTTGTTATGCTCGCAAAGAAGGCATTCTTCAAAGTGAAATCAAGACATTAAATTAAACTTTCTTAACCATAAATCATCTATTGAACGCAATCTATTCTACAAAAGACGCATTTGTCACATAAAAAAGGGCCGAAAATGATATCGGCCCTTTTTCTCTTGGTTAATTATTTACCAACTACAGTGAATTCATGCTTTGCACGCTAACAGGCCCGAGCTGAGCCGCTTCAACTTCTGCTTTAATCTTCTCGGCATCTCCGATGATTATCCAGGTTAATTTCTCTGGGTGCAGCACTTCTTTCGCCGCGTTACTCAAATCGTCTAAAGACAAGCTGTTGTATTTCTCGACCAAAGACTCTGGGTAGCTATATTGTCTGTTAAATCTTTCACTCGACAGTAAGCTATACAATACCGCGTTAGCCGTCTCAAATTGACCTGGCAAAGAGCGAACTTCGTCTAACCGCGCCCTTTCAAGTTCATTCGCCATTGGCGGCTTTTCACCTAAGTAAGCGTTAAGCTCTTTCTTAAGCTCAAGCAGTGATGGACCTGTTTTATCGGTTTGCACCGGCGCATAAACCATAAACGGGCGCTGTCCCCTAGCATCTTGCAGGAAGGTGTACGCGCCATAAGACCAGCTTTTATCTTCACGCAGGTTCATATTAACGCGAGCAGTAAAAGCACCACCTAAGGTTAAATTCATGGCATTAATTGCAATATTGTTGTCAGCCCCTGTTGGTGGCGCTAAATGTGCAGCCAGAATAAGTGACTGTTGTGCACCAGGGCGGTCGATAATAATCGCTTGGCCTTGCTCAGGCATTGACGCTTCAGCAATTTGCTTCGCACCTTTGCTACCTTCTACCTTCCATTTGCCAAACTCTTTCTCAAGCATGGGTTTAATGGCACCTAACGTGGTGTCGCCAACAACAAAAATTGTCGCATTGTCTGGGCGTAGCCACGTATTTTTAAAGTTAACAAGGTCATCTCGCGTAATCGCTTGTACGTCTTGTTCAGTTCCGGTACCGGTAAACGGAATACCGTACGCATGGCCTTCACCATAAATAAGAGGCGGAAGTAACGTAAGCGCAATACTTACAGGGCGCGTTTTTTGCTGTGCAATATTACTTAATATAAGCGCTCGTTGACGTTCAATCTCTTCCTCTTTGAACGTTGGTGATTTCAAGATATCCCCCATCAGCGCCAAAGAAGGCTCCATGTTCTCTGTTAACATTGACATGGTAACTGTGGTGGTATCTAGGTTTGAGCCGGCGTTTAAATCAGTACCCAACTGCTCAAGCTCTGCCGCAAGCTCCAGCGCGTCATATTTTCCCGCGCCTTCGTCAAGCATCTGTGTGGTGAAGCTCGCAAGTCCTAACTTGCCACCCGCATCAGCAGCGTAACCCGCGTCGAATTGCACCGCAACATTCACCAATGGAACCGTAGAGCGTTTTGCAAATACTACCTTTACACCGTTAGAAAGCGTAGTTTCTGTCACCTCAGGAAAGCTCAGTTGAGTCTCTGCATCGATTGAAGGCAAGCCAGAGCTGCGGTCAACGCCTTCGGTAGATGCTGTGTGCTCAATAAACGGAACAACCGTGATTTGATGCCACCCTTCTTTTAGCCATTTATTCGCAGCCGCTTTAACCCTTTTAGGAGTAGCCTGTCCTAGCTCACTCAATTCAGTTTTGAAGTAGTTAGGGTCGCCAGCAATGAACTCACCACTAGCAAGCGTATCGGCTTTACCGCCAAAGCCCCCAACCTCTTCAAGCCCGCGAATAATTGAAGCACGTCGCTTAGTCGACACCAATTTAACTTCGTCTTTGCTTGGACCTTTACGCAAAAACTCGCTAATGACTTTATCTATTTCTTTTTCCACTGTCGCAACGTCAACGCCGTCTTTTACGTCAACCGTCACACCAAAAATAGACGCCATTTGTAGCTCGTAGTTAAACACCGAGGCATTGGTAGCAATTTGTTGGTCGTACACCAGTTCTTTGTAAAGGCGTGAGTTTTTACCATCGCCCATGACACTCGCGGCAATGAACAAGTCTGTTGCGGTTGAAGAGGTATTTTCAGGTGAAACCCAAAGGCGGTAAATGCGCGATTGTGGCACCTTGTCTTGAATTACTTCTCGGGTATTTGCATTGCGCTTGGGTACCCATGCTTCCCATTTAGACAGTGCTGGGCCCGGCTCAATATCAGCGAAGTACTTGTTAACCAGAGGTTTGGCTTCTTCTGCGTTAATATCGCCGCTTAGCACCAGTATTGCGTTATTCGGTCCGTAATATTGGTTAAACCAGCCTTTAACGTCGTCTAACGATGCGGAGTTAAGATCTTCCATCGAGCCAATCACCGTATGATGGTAAGGGTGCCCTATGGGAAATAAGCCTTCAAAAATATGCGTGAATACGCTTCCGTAAGGCTGGTCTTCGCCCTGACGTTTTTCATTTTGTACAACGCCACGCTGTTCGTCTAATTTCTCTTGTGTCACCGCACCTAACAAGTGCCCCATGCGATCAGATTCCATCCAGAGAATACGATCAAGTGCAGGTGTCGGAACGGTTTGGAAATAGTTAGTACGGTCAAAGTTTGTGGTACCGTTTAATCCTGTTGCCCCAGCTTCTTGTAACGGCCCAAACCATTCATCGTCATAGTTCTCTGTGCCGTTAAACATTAAGTGTTCAAATAGGTGCGCAAACCCTGATTTGCCGTTTGGTTCGTCTTTTGAACCCACTTTATACCAAACCGCAACGGCAACCACTGGGGCCTTGCGGTCTTCATGAACAATTACCGTTAACCCATTATCGGTAGTGAACTTTTCGTAGTCGATATTGATATCGTTTTTAGCAAACGCTGAGCCAACCAGCGTACTACTTACTGCCAGCACACCTACACTTACTTTTAAGCGCTTGGTGAGATGCTTAAGTACAGTCATTTCGTCATCCTTAATCTTATTATCTGTGCTGAACACCAAAATGTGCCAGGCACCACAGAACGGCTTTACGCCAGTACTAAACATAAATCAATTTGGTAGTTTATAAAGAGTTACGATGCAGAAAACTGTAACGGATTGTAAAAGAGAGGATAAACGACGAACGAAGAAAAATTGTTAGGGAAAAGTAAGGAAGAAAGTCGCAATTATATTGCGACTAGCCGTGCCCAAAGCGCTTTAACTTGTTTAGCGTCTTCACTTTCTAATTCGTTGTTGGCGAATGCGCTATTAAGGCTCTCGAGCATTTTATCATTAAGCATCGCAACCGTAGCATCTTCTTGCATTTCTAACTGGCGAGCCTCTACTGCAAAGTGACCTTGCAAGTAGCTGGCTATAAACAATTCGTCATCACTACCGTGATTTACCACGTCATCAAGCGATGCCTCAATATCTGCGATGGCGTTAACGACACTTTCTGGTGCTGCAGCAGGTGGTAACACGTCTTACTCCTTCCTGTTTTTAAATATCAAATCTTAGTTCGAGATAAACTCATTTTTTATGGCTATACATGTGCTGTGTTATATCAAACTGCGTCTTTAAACAGCTTGGCAAAGTACTTTATCTTTATACCCAGTGATAACCGTGAACGCGCCTGCGAGTTCAGCGTCTAGCGTTGCATCGCTTGAGTCTAAGCGAAGCGGCTTACCGTTTAATGCCTGTAGTTTTTGTTTAGTGGCAACAACGAGCATATTCTGCTTGCCAATTTGGCGGATAAAAGCAGGGCTAAGCTGCTGATTTCCGCGACCTAATATGTGGCCCTGACCACCGATCACCGTCAAAATGACTTTAGTGGGCTTGTCATGAGTTAGCGCAATCAGTTCGCTCGCAGTAACGTCACTTGCGATTAGCTCACCTTGTTTAACCACATCCACACCTAACAAGGTATTTTCTAGGCCAAGAAAGTCCATGACCGCACCTACGGTGGAGCCGGATCCCATGACAAAATAGGTATCAGGCTCATCGTCAATAATTTCACCAACGTAAGCGGCAATGTCGTCAAGCACTAAGGCCTCGTCTTCTTTCCCGCCCATTTTTACTGCTTGAACATAAGTGAGCTCTGCGGGTACGCGCATTTCACCATAGTGTTTGGCAATAACTTTGCCCTCGCGAAACGCGTTTTCGTCAATATCACGTACTTCGGCGTCCATTTCACTCACAAGCTCGCCTGCGATCATCTGACTTACTACCTGCCCTGCCGCTGACGGCGACACGCAGTAAACGCCAGAGTGAATTTTGCAACCTGCAGGCACACCTAGCACGGGCACCTGTGTGCCAACTACGCTACAGATATTACGGGCTGTGCCGTCGCCACCGGCAAAAAGCAGTAAGTCGACGTTGGCGTCCACCATTGCTTTAGCTGCACGCTCTGAATCTTCGCCCTCGGTTTGCACGGCATCAGCCGTGTAGATTACCTCATAAGGAATACCTAGAGATTCACAGATTGTTTCACCCATATCGCCCGATGCTGTCACGACGGTAAATTGCCCAGATAAGGCTTCTAGAATACTGAGCGCTTTCGCCATTTTTTCGTTGGCTTTTTTCTCTGCTCCCATAGCCAGTGCTTTTTCGCGAATTTCTGCACCGTCGCTGCCTTTAAGCGCGAGTGCTCCGCCTATGCCGGCAAAGGGGTTTACCACAACACCCAATTTGAATTTGGGTTTGTTATCAAACGTTGATTGGCTAAGATCAGTATGATTCATTCGGCATCTACTCCTATCCCGCCACCCAATTTGCTGTTAGCGTATTTTTTTGACGTGTCTGTTACCGTGCTATTTATTATGCTGCTACATGAACCAGACGACTTACCTTTACCAAACGTAGATGACAGCGCATTAATAAATTGTTCAGCCCGAGGCGGAAAGCCCTCAGATTTATAGCGTTCAAGCTGTGCGGCTACGTTTCGCGTAAAACCTTCTCTGTCGGGCTCAGCGCCGTTTAAGTTATCCGTGCTTACCTGAAACTTTCTTCCTGCTGCTTCTGTAAACGCCCACTCAATGGCCTGGGGCTTAATTTCTACTTTTTCGAAGTCAGCTTGCTGTGATGCATCGCGGCCATCTGGGCAATACCAGTAACCGTAATCTTCTAATAGTCGACGCTTTTCACCCGCAATACACCAGTGCGCAATTTCATGCAAAGCGCTTGAAAAAAATCCATGAGCAAACACGACTTGATGATAAGGTGTTGCGCTGTCTGCTGGGATGTAAATGGGTTCGTCATCACCTAAAACCAAGCGCGTATTAAAATCTTCAAATGTCGAATTAAACAACGCGATTAACACAGGTACATCAACGTCTGCTTCTGAGTGATCCGACCCCGTAGTCGTTTCTCGGTGCATGCCCGGATATTCACTTTTTAGGCTTTCAACGTTTGAGCCTTTAGTATCGGTATTTTTAGTTTCAGTCTTGGCAAACAATGCGTGATGACTTGCGATGTTCATGGCGGCTAATAAATTCTACATAACAGAGCTATTTCAATGGCGGTGGAGTATACCAGTAAAACTTTGTCTTCTCACTTGAAAGGCTCGCTTGCTTAGGTCAATCTAGGTTTACAACAACGAATTAGCCACACTATCTCAACAGGGAGTTTGTCATTTGGCGCAAGAGATAATTAAACATATTCATCGGGTCAATGCCCTTCGTGACTTAGCCAATCAGTTGGGTGTAATGCCTATCATTCACCAATTGCAACACTGGCAATGCGAACGCTTACTGGTCACGCACGACGATTTAGCACAGCAAAAACGTTACCAAAAAGCCATGGCTTTTTTGTAGATGAATTGTACGGGCCAAAAGATTTTAGCCAACGGGACGCTGATTTAGTGCGAGTCATTCCAAAACTCGCAAAAGTACTGCCTGACAAAGCTATGAACGCTATGGACGACGCATTGTCGTTAAATGCACTATCGTTCGATTTGGATATGGCGATGGCTCAGTACTTACAAAGCCATTTTCCCGGAGAACCTATCAACCGAGATAACTACGCTTTGGTGTATCGTAATGTGGGCAGAATTGAGGATAGAAAGCATCAAATCGACATAATTTCCCATTTGGGCGATCAACTCGCGGACGTTATAAAAATTCGTGGTATAGGTATGTTAATTTCACTGTCCCGTCGTCCAGCTAAATTAGCAGGATTACTCGCATTGCATGAATTTTTGGAACGAGGGTTTGATGCGTTTAAAGCGATAGGTGACGTGCAGAGCTTTATTGACCCCGTATTGGTGAGAGAAAAAGCGATAATGCAATTATTGTTAAGCGATGATTTAACGTTACCTGAAGATAATCCCCTGCCTGTGGTATGAGGCACAATGCCTGAACGTGAAGAAGCAGAGTAGATCAAAGCAAAAATATGAGTAAGGAAAAGATTTGAGCACCCCAACGCTTAATTGGATATTAGACGCCCCCTATGTGCAGCAGTGGCATATTGATGATACGCACATCGACCACTATCAGCACGTTAATAATGTGGCGTACCTGTCGCAGTTAGAAAGCCTAGCATGGGCCCATTCAAACGCGCTTGGCTTGCAATTTGCCGATTATCAATCGCTTAACCGTGGCATGGTCATTAAGCGCCACGAGCTAAACTACCACCTGCCAACACATCTTGGAGATACGTTAGAATGCGCTACATGGATAGTGCATTGCGACAGCAAACTTACTTTGAAACGCCAGTTTCAATTTATCTGCCCAAAGCGAGGCAAAACCGTATTTGATGCTATGACCACATTCGTGTGTGTTAGCCTTGATACTGGTGCCCCAAAGCGAATGCCTAAACAATTCGTGGACATCTATGGCAAGGCGTGTGTGGCACAATGAAAACGTGGCTAGCGATAGTGCTTTCGCTCTTCCTTATTGTGTCGCTAGGCATAAACGTTTACCTATGGCTTAGTTTAAAGCAGCACAATGATAAAGCTTATGCACTAGAGGCCAGTTATGAACACCGTTTAGATAGTGACAAGCAGCTAGAAACCCAATCACAGTTGGTGGATGAAACTCAGGTAAACGAAAAAGCTGAGCCCTTCAACAATGAACGCTCTCCCGCCAACTTTTCACCTATGACAGGCACTAACACGACACCCAGCGAACTTGACGATCTGCGCACCTCTTCACCACTCGTTAATCAAGATCAATTAGATTCACTGACTACCCTACTCAATAACGAGCAATACGCGTTGCTCGCCACTGAATTAACAAACCTTTTAAAATATGACCCGCTCAACGAATCTCTGTTGTTGCTAGAGGGTGAACTGATTGAGTTAACCAAGCCTCTCTCAACGGCCATAGTGCACTACTACGACTTGGCCGAACTGCCTCTTCCAACTGAAACTCTCTCATTTATTGACGCAAAAATTGCTACTTTGTATCAACAGGCGCAGACGCAGTTAAGTCAAGACGAACAATGGGAACTGGTTGCCAGATTAAATGAGCCACTGTATCAACGCATACCTGACGCTAGGCACTACACCCTTAATTTGGCTGAAGCTTACGCTTATCAGCAAAAGCTTACGTTAATGGAAGACGTGCTTGCTGCCCTTCCATTAAACGACAGAGACGCTAATATCATTCGCAATAAAGCCTATGAAATGCGCGATATTGCCAACGCAGACGCTACGCCGAACAAGAGTGAAATAGAGCCAACAGGCGCTGAAGCCGCACGTTATCAAACCCGTGTAGCCTTAGAGCGCATTGGCGATCAATATCGCCTTGATGTAAAGGCGCTTAACCAAAAAGCCACCATGATTTTAGATACGGGTGCCAGTACCACCGCAATATCATCGCGACTCTTTGCGCGTTTAGGCCGTATGCGAAACCTCACGTTCATTGGTAACTTCAACATTAGAACCGCATCAGGAACCATTGAAGCCCCTCTGGTACAAATACCCCGATTTTACTTTGCTGGCTACGAGTTCAACGATGTTTCTGCCATCGTGCTGCCCGAAGACGCTCTACCCGATGCCGACGGATTGTTGGGAATGAACGTTCTAGGTCAGTTTGACTTTGCAATAATGCCCCAGTCTAGTGAATTGATTTTAACCGAACGTAACGAATAACCCCCACATAAGATGTTTGTATTATTAGGACGTGCTTGCGTTAACATGATACCCTATACAAACTATTAACATATTAGAGTTTTTGACGTGCCGCGTATTGTCGTATTAACCCTGGTTTTGCTGTTCGTTTTTTCAAGCTATGCTTCTTACGCTAGTGAATCTTCACAATGCGTAAGTTGTCATGCCGTACAAGTAAACCTGTGGGAAACATCAGACCATGGAAAAGCCATGGATCATGCGACAAACGAAACGGTTTTAGGAAATTTCGATAACGCAACAACCGAGCACTTTTCGCAACATGCAACTTTCTTTAGAAAAAATGAAAAATTTTTTGCCACGCTTAATGAGGCTGGAGAAACTACTCGATACACTATTTCTTATGTATTTGGTCACTCCCCCTTACAGCAATATTTAATTGAAACCGAAAGTGGCCGCTTTCAAGTTTTCCCATTTGCATGGGATAGCCGCGATGAAAAAGAAGGTGGTCAACGCTGGTACCCTAACTATCAAGATGAAGATATTGGCGTGAACGATAGGCTGCACTGGAAGCAGCCGATGCAAAACTGGAATGGAATGTGTGCCGATTGCCATTCGACCGGCCTAACACGTAACTTCGACACCGACACATTAGCATTCAACAGTCACTTTGATTCCATTAATGTTTCTTGTACTTCTTGCCATGGAGATATGGCAAACCATTATAAGCAAGATAGCAATACACTTTCTTCTACGCTCGCTTCGAAGGCTGATACAGCTATCAGCAACGATATGCCCGCCTATTCCCACAATACCTTGTCGGCAGGCGAACAAAAGGCTATGGGTCAATGGTTACTAAAAGAAGGGGATAAAATTGCTAGCTGGCAAGAGCTTGAAAATGGCGAATATAGGCCTGCGAAACGGGACAATAGCTTTATGGATACCTGTTTTGGCTGTCACTCTCTTCGTTCTTCACTAACTGATGGCATAAACCCTGAACACCACTATCTGGATCAGTTCACTCCTTCCTTACTTATATCTCCTCTTTACTTTGCTGACGGGCAAATAAAAGAAGAAGTGTATGTATATGGGTCTTTTCTTCAAAGCCGGATGTATGAGGCTGGTGTTAATTGCATAGACTGTCACAACCCACACACTATGAAGCTGAAAGTAGAAGGTAATGGGCTGTGTTTGCAGTGCCACTCTGCACAAGCATACGAAGGAGAGAAACACACTAAACATCCTAGTGACAGTGAAGCGAGCCAGTGTGTAAATTGTCACATGCCAACGCGCACCTATATGGGTGTAGACGCCAGACGAGACCACAGCTTTAGTATCCCTACCCCACATGTATCAGCGAAAACCGGCGCGCCTAACGCCTGTCTTAACTGCCATGAAAACAACAATGATTGGGTGTCAAAGCAATTAAATGAGTGGTATGGCAGAGATTCGACATTAAATAGCGATGAAGAAAAATACGTTGCTTTTATGCATGGCGAAGCTATGAATAAAAACGAAGTGCTAAGACTTGCCCATGCTAAAACGCTGCCCGTTATAAAGCGTGCGACAGTGGTCACAATGCTACCTAGTCGTATTGAGACACTGAGCGATAAAGATCTTAGACCATTTATTAGAAACAAAGAGCCATTACTACGACTTGCGGCGGCCCAAGCTGGCAGGGCTCTTCCAACAGGCGAACGGCTGAAATCCTATAAAGGTTTACTCAACGATAAATATAGAAGTGTTCGCGTTGCCGCGGTTAATAGTTTAATAGGCCTTGGAATTGATTCGGCTGCGTTTAATCAAGCGTTGGATGAACTAGACACATCTAACGCTATTAACCAGTGGCGTGGCGAAGGTAACCTCAATCAGAGTTTAGTTGAATACCAGCTAGGAAACGTTCAAGAAGCAGAAGCACTTTTAAAACGAGGTATTAAAGTAGACCCTTTCTTTGAAGCTAATTACATTAATCTTGCCGAACTGTACCGCAGCCAAAATAAAGCAGCGCTCGAAAAACAAACCCTCGAAGAAGCAGTAAAGGCGGTTCCTACTAGCGACATTATTTACTATTCACTGGGAATGCTTAATATTCGCCAGCAGAATAAACCTGCTGCTGTTGAATTATTTAAAAAAGCCTCTGAACTAGCACCGACCAATACTCAGAACTGGTATATCTACGCCCTTGCTCTGGATAATATAGGTAAAACACAAAATGCGATTACCGTGCTAAAAGAGGGACTTTCGCATGTTCGAGACAGCAGGCTTATTGGACTGGGCATGTCTTTTTCACAGAAGCTCGGAGACCGCGAATCTTTTACTTATTTTCGCTCCCTAGGTTAGTTTTCTTAATCAAAAAATTGAGGGTAACTCCCTCAATTTTTATTTAATACAGCAACTTAATTTAACAAAGGTTTGTAAAGTAAGTCCGACTCTTTTACCATTTCATAGTGAAGGACGCTCTAAGTGTTCTTCCTCTTTCAGTATTAGTTAATAGCGCTATTGGAAACTGTGCATACGTGCGATTGTTCTCTTCTGTTAAGTTGTTCCTCTGCAGCGAAACACTCATGTTATCGTTAATCGTGTATTTGTAAGTTAAAGCCAATTGGTTGAATTCATCGCTATACCAGCCTAGATCCTCGGTACCTATAGACTGCAAGTAAGGATCTCTAAAATTGTAGGCAACCCTAATACTGTGTTTTTCCTTTTCATAATACGCAATTAAATTTCCACTCTTTTTAGATAGCCCTAAATACGGTTGCGGGTTACCGGATAAATCTGTTAAGTCAGTATCACTATTGATTACCGCATAGCTCGCCGTTACCCCAAATCCGTCAAAGGGTGCAGGGAGAAAGTCAAAAGCTTGTTGATAGTAGAATTCAATGCCCTCAATAGTCCCACCTTCTCCGTTGGCATCCTGAGCAATGGTGAAAAAAGGCACTTCCGGGTAGGAAGGAAAGCTTAAATTATTTTGTCTAGGTATAACGAACGACGCAATATCTTTTGTGAAGAGCGTTGTAGTAAAGGCAGAGGATTCGTTGAAATACCACTCAGCGGATACATCAAATTGCGTAGCTTCAAAAGGTTTTAGTTCAGGAGAGCCTCCATTGCCGAAACCCGGTACTAAATTTCCGTTGTCATCTGTATCCGTTCTCACAAATAGTCTAAATGAATTACGCATTGAAGCAGTGCTAGGGTACGCAAGCACTTTAGCCCCGCCTAATCTCAACTTAAAATCATCTGTAATATCTAAATTGAAAATTACTGAGGGTAAGAAAGTTGAATTCGTTACCTCAACAGTCGACCCTGTCACTTCAGTCGATGATACAGCCTGATTCCCTATCGATGTGAGGTCACGCTTTAACCACCTACCACCAAAGTTGCCACTGGCTCTCATACCAGCAAACTCAAGGTCGTAGTTAATTTTCAAATAGGCAGCTAAGTGGTCTTCTTCAATATTCCATGTACTTAATAAATTATTGATGTCAGCGTCAGGGTTTAAACACTTTTGACGATCTGCTTCAGTAAATACATCAATAACAGATTCGCACCCAACAATATTCCTTCCTTGCCCAATTAAATAACTTCTCGGTAACTCACTTAACGCATTAGGTAGATAATCTGTGTTTGAGAATGTTTCAAAAAAACTTTTTAAATTGAATTTTTGCTCATAATCAAGAAGATTGTCGGTCGGTTGATTACGAAACGGAACTAACTGCCTATTCCCCGCATCTGTATTGGTTTGATATCGTTGTAATCTAACACCTGCCTCTAGTTTCGTGAAAATAGGACTATCGATATATATATCGCTATCTATACTTAAAGCGTAGTGTTCAGTGCGCGTACTTTGCTTATTATCGAAGTAGTTATTCCATCGATAGGCACGTTTATCTAATGGGTCAGCATCGAAGTTAAATTCACCACCAAAATCACCTTCTCTTACGTCAAAGTCGATATCAAACGTTTCTAGGGTCTGTACTCGGTTAAATACTTGGATTCTATCGGACTCCGAATTACTGTAAGTAAGCTCGGAAGAAATAGTAGCCTCGTCAGTAATTTGCCATTCGTTTTGTAATGCTACGGATAAAAGGTCAGTTGAAAGGTCAACGTACTCCGCGTTGTTTTGTAAGGGACTTTGTGCCGACCCTGCCACTAGGAAATTGTTTTCATCGACTACAGCATTAGAAAAATCCCCCAGCAATGGCGTTGATAACCAATGCCTATCTCTCACTGAGTCAAATTTTGAATATAGTGCATCGAAAACAAAATAAAGGGCCTCTGATGGTTGCCACTGTACTATAGACGACGCACTCAATCTGTCGCGGTCGTCTATTATTTGTTGAAAACGGGGATCGCTATTTATAAATAACTTTTGCTCTGCGCCTTGCGCATCTAAATCTAAACGATTACCGTCAGAATCCGTTGCAATCCGGTCGGTAGCAAGCGACGTCCACCCGTTAAACGTACCGACACCATCTTGTGATACTTCCCTTTTGTCTAAATTCGCGCTTAAAAGTATCCCCACTCGATCGTCAGAAAACGTATTTGAATAGGAGCCGAACAACTGGTTCCCTAAACTATTATTCTGATCATTATAATTTGCAGCATAGGAAAATGCTTTTTGTTCGCCAGGGTTATCGAATGCGGTTTGGCTTTTGATGTTAATCACGCCGCCCATAGCACCATCAATCATATCGGCTGATGATAGTTTCGTTACAGTTAAGGATTTTGTTAACGCAGAAGGTACCATGGCCATAATGGAATAGGTCGATGTGTTCAACGTATCCATTCCCGTTCCTCCGCGCCCGTTTACATCTACAATTGTCCTTCCATTGTACAAAATAACATTGTCACGTAACCCCCTTATAGATACGGAAGAGCCTTCACCAATACCTTGGTCGACTTGAACGCCCGCCACCCTTCCGAGGGATTCTGCGACCGTCACGTCTGGCAACTTTCCTATATCATCGGCAATAATGGAGTCTTCAATTTGGTCTGAGTAGCGCTTATTTGCAGTCGCTGCAATCAATGACGTTCTTACCCCTTTAACCTCTATCACTTCCACAGACTTATCGATTTCCTGTGCAGTTCCGATGTTGGTACATAAAATCGTACCTACCGCCGAAGCTACCATTGAAAGTTTTTTTATCTTCATTTTTAACAATCCTCACTTAGTCGTAAAATCACTATAATAGCAATTATAATTAAAGCACAAGTGATTTTGTTAGCAATATGTAATAAATATAAAAATAATATGTTTGATGTTTTAAACTAAGTAGATTATTATCGTAATATCTATTATAGCAATTAGAGGCAGGTAAGTATGAATGTTTGCAGAAAAATGTCTGTGTTAACGGTAGTCGCATTGGGGTTAGGTGCGTGTTCTGATCTAGCAGAGACAAAGGTGCAGCCGCTATTAGAAGCGAATAACGATAATTATACGCTGGTCTGGAACGATGAGTTCGATGGAAATGCGATTGATGAAACTCGTTGGCAGTATCGACTAGATTGTAAGCACTGGAGCAAACAACAGCAATCTAATAACGTCGTAGCTGATGGTTACTACACTATCTTATTAAAAAAAGAACGTGTGGAATGCCCCAATAATACCTGGTTGCAGCCGGGCCAAAAAGAAGGTGATGAGCCCGCTCGCGTTGTGCATTACACGGGTGGTGGGGTTATCTCTAAATCACTATTTCGCTATGGTTTTTACGAAGCGCGCTTAAAAACACCGGTGGGTGCTGGTTGGCATAGCTCTTTTTGGATGATGAAATACCTAGAAAAACCCGAAAACAGCGACAGTCTTAAATTTAATCCGCTGGATGATCCAAGTTTACACAGCCACATCGAACTTGATCCCTTTGAAAATGACTCCATCGATCCTACCCATTTTCAAACCGATGCCCACCAATGGAAACCTGAACCAGGGACCGAAGATAAGGGCCGCAAACAAAATAAAGTTGGCACTAAGCAAATTCGATTTAATGACGGCACTACACTAACGGAATTCCATGTTTATGGCATGGAGTTTACCAAGACCCACGTGCGCTATTATTTCGACGGAAAACTGGTGAGCGAAACAGAGTTTCCAGCCTCCCGTTACAAACACAACGACGTGAATATTTGGCTCACTGGGCTAGGAACCTTCCTTGGAAATACTCAAGCAATAGATGACAGTAAATTGCCTGAGCAAATAACCGTTGATTATGTGCGCTTTTTCAAAAAGAACAATTAAGTGAGATAATTTTGACTTCATTTGACGTTTCAATTGCTATCACCTTCGCATTGCTTGTTGTTCTGCTAGGACTCTCTTTTGGCAAAAAAGAAGGCTCGGTATCCTCTTTCTTCGCTGCTGGAGGCGCAGTTCCCTGGTGGATTTCCGGACTTTCCTTGTTTATGAGCTTTTTCTCTGTAGGAACCTTCGTTGTATGGGGCTCTATTGCTTACAAGACGGGGCTTGTTTCTGTCACAATACAAACAACAATGAGCCTAGCTGGACTTGCAGTTGGGTATTTCATCGCGCCGAAATGGAATCGAACTAACGTTTTAACAGCCGCAGAATTTATCTCAACAAAGCTTGGGCATGCATCTCAGAAGTTCTATACGTATCTTTTTTTCATAATCTCTATCTTTAGTGGTGGTGCGTTTTTATACCCTGTTGGAAAAATGATAGAAGTCACAACGGGCATACCGCTTGTCTCGGCTATTCTTTTTCTCGGCGTACTCATTATTGCCTATACCGCCGTAGGTGGTTTATGGGCAGTTTTGGTTACCGACGTTTTGCAATTTATCGTTCTAATGGCCGCGGTTAGCATAATCGTCCCCTTGGCATTTGAGGAAATTGGTGGTGTGGGTATGTTTATAGCTAACGCACCCAGCGATTTTTTTCAGGTAACAAACGCTGAGTATGATTGGCTATTTATGGCCGCGTTTGGCTTCTATAACATGGTTTTTATTGGTGGAAGTTGGGCATACGTACAGCGCTACACGAGTGTTAAATCAGAAAAAGATGCAAAAAAAGTTGGCTATCTATTTGGAGTTTTATACCTAATTGCGCCGATCATATGGATGTTGCCACCTATGGTTTACCGCATTATTAGCCCTGATACAGCCTCCACTGACGCCGAAGGAGCTTACCTACAAATCAGTAAATTAGTGGTGCCAAATGGATTAATGGGGTTAATTCTTGGCGCGATGGTATTCGCGACAGCCAGTTCCGTTAACACCACATTGAATATTGCCGCAGGCGTATTCACTAACGATATTTACCCACAAATAAAACGAAAACGTAGTGCGTTTGAAACTATGTGGGTTGCTAGAACGTCAACGGTATTTTTTGGCGTATTATCGATAGTTATCGCGCTTTGCGTATCAAGCATGGGGGGTATTGTAGAGGTCGCTTTTAGTTTAGCCGCTATTACTGGGGTTGCCTTATTTCTACCTCCTATATGGACGCTATTTTCGGACAATCAAACACAGTTGAGTGTTATTTCTACTAGTGCTATCAGTCTTTCAATCAATGTCGCTTTTAAATTTTTTATCCCAGAGCTATTGGGGATATCGCTTGACCGCTCAAGTGAAATGTTTGTGGGTGTGATTGTGCCAATATTCCTTTTGGCAATTTGGGAACTTTACTACCGCTTTCTTTCCAATACACATAATGCGCCCGGCAATAAACAACCGGTTCAAAGGGCGGGCTTCTCTCCCTCTAACGTAAAAACGCCAGAAGCCACTCATTCAAACGACTTCCCCCCTTCGACTAACGATGCCAACGAACAAGGAAAGAAAATTATCGCAATTGGCATTGGTGGTATAGGGCTCATTATTTTCGGCTTGGGCCTTCAAGCTGACAAAGGGCAAAACACTATCCTACTGGTGGGCACTTTTGTATTAGCTTTATGTATTACCGTATACCCCAAAATATTATTTAATCAACGTAAGGACACTCACGTATGAAGTACTTATTGTTATCTCTTATCTTAATTTTTAGCCCATTCGCATTCGCTACCCCCGAGAAAAAACCGAATGTACTTGTGCTCTTTTTTGACGATATGCGATTTGATACATTTTCTTATCGAGATGGGCCAGTACCAACCCCAAATATCGATATGCTTGCAGAGCAAAGTGTACAGTTTAACTCAGCTATGACGACAACCGGCCTTTGTTCACCTTCAAGGGCTGCCTTATTTACCGGCAGATGGGGGCACAAAACGGGCCTCGACGACAATGTTGAGCTGTTTCACTCTCGTCAATACCAACTCTCGCCTTCTGAAGGGGGACTAATAAAACGGGCGGTAGATAGCGACTATTTTGTAGGATATGTTGGTAAATGGCATATAGGCCCCCAAGGGCCAAAGATACGTGGCGCTCAATTTATTCGGGAGCACGCAGATACGCGCACCAGAAAGCCTCGCCATTATGTACCTTACGCCGATGTAGAAAGTATTAAAGGCTATTATCAAGGGCAGCGAGATGAAAACGGTGAGAAACACGTTTACTACCAAACTATACCGGGTACTTATAAAGATACAGAAGCGTACCATAAAGTTGAGTATGGAAAAGAGATGTTGGTTGCGGCCGCTCAACAAGACAAGCCCTTTTTCGGCGTGGTGAGTTTTAATCAACCTCACCCACCCTATCGTGTTCCCGAACCGTACGCCAGTATGTTTGATCCCAAGGACATTTCTTTGCCCGACAATTTTGTGCAAGAAAGAAATTTTAAACCAATGGCGCAGGACAAGGTATTGTGGCCTTGGCATGATGTGGGGCATATGACAGAAAGCGATTGGCGTCGTTCTCAGGCACACTACTACGGCGCCATAGCAATGGTTGACGACATGGTTGGGGAGCTATTGCAAACAGCGAAAGACCTCGGTTTATATGATGATTTACATATTGTTCTTTTAGGCGATCAAGGGAGCATGATAGGTGAACACAATCTTTTTGATAAAGGTCCATATGCCTATGACGAACTCATGCGCATTCCCCTACTCTATCGGAATCCAGATACCACGCCCAAAGTAATTACCCGGCAAGTATCGATGATAGATTTGGCGCCCACATTAGGTGAGCTAATGCACCTTCCCAGTGATGGGGACGTAGATGGGCGCTCATTAGTACCGCTTATGATAAACGGGGACAAGGCTGAAGCAGACCAAGAGGATACCGCACTTTATATGTACGAATGGTACAACGGAGCTTGGTTTGGACTAAGAGCGCTGCGCACGCCCGACTTAAAATTCGTTTGGTACCCGGGAGATAACAGAGATGAACTCTATGATTTGAAAAAAGACCCTGGTGAACTTACAAACTTGATTAAAAACGCTGACTATAAGCAAAAGCTAGCCCATATTACCTCACTTTTAGAGCGTGAAATGGCGCGGGTAGATGATCCTATGTTGGACGTATATCAACATCACCTGAAAAGTATTCTTTTACAAGAGAAAGAAGCGAGCTGGTAGCAATATTATTAAGTCCCGATTGTTGGCCTACGCTTTAAAGCAGCGGCCAACAATTATTCCCCATATATCTTTACGGTACCGGCATTTTGCCCAATTCACTTTCTATTTTAGTTCGAGCATCTTTAAGCACACATACAAGATCATCTACGTCTACAGGTTTTATTTTACCCTGGAGCGCAATGGCTGAGTTGGCTGGGGAGCCTATGGTCATTGCTAAAGAGTAATAAGCTTTGTCATTTTCCGCTTGAAGTTCATGACTTTGAAAAAGTGCGTAGCCACGCTGTTTAATTTCTTCCAGTTCACTAAGCAGGCTCTCTAGGCCATCTGGAAACCCTTCGATAACCTTGTTTTGATATGCATCTATAACAGCTTCTCTCGGAGAATTAGCTAACATCACCATACCGATACCGCTTGTGGTGGCGCTACGCACGCCAATTCTACCTATCCCTTCGGTAGCGCGCATACCTGGCTTTGCGTGATAAATAAATGAAACCGTATCAAACCATAACACACCCATTGCAACGGTTAAGTCAAATTTGCCAAGTTGCTCCAACGTAGGCATTGCGCTTCGAAGCAATCCTGAGGCATATAAGCTCTGAGCTGAAAGTACGTGTATACCTGGTCCTGGAATGTACTTTCGTCCCTTTGTTTGCTGTGTCATTCCAATTGAAGCAAGGGTTTTCAAAAGTCTGTTAACCCTAGTGCTATCCATGTTTAGCTTTTCTGATAAATCCTTCCCCCCTACGGGCATGTCAGAACCAGCAAGAGCTTGCAACACTGAAATCCCGTCCAAGATGCTCTGATTTATTTGTGCGCCTGGTTTTGTTTTCATTTGTTTTCTATCTTTCAACGATCAAAGTGAATTACAGGGATCATACCACAAAAGTTACAAACGCAATTTAACCGAAATCAACTAAAACAAGCTAACCAAAATTGCTATTATAGAAATTTAGTGGTAGTTTTGTTCTATATTAAACCGCTATAACAAAGGTAAAGAATGAAGAGTTTTATTGATTTGGCTGATCGCTCTAACGACAACTGGACACAAATGGGAAACTTTGAAAGGAAGACACCCATACGAGATAAAACAGTAACGGTTGATGTAGCAGTCGTAGGTGGTGGTATGGCGGGAATCTGTGCTGCTGTTGCCGCGGCTAGAAATGGCGCGAAAGTACTCCTGATCCAAGATAGAGCGGTATTAGGAGGAAATGCCTCAAGTGAAATTAGAGTAATTGTGCATGGTGTAACAAAGTTAAAAAGTGGGCTTCCAGAACGAGAAACGGGAATTTTAGAGGAAATTCTCTTGCTCAACCGTTTTTGCAATGAGCAACACTCATTTACTGTATGGGATCATGTCTTATACGACTTCGTTACCCGCGAACCCAATATAACCTTGATGCTTAACACCCATGCTGTGCGCTCAGTAGTGGAAAGTGAAAAAATAGTTCAAGTGTTATGCTGGCAGTTGAGCACAGAAACCCTAATCAGTGTGAAAGCTAATACTTTTATCGATTGCTCTGGCGATGGCTTGATGGCAGCAACAGCCGGTGCAGAATACCGCACGGGTCGTGAGGGTAAACAAGAATTTAATGAGCAATACGCGCCTGACGAACCTGATGGTTGGCAAATGGGGGCCACTATTTTGTTGTCATCAAAAGACATGGGAAAACCTATGCCTTATCAAGCGCCCCCGTTTGCGATTAAGTATGACGCTGACAAAACACATCCAGATAGACGCATCATTCCTTTTGTTGAAGGGTTTTGGTGGGTAGAGGTAGGAAGTAACGATGACATTATAGGTACGGCAGAAACAGATATGCATCGGCTACTCGCGTTTGCGTACGGCGTGTGGGAGCATGTTAAGTGTTCGGGGCTTTATCCGGAAGCTGATAACTTTGCGCTTGATTGGGTAGGCTCCCTTCCAGGTCGGCGGGAGTCACGACGGTTTATGGGAGACTATATATTATGCGAACCCGATCAACTGAGTCTTAAGCAGTTTGATGACGCAGTGGCCTTCGGAGGCTGGCCTCTTGATGAACACAACCCTGGGGGCATTGAGAATCTTGCGGAGCCACCGAGTTTTTGGCACGAGCACTTTGAAGAAGTGTACCAAATCCCCCTTCGTTCTCTATATTCCAAAAATATTAAGAATTTAATGTTTGCTGGTCGCAATATTAGTCAAACCCACGTTGCGTTATCTTCATCTCGCGTAATGGGGACATGTGCTGTACAAGGTCAAGCTGTGGGTACTGCTGCTGCATTATGCTTAAAGCATAGCGCACTACCAAGAGACATTGCGACTGACCATATAGATGAATTACAAGAGCAACTGTTACGGGATGATGCATACATTCCTCAACGCTATGCAAACGACCCTAACGACCTATCGCGAACAGCAGACAGAATTATTGCCAGTAGCACCCTTTCAGGCGAAGTGAAAAACCTAATAGATGGTATGGCAAGAGATGAGCGGGGTGAAGTTCATCATTGGTGTAGCAAAGGTTTAGGCGCTACCGTTTCTTTTGAGTGGGATACACCTATAGCGGTTTCTCAAATAGAGGTGAAATGCGACACCAATGTGAAGAAAAACATAATGATGCTAAAAAACACCCGTGAAAATGAAGCCTATACCACAAAGATCCCTGTCGAGTTGTTAAAGCGTCTTACCCTTGAATTAAATATAAACGGCGTTTGGAAAACGATTTGCGAGAAAGATGATAATCAACGCCGGCTGATAAAGTTTAATTTCGAGAAGCAAAAGATAGATGGCTTCCGTCTAACTTTGAAAGAAACCTATGGCGCTAAGAACGTTAAGTTATTTGAGGTAAGATGCTACCAATAACGCGAAATTAAGCAATTTGTGCTTTAACAACCATGTTAAAGCACGCCGATTTTAGATCCCTTCTCTACTTCTTTACATTTTCACTACAACTTTTCATCGTTCTATATTAAAATCCTTAATACATATGATGTTTTTTATAAGACTATCTTTAAGGGCAAAACTAACATGCCAAATATTCAAATCAAAAAAGTCTATTCTTTTGCTTTATCGTTAAGTTTCTTTTTTAGCGTTCAATCAAGTGCCGCCCCTGTTTTCCCTCTTTCCGACCCTATGAATAAAGGAGGTTGGGTACTAAATAAAGAAGTAAGCGATGAGTTTGATGCGGATAAAGTAGATGAAGACAGATGGTTCATTGTTGGTAAATTTAAAGACGGTAAACCGCAATATGTTCATCCTGACGACCCAGATAAATGGGTGTGGAAAGGTCGGGCTCCTTCACAGTTTTCAGGCCGTAACTATCGCTTAGAAGATGGAAAGCTGATGCTTGAAGCACGCTGGGAGCCTGATTTCCCGTTCACTGATGAGATTAGAAAGCCAACGTTTGGTGAACCCATGAAGCACGAAAATATCACTACGCCGTGTTTCATAGGTCGCCGTTCTTTTACCTATGGCTATATTGAAATTAAGAGTAAGTCTGCCGATGCGGAAGTCACCAGTGCGTTTTGGTCTATGGGTCCAAAAATGGAGTTCGACTTTTTCGAGTCGTTTGGCGACAGCCGAGAAGATCCTAATAAAGACCATTTAGACAGCGAGCTATGGTGGTCTATTCGCGACTGGGAAAAACCCGTCAGCGGCAAACCCAGCTACACGGAAAGAAAGCAACTCGGCTTTAGAATGGCTGATGACTTTCATGTTTACGGTATTGAATGGAGCGAGGACGGCATAAACTATTACATCGATGGTGAGCTATTTTCATCTGTGACGCCAGAACAAGCGAGTGCATGGGCTAAGCAAAACCGTGAAGGCCTTCCTGATGACTACAATGGATACGTGGCCACCCGCCCTATCAATTTATGGCTCGATATGGAAACCTTTCCATGGCATGGCTACCCAAATAGCTTAGAAGATTTAGAGAAGAACAGTCCTGAAAGCGAAAAACACGATGGTGTGGTAGATTTTGAAATTGAATACATTCGCGTGTGGCAAAAGCTTAAACACACTATTAATAAGTAGAAGCTTCTTTAAATAAGCGTAGTAAAACACAAAGCGTTTTCAAAAATGCTAGAAATTCCTCTCCCCCCCGCGGACCTTATCAACGTAAACGGAAAAGTTACTTCGAAAGTTCTCTCAGGTCCATGTAAATATTTGAATTACTTGAAGTTATTACTAATTAAACAACGTTGAAATTTGCCGAAATACTGCATCTTTGTGTGTTACATGAGGCAAATGACCACAGTGGTCTATTATGCATAGCATTGTTTCTGCAGCTATATGCTTGGCAATATATTGCGGTATTGCTACTGACCCAAATTCGTCGTCAGAACCATGAATGATTAAACTTTTGCAGTGGATATCAGATAACCCGTCGAAATGCCATTCTTTAAACTCGTCTCGTAGCCATACTTCGGTCCATGCATCTAGTACCCACTGAGCTTTATTTCCATGCCACTTTCTTAACTTCTCGAACTGTTGTGACTCAGTAAACAGCTTTTTTGCGGCACGAATGCCTTCAAGTGTTTTGTTCTCTACATAAGCAGGTGCAGATATTGATATAAGCCCTACACATTCCTTGTCTGTAGCGGCTACATTCAACGCTATGGCACCTCCTGCGCTATGCCCCAAAACTAAAAACTCTCTAATACCCAAAGCCTGCTTTAATTCTACAAAATAATCCTGCGCTTCTTCTTGAATGAAATTACTCGAAGGCAAAGCTTGACGAGGATACGAAAACCCAAAGCCCGCACGGTCATATGCAATGACCGGCCTATTAAATGCAAGTGCCAGTTCTGCTGGAAATTTTCGCCATTGCCCTACTGATCCCAACGACTCGTGTATTAATACCAGCGGTACTTTTGAATGAGAGGAATTTGGCGACCAGGTTTTAACGAATATTTTGCCTCTTCTAGTATTAACAAATTGCTCTTTTTGATTGACTTTCAACATCGAACTGCCCCTAAAGAATAATGATAAGAGGGCTTAGTTTCTAACTAAGTGATATGCTAATCCGGTAAAACAAGCTATTTTCGTTTGCTCCTCATCTGTTACAAGGATCTCGAAGTTACTCAGCTTATTAGATTTCGATATGTTACGAGCTCTCGCAATAAGCTTAACGCCTACAGCTTTGTTCAAATACCGGATATCAGCTTGAATACCAATCGCTGTGTGGAACTGATTGCACGCTGTTGCAAAAGCAATGTCTGCAAGAGAAAAAATAACGCCCCCGTGAACACCTCCTAAACCATTCATATGGGCATCATCTAGCTCCATTTCAACAACGACTTCATCGGTTTGATTTTGAACCAACGTTACGCCGAGCATATTAGCGAATGCATCCCTTTCGAAATAAGAACCACCAGACTGCATACCCCCACCTTTTTATTCATGTTGATTTTGCATTGGCATTCTAAAGGTCAATTGGAACAGTTAGAATATCCGCTAGGGAAACAAATACCATCCAATTAGGCCATTATGAAAAAGGTAGCTATTTTAGCTTATGAAGGTTGCTGGGCTATGAGTGTCCATTTAGTCAATGATTTCTTTCGTATTGTTACACTACTCGAAGCAAGGCATGACCAGGAAGCGACCTTCGACTTTGCAGTAATAACAATTAATGGAAATACAATTCGTTCAGCCAGTGGAGCGTTAATAACACCGGATGGAAAACTGAACAATGAACACTATGACATCATCGTTGTGCCACCATTTGAAGGACGCCTTCTAAGTAATATGCCTAGAGACACAGAGCATATCTCAAGATGGCTTTGTCCTTATTGGGCATCAAACACTACTGTAATTACGCTAAGTACAGCCGCCTACTTTTGGGCAAAACACCGTAGTATTCAAAAGTCACTAACGTCAATTACCGAAGTTTGCGCTACACACTGGGCATTCGTTAAACCACTAAGCCGGCAATTTCCAAATATGCTGTTCTCCTACACCCACGCCTATAGGAAAATCAGGAACATTTATTCTACCAGTACGTTTGAGGCGGGCATCGACGTGTTGCTTTCTGTGGTTGCAAAAGTGAAAGGGGATGTTTTCGCCCAGCAATGTGCAGCAAGTTTACTAGTAGATAAACCGATAAAGATGGCGCCATTGCTACCACAGTATAGACTGCATAACGACGAACGAATTGCCGTTATTCAACAATGGATAGATGATCATAGCAGTCCTCCCCTGTCGCTAAACGACTTATCTAATAGGTTTACTATGAGCGAAAGAAACCTAAAGAGGCGATTTAGCTCGGCAACCGGCATTTCCGTAACTCAGTATATACAAGCAGTAAGAATAGATAAGGCAAAGAAGTTACTTATTTCAACTGACAGAAGCGTTAAGGAAATTGCTCTTGAAGTAGGTTATGAAAATGATGGATTTTTCACCCGTCTTTTTAAAAAAAATCACAGGCAACACGCCAGCTAAGTGGCGTGATACTGTTGGTTAAATTTAGAAGCTAGTTGAGCTATTTGTTATTTTATTACAAACTGCTTATCAATATATTGATTCATAAACCCTATAATAAGCTTAGCTAGCTCGACTGGTTTTTCTTCCATGGCAAAGTGTCCAGCGTCAATCGTGTAAAATTGTGCATGCGGTATATCTTTCAGAAATGCTCGCCCTCCAGCGGTTATAAATGCGGGATCATTTTCTCCCCACACAATTAAAGTTGGTAAACTTTGCTTACGAAGAAACTCTTGCCATCTTGGATAGGCTTGTAAGTTAGTATAGTAATCTTGAAAAAGCTGCACTTGAATTTTTCGCTGAGCAATTGATTGCAAAAATGTGCCATCATGAGTCCAACTGTCTGGACTCATAACTTCTTCTTTACCTTCTACATCACGAAGATATTGCGTTTTAATAATAGACTCTTTACTCGTAAGAGCAAACAGCTTTTCCTGCATATCTTTTGAGCGATCTTCAAAAGCTTTTTTAAAGAAATCCTGTCTTTTAGGTGTTAGCCCCTCTAAATATACATTTCCGTTTTGGGTAATTAGCCGCTCCACTCTTTCGGGCTGTGCCATCATTAGCCTAAGTCCAACCGGAGCACCGAAATCTTGCATATAGATACTGTATTTTTCTAGCCCTTTTGCCCGAACAAACTCTTCCATAACACGCGCCAAATAATCGAAAGTATAAGTAACGTTTGAAGGATCGGGTTTATCACTATATCCAGAGCCAATATTGTCAGGTGCTATCACATGGAATCGCCCTGACAATAATGGGATAAGGTGGCGATACATATGAGATGAAGACGGATAACCATGAAGAAACAGGATTGTTGGCTTATTAGGATTACCCGACTCACGGTAAAATATTTTATTGCCTTCGACCTCAATATATCTATGATAAATGGGATCTGGCCACACTGCTTGCTGTGAATAAGCGAAGCCGTTCATTGCCAGATTTAAAAGCATTGAAAAAAGTAAATAACACAAAGTACGACGAGCGTTCATATTAGCGCCTCTAAAAATCATGAAAATACAAACAGGTGAAACCTTTTTCAAGAATAGTTATACCCGCTTTTATAAAGGACCGTCGCTTACACTATAAGTGTTCAATATTAATTGAATGTTGACACTATTTCACACGACAATTTCAATGAACATGGAAAATTGACGTTCGCCACCTCTTCACCATTAGCCCAAATAACGTGTACACTTCAACACTATCGCACGCACCAATACCAAAGTGCATTTTGCTATTTAGCATATGGTGGAAACCATCCCCAGTGACACTTACATGTTGAGTTCGCTGCCTACCATAAGCCGTATCTGATTTTGAGCTAAATACCAGCGACCTCTTTCATTGACATAAACCAAGTCCATACGGCCGTCTTGGTCATAGATGAGCGAAAGTAACTTAAAGAGACGCTTTAGCGCAGCTGCTGGTATTTCAGTGACACAATATATCCAAGCGGTAAGAATAGACAAAGCCAAAAAACGACTTATTGCCACGGAAAGAAATGTTAAAGAAATAGCTTCTGAAGTAGGTTACGAAAACGACGGTTTTTTTCAGCCGCCTTTTCAAAAAAGTTACAGAAAGTACTCCCGCTGCATGGCGCGAGATTTGTAAAGTTTGAAAGTAAGGAAGATGACGGGGCGTAGACTTCGAAGTTGAATACGTTCGCGTGTGGCAAAAGCCTGAAGATATACAACAAAAGTAATTCATAATCCCGCGAACTAGAGCAATTTTACGTTGTTGAAACGCTTTATAATTATATGATGCGATCAATTGAGTTATTATTCCTCTTCGCCACTCTCGATGGCGAGACAAACTTTAATGAAATAAGAATGACTAAATACATTGAAACAAAATTTGTGCCCTTTTACGTAGTGCACAGACTAATCAGTTAGATCATTAAAACCCAGACCACAACAAATCCTGTTTTATCAATAAAGAGAATTTAATGAAAGCGCAAGCTAAGTTAATCGCGCTAATTATGATGCTTGTCATGTTTAGCCCATTTGCCATAGATTTCTACATTTCGACCTTACCCACTATTTCTGAACAATTTGGTCAAAACGGAAGTTTGACGCTAAGTGCCTTTATGCTCGCGCTTGGAATTGGACAACTGTTCGTAGGTAATATTTACGACAAACATGGACCATTTAAGCTGGTATCCGTTTCCATTGCGGTCTTTACGTTAACGTGTATTACAATTTATTATTGCGAAACATTTTACCAACTTCTCGCACTACGCTGTATTCAAGGGTTTGCAACAAGCGGCATTGCATTATCCGCGCTAGCAATGGTGAAAGATAACTTTACTGAAAAAGAAGGCGCTAAGTTATACGGATACATCAACTCGATGATGAATGTTGCTCCTGCTGTCGCGCCACTTATCGGCGCATGGATATTTGAGCTAACTGGCCAATGGCAAATATTATTCATTGGGTTAGCAATTTACGGAATTACTGTATTTCCCTACTTACTCGCTTCGAAAGATGCTCCAAAATGGAAAGATAAAACGCAGTTGAAAGCTGACTATTCTTTCTTCAAAAATAGAAAGTATCAGCATTACGGCATAGTATCTATCTTTTCTCTTGGTACCTTGATGCTCTATGTAACCATTGTGTCCCCTCTTACCCAAAATGAGCTTGGCTTTTCAGAATATAACTTTTCTTTCTATTTTGGATTTGTTGGTTTTTCGATGCTCCTATCAGGTATCATTTTTGGCAAACTGGTAGAGAAAAAACCGCTTGAGTATTTATTCTGTGTTGGGCAATTGATTGTGGCAACAGCTGTTTTACTGTCAGCCATATCTTTGGTTTACGCACATTTCATTTTAGGTGCTTTTCTATTTTTCTGTACGGGCTTTATCTTCTTGATAGCCTCTTCTACCTCATTGATGCTAAGCGAGTTTACTGAAGACACTGGCAAAGCAGTTTCAATCGTGAGTGCTTTCCAAATGATATTAGGCGCCATTTTGGGCGCTTCAGTGGGGGTTTCGTCACTTACGTTAAGCCAAAGCTTTTTGCTCGTATTGGTGCTGTATCTTTCTACTACCGTGTATGCCAGACTTGCAAGCAAGTAATTACTATAAAAGTACTTTTCAGAAACGTTAAACGCCTTTTGAAGGGTCGAACAATAATTAACAAGCAAAGCTACAAGTGGTGGCTTAAAAATATTTGTTTGCTCAGCCTCGCGGCGAGAAAACGGTGGCTCTTTCCGCTGTCTAATTGCGAGAGGCTAATTGCACTCGTACAAAGTGAGACGTGGCGTTTAATATAAACAAAGAACTAAGTACTAATGTTCATAAACTAATTCGCCATTTATATAGTGTTTTAAAACTTGGATATTTCTTATCTGGCTGGCAGAAACTGCACGAGGATCATGAGATAAAATCACGAAATCAGCGAATTTGCCTTTTTCTAAAGTTCCCCTTTTTTGCTCCGCGTTCAGTGCGTAGCTATTAGTCACTGTGTAGGCGGTGAGTGCTTGTTCAACCGATATTTTCTGTTCTGCAATCCAGCCTTGGGGGTTAGCATTATCAAGGGTGCTTCTTGTAACAGCGGCATAAATACCTTCAAACGGAGATAAAGGTGCAACGGGCCAATCCGATCCGAAAGTTAACAGTCCGCCTTGCTCTAAAATAGATTTAAATGCGTAAGCGGTAGGTAATCGTTCAGGGCCTATTCTTTCTTCCGCCCACTGACCATCATCTATTGCATGGTACGGCTGCATAGATGCGACAACGCCAAGCTCAGCTAGCTTTTTAATTGCCATTCTCGTAGGGTGTTGAAAATGCTCTATTCTGAAGCGTTTCTTACGAACCTCTCCCTTACCTAACTCTTCCATTTTATTTAAAACAAAGTCTATACCTTTATCGCCAAGCGCGTGAATTGATAGCTCCAAGCCTGCTTCATTCGCCTTTGTCATCCATGTGGCGAATTGCTCTGGGTCATTAAGGGGTAACCCATAGTAACCTGGTTCATCAGAATATTCGTCGTGAAACCACGCAGTTCTAGCCCCTAACGAGCCATCTATAAAGCCTTTAACGCCTCCATAGGAAAGCAAATCATTACCTCTACCGTGCTTTTCAATGTTTGCCGCCGCCATTTCCCACGATTCAATAGGAGTTGAAACAAACGCTCTTATTTTCATAATTCCGCGTTTTTCTGCAAGTTTAAAAATATCTAGCATGGTTGTTTCAGATGGGTAGGCAGTTACCGCATGTACTTTTGATATTCCCAAACTCAACGCAAGATCTTGCGCCATAGCAAACTGTTTCATCAGTTCGTTTTCACTCGGTGATGGAATGATATCTAAAATAAGATTAAGAGCGTTTCCCTTTAAAAGCCCTGTAGGCTCACCATGCTCATCCCGCACGATAATTCCACCTTTCGGATTTGGTGTATTGCGATCGATACCTGCAAGCTTTAAGGCCAGTGAATTGACTAACGCTTGGTGTCCGTCAATTCGTATAACATAAACGGGGTTATTTAATGTAACTGGATCAATCCAAGATTTATTGGGCAACATACCTCCCCATTTTTGATGATCCCAGTTGCCGTTCAATATCCATTGGTGAGGAGGTAAGGTTTTTGCGTAAGACGCCATTAATTGAGTGAATTTTTTTGGCGAGTTAACGGGTCTTAAATCGATACTAGCTAGCGCTGCACCTCCTTCCATAAAATGCACATGGTTATCTGTGAAGCCATGCATAACAAACTTCCCATCGAGATCTATGGTTTTCTCGTCTTTTAAATATTTTGGGATATGGTTTCCAACATGGATAATCTTTTCCTTGTCTATGGCTACTACGGACTGATCTTGCTTGCCCTCTACCCCAGTCCGTACTGTTGCGTTTGTAAAAACGGTGGCAGCTGAAGCACAAATTGAAAAGACAGAAATAAGTAAACCAAAACTGATAAAAATGAATTCAATTTTAATAGCCTTAAATTGATTATCGGTTTGTTAATAACAATACTAGGTTACACCTTAAAGGTTTCTTCGTCTAAATGCTGAATAGCCATCCTATCATTTACCGATTTTCAATGCTTTGCTTATGAATAGACATTTTAGAGTTTAACTATTGTGCCGGCCTTTTTATCTTCTAAGAACTCCTCTTCACCGTTCGCCCAAATGACATGTACACTCTCAACACTATCGCACGAACCAATACCAAAGTGCATTTTGCTATTTAGCATATGATGGAAGCCATCCCCAGTGGCACCTACATGTTGAGTTTGCTGCCTACCGCAAGCCGTAATAGTTACTCTTGCACCTGTGGGCTGGGCTTGTTGATCAGCAGACGCTCCTACTTCTACCTTGATAAAGTTACCCAAAACATTTTTTGGTAACTGATTTTGAGCTAAGTACCAGCGACCTCTTTCATTGCCATAAACCAAGTCCATACGGCCGTCTTGGTCATAATCGAATGCGGTGACTCCGACACCCGTGGCACCTATTTCATCAGAGGTTAGTCCAACGTGAGGAAGCTTTTTAAATCCCGCCCCAGCTTCGTTCATCAATACGTAATGCTCCACAGGCAACGCCATATTTCCATAAGGGGTAATCGCTAAATCCATAAAACCGTCATTGTTGAAATCGGCTGCGGCAACACTGGTGGTTTGTTCTTGGATATCGATACCTACACTATCTGTAGCATCCACAAATTTACCGCCTCGATTTTCGAGCAAAAGTGCTGGCATAGGCTTTCGCTTCAATTCACTAGGGTGGTTAATAACATTTTTTATTACCGCCGATAAACGAGATTTAACTGCGCCGCCAACACGCCATTTTCCGTTACCTATATAGCCAATATGCATGCCCTTAAGTATTTCACCTTCTGGCCACCCCATCGCCTCGTTTGGTTTAATCTCAAGGCGACCATCCATATAGTGCGCAGTGCGCTCAGCTTCAACAACCTTCCGTTCGCTGCCTAACTGAATGTCATAGGTTGCATAGGTTTCTTGGATATTTTCCAAGATAAGGTTTTCGCCTTCAACGGTGATGTCGTCATACATAAAGTTGTTTCTGAACACAAAGAAAGCAAAGTTTTTATCTTTAGGATCGTAGTAAGATTCTTTTTGAAATTGGTAAGGACTACGTGCGAGAAATAAGTCAAAGTCCCCGTCGTTGTCATAGTCTATTTCTGCAATGTTGATTACATTGTGGGTATTAGCCAAATCACCTAAAGCTTCCTTTGTTTTATCTACATAGCTCCCGTCCCCTTGCCCTACCGATAGTGTCATGTCTTTACCTCCGAAGGTAATTACATCGGAAATATGGTCGTTATTTACATCTGTAACAAGCGCTTTTACTGAAAGCGCATCATGAGGGATAGATAAGGTTAATGGGTGTGAAAAGCTTGTCCCTGAATTCAGATACAGTTGATTTGTGGTTAATGACTTCACCCGTTTAGGCGCAAAACCCGTTGTGAATAAGTCCAACTTATTATCGCTGTTGGCTTCTAAGAACTTAATGGCCCGCCCTCTACTGGCGCTAAAGTGCGAGAACGTACCACCTTTAGTGATATTTCGTTGCTTGTCGACGCTAAAATATATAGGTCGTCTAGGATTACCTCCATCGCCACCACCGGGTGATACAACAATATCCATATTGCCGTCGCCATCGTAATCAGACACACCTAATCCATGTGTGTCGCCTGTGACTATTACAACAGGTTCGGAAAATTTGCCTTCATTATTCCAGTAAATAAGTGCATTCGTGCCGTGTTGCGTTGTTATTACGTCATCCCATCCGTCTTGGTCGACATCTGCAGTAACCGCGGCGCCCCACTTTCTTTGAAGAGACCGACTAAAAGGAATGACCCCACTAGTCCTCTTGAACATGTTGGTTGAAGACGCTTCTTTTTCACTAGCGGATGCTACCATCTCAGTCGTGCACCCACTAATAGTCGAGATTGATAAAAACAAAGCACAACAAGCGAAAGGCAATTTTTTTACTGGTTTCATGTAAACACTCATTAAGTTGTTACGTTGAAATGTCGAATATTGAGCAAGGCTAAACCTCTCATTTCCGATTACTTAAATAACAAATTTTAAACATATTATTTAAATAAAGATATCATGTTTACGGTTTATAATAAAACACGATTTAAACGAAAACCGTTTAGAGTTTGTGTACGGCCCTTAAACACCCTCTAAACTAATCGATGCTACCTACTTTTAAGTGTTAGAATTATTCTGAAAAGGGATACTCTTACACAAATCCTTTGAAGTTTTATCACCCATTACTAGCTGCTGTTCTGGATAAAAAACCATCAGAGCGCAAAATTTCATCGGAACTCATGAATGATTGATAATCGGTATCTAGCAGCACAACACCAATTGAAGGTCCAACGAAACTTTTGCCTGTGGCTTTTGAAATAGCCTCCCTGTCGATGTTAGCCATCAAAACGCAAGGTATATACCTGTAGTGTTTCGGCTTTATTTGTGCGTAATATTCACCAAATTGCGCACTTACATTACGTATAGTTGACTTGGCGCTAAACGAACCTGCGTGTAACCCTAAGGACTTTTCTTCTTTTGTCGTAAACCCATTAGACGTTCTTACTGCCCAGCCACACCCCTTCGCTTTTATATTGTCGACATTAAATTGCCCATTTTTCACGAAATGTGGAGATACCATAAAAGCGGCGTTTCCTTTTTCACACTTAATATTATTGGCTCTAATGTTATTTAGTGGAGTAAACTTAGTAAGGTCTCTTAAGTTTTTAGTGTGCGACTCTAACCTAAGAGTCGCGCCTCCTAATCCATATAAATTTTGAAAAAGTATACTTTCACCTAACTGTGCTTGTACTAAGCCATAACCATAATCAGCACCTAACACACGGGCATTTCTAATCTCTCCGTTTTTGGGTCCTAGTATTCTTTGTCCAACAGACTCTCCGTTTAAAACAAAAGCTGCAAATTTAGAATAGTCGTCTAAAATTTCCACATTACTAATCAAGAAGTTTTGTACATTCTTAATGAAAAAGACACGGTTCTTTTTATTAATCGCTGTCGAAATATCAACAATGAAATCGCCTCCGACCCCTTTAATACTTACGCTTTTCAACGGTTCCGCGTACTTAGAAGTAAGTTCAAATATGGCGTATGCTTTTTTGAGAAATCGATTATTTGGGGTCGGATCAAGATAAGGGAAAATAACAGTGCCAGCTTCAATCTCGATATGAACATTAGATTTTAGGACAACGTTTAATAGGGAATATTTGCCTTTTTCTACGACAAGCTTCCCGCCACCTTGTTTCCATATATCATCTATTGCGCGCTGAAACAGCCTTGTATCATCGGTCTTTGGATCATTATCAGCTGAATAATCATTAACAAAGTATTTCGTTACCCCAAAGTGGGTTGGCGCTTTGTAAAAAAGCTTTTCCGGACTAGCAGTAGTAGGCAAACAGATAAAAATGAACAATACTATTGTCACATAATTAGATAATCGCAGCATCACATAGCTCTTTTTCGATTTATTTACGTTTTTATCAAAAGTCTAAAACCTAAAAGGCGAGCAGATTCAACCATCAAGCTCGCCTTGCACGATGTTTTGCTAGATTAGAAGTTTGCTCTTACACCAATTGCGTAGCGCGTACCCGTTGACTCAACGAACGCAAAACGACTATCAAATCGCCCGCCCTGACGCGAGTAAGAGTTAGTTAGGTTGGTTCCTTCAAGGAACACTTGAAGATTTTCTTTAATATTCCACGCTATGCGCGCATCTAATTGATCATAATTGTCGACAAAAATAGGCTCTACACGTGTTAAACGCTCAAAGTAACGCTGACGCTTATTATAAGCAATGCGTGCTTCAAACATATTGTCGTCATAGAACAATACTAAGTTTTGGGAATCAGAAAGACCAGGTAGCACAACATTATTTTCTGCATCATTGCTATCAAATTCGTCTGATGAATTAACATACGTAAGGTTTGCATTTACCCCTACGTACTGCAAAAGACCGGGTAAGTAATCGAAGGTATGCTGGAAAGCAATTTCAGCCCCGTAGACTTCTGTACTTTCTAGGTTTCTAGGACGGGTAATAGTAAAGAAAATATTGTTACCTTCAATATTTGTTCTATCTTCAGTTATGGAATCCAAGTTGTTCGGCTCTGGAACAGTAATGGCCTCTCGCTGTTCACCACGAACTACATAACCATCAATTTTTTTATGAAATAGACCTAGTGAAAAAAGGGTTGTTTCATTGACATAAAATTCGCTACTAAAATCGAAGTTTGTTGATTCATAGGGTTGCAAGTCTGGATTTCCGCCCACTCCGCGCAGATCAGATAAACGTAAACCAGGGTTAATTTGAATACCTGGGTTTAATGCGCCTAAATTAGGCCTTGTAAGTGTTTTTGAAAACGCTCCACGCAGTATCACTATATCGTTAACGCGAAGCTTAGCCGTAATATTGGGTAGCCAATTGTCATATTTAGTCGTTTGAGACAGTGGGCTCGGCTCAGACTCTGTAAAATCTAGCACATCATCCCGCAATGGATTTGGCGCAAAATCAATATACTGTGCAGCAAAACCGGTAGAGGTAGTTTCAGTTTCCGTGTAGCGTAAACCTGTATTGACTGTTAGCTCCATATCATCAAAATACTGAGAAAATTGCGCGTTTACGTACAATGAAGTTATATCTTCCTCAATACTGTACCCACGGCTCGGGTCAATGAGTGCGTCAAAACCATCTGGCCCTAACGTTTCAGCGGAAGAGCCTGCTGGCAAACCATATATTTCATCTCGTAGGGCAAGTGTTGCAGGATCTTCAAGAAAATCTAGGAGCTCTTCAACGTCGTAATCGATGTAACTGTTTGGATAATTTCCGGGGACGCCATCTAAATAACCGTCACGGAATTTCAACGTTAACAATTCAGCAGGAATCGGAACAGGTCTGTTGGCGTAAAGTGTTCGCGAGTTGTTGGTATGAGCATCAGTATGAATTTTTTCTTGCTCGCTGTAGTAAGCACCGAAGTCGACCTTCGTAAGAAAATCACCATCAACAAACCAATTAAAATCCGCTTTGAACTCTTGTATGTGATCTTGTTCACCTGCGCCTTCCCGAGTTGACGCCCAAGAAAATTGTTCATTCGGATCTGGTTGAGTAATTTCATCTCCTAAAACATAGTCAAACTGGTCGACGACACCATCTCCATTAATGTCTGTTGAGCTCGGCGTAAACTGATAATTTGTAATTATAGGTGCAGCAAAATTTCCAGTATTGTCATAGCGCTGAACTGCAGGTGCGCTAGCCACTACAACAAAGTAGTTTCCTCCCGCGTTGTCGTCTTTTGCTCGAGAATTTGACCAGTCAAAAGTACCAGTCAGTGAATCCGTTATGTTCCACTCAAATTCTGCCCCAACCTGAAATACTTCGGAATCTTTATTTGATGCAAGAAATGTATTAAAAGGACGACCTATTTGATCATAGCGAACAATGACATTGTTTTCATCGGCTACGGCATTATGAAAAGTTGGAATTTCGTTGTATTGAAGAGATGCAATCGACTGAGCTTCTATATTAAATTTACTGTAGAGACCATCAATAGTGAGCTTGGTGTTTTCGCTGGGAAGGTATTGAAGTGAACTAGTAACGCCAAACCGCTCCCTATCTTCATTAGCTCGAATATAACGAGTTTGTTGTTGGTGAGCGTATGTATTGACACCCTCATTACCTATACCATTCTCAAATAATGTTGCCTTACGTGCATCGTCGTAAGTTCTGCTCGGATAGTTTGCCCCTTCAACTTGGTCGTTTCCTGTTTTACGGCCCTGATAGGAAGCGGAAAACAACAAACCTACAGTATCATCAGCAAAGGTGTTTGTTATAAGCCCAAATGCTTGTGGCGCTGACTTGTCCGCGTTATCGTCGTACAGGCCTCGGGCACTCGCTACAGCTGAGAACTTGCCAATATCTAAAGGGCGTTGGGTTCGCAAATTAATGGTCGAACCAATACCGCCTTCTTGGAGCTCCGCAGATGATGATTTAAAAACATCAGCACCGCCGATTAAATCAGCTGGGAGTAGCGAGAAGTCAAAGCCACGACCTGCAGTTTCCGACGCTAAACGACGGCCGTTAACGAGTACGGTATTAAATTGTGGACCGAAGCCGCGAACTGTAACTTGTGAACCTTCTCCGCCGTTACGGCTAATGGAGACACCGGAAATACGCTGAAGTGACTCTGCCACATTAGTATCGGGAAACTTTCCGATATCTTCAGCGACAATACTGTCTACCAAATTATCGCTGCTCTTTTTCAAATCAAGAGCTTTCAGCTGACTTCCTCTAATACCTTTAACAAGGATAGTTTCTGTGTTGTCTGGTGTAGCTTCAGCATCGGTTTGCGCCAGTGAAGATTGAGAAACGACACAAGATAGAACGACAACGATAGCCGACGCCAGTTTGGATTTTTTAAACATACGCTTTCCTTAACTTCAAAACAAAAGAAGACAGGTTTGCTGAATAGGATATAAAACAATAATCCTATATATGCAAACATGCTATGTTTGCGGATGTTATACTTATGTCTAACTTGGCGTCAACTTAAAAGAACATTTAATTAACAAAAAGTGTTGAATATCTGTTTTTCTAGTGCGCGGATGCGGGACGAATTAACAGCTTACCTTCTGACTCATTTCCGTCAGTTGGCTTGTGCCAGTAGTGGTCCATGCGATCAATATCGTAATTTTCGAACTTGCGTTCGAGTAACCAGCGAGGTCGCTCTAGTGTAGATTCCCACTCGAATATTTTCTTAAACAGTATTTTTACAAGTTCTGGGTTCTCACTCGCCACGTCTCTAAACTCTTTTTCATCGTTATCAATGTAGTAAAGCTCAGCGGGCCGATCTGGAAAACGCATTAATTTCCAGTTTCCCGCCCGTACCGTGGCTCGGGTATCTTTTTTCCAATAAAGAAACTCATGCGGCGCTTCTTTAATTGAGCCTTGAACGAAGGGTATTAAGTTAACGCCGTCTATGTTTTCTAACGTTGAGGCATCACCACCACCTGCTGCAAAAAACGTAGGAAGCAAATCTAAGGTACTTACGGGGTGCGGATACGTAGTTCCTTGTTCGAATACACCCGGCCATTTCATAACGTATGGAACTCTTACTCCGCCTTCCAAATGATTAGATTTCGTTCCACTAAACGGAAAATTGTCCGAAGCATTCATATCTGTAGGGCCGCCGTTATCATTGGTAAAAACGACCAAGGTGTTATCTTCAATACCTAAGCGTTCCAGCGTGTCTAGTACCTTTCCAGAGGCTCGGTCCATAGCATACATCATGGCGGCTACCAATTTGCGTTTGCCCGTTAAGTTAGGAAATTTAGCTAAGTCTTCTTTTGTAGCTTCCATCGGTGTATGAGGCGCGTTAAACGAAAGGAAAACAAAAAATGGTTTATCCGCTTTTGTACTACGCTCGATAAAATCTATCGCTTCAGCAGCAAGTTCATCCGTTAAATACCCTTCAGGCTCTTGGTATTGCGCAAAATTGCGCTCCATTAACTCTAGCTTTGAAGGCTCCTTACCTTCTTCATAAGCAAAATAACTGCGCGCGCCACCACGGAAACCGTAGAACTCGTCAAAGCCACGATTGAGCGGATGGTACTTGTCTGCCCCACCTAAGTGCCATTTCCCATAGTAAGCGGATGTATAGCCTTGATCTTTTAGGTAGTCAGACATCATTTTTTCTTCAACAGGCACGCCCATCTGATCACCATCCAGGGCAGAATTTTTACTCATATAACCAGGAACGTTGTTTTCTTCAAAACCAAAACGTTGTTGATAGCGCCCAGTCAATAAGCCAGCTCTAGAAGGTCCGCACGTGGGATCTGAAACATAGCCCTGTTCGAACCGAACTCCCTCGGCAGCTAACTTATCCAAGTTAGGCGTTTTCATTACCTTATTGCCGTGGAAACCAAAATCACCATAGCCTGCATCGTCAGAAAAGATAAAAACGATATTCGGTTTTTTGTGCTCCTTTGAGGGTGTCCCCTCTTTCGATTCAGTACCATGGGCAAAAGATGCCAAGGTTATCATTAATAAAAACGATACCAATACATTAAGAGTTTTATGATTTCGCGATGCCATTTCGCTGTCCTTTTTAAACAAAAATATGAATATAAAACGTTAAGAAAAATTCTCTTCTGACTGCGGGCGGATGATGAGTTCATGCACATGAGCGTGTTCTGCAGTCAGCATTAAATTAAAAATAGCCTCAGCTACGTCTTCGGCTTTTAGGTATTCAGGGCGTTCGGCTTCTCTAAATGGAGTATCGACACCGCCGGGATAGACGGATAACATCTTAATGTTGTCTTTTCGAAGCTCTTTACGCATTACCTTCGTATAGGCATCAAGTGCGGCTTTACTCGCCGTATAAGCGGCTATGCCTGGATTTGAAAAATGACAGGCGGTAGAAAGTACATTAATTACTGTGCCAAGTTTACGAGATTGCATCGCAGGAACGACGGTTTGCATACAATGAATAGGCGCATAACAATTAACTTCCATCAACCAATCTAGCTCTGAAAGCTCTGTTTCGATTCCGGCCTTTCTAACATTGTTCAGTCCGGCACAGTTAACCAAAACATCTATATCGCCGTGTGTTTTAATCGCCCGTTTAATAAAACCTTCTGTGTGCTTTTTATTCGTTAGGCAAAAACTCTCACTGTATATGCGTTTATCTGGCAACAAAGCCAGCGTTTTCTGTAGTTTTTCTTCATTCCGACCACACAAACTTAATAAGAAAGACTCTTTTGCTATCTGTTGGGCTAGCGCTTGTCCAATACCCGATGAGGCTCCCGTAATCAGAATATGTTTCTTTTTATCCATTATAAGGACGCCTTTAATTTATTCGCGATAAACGTAATAATTTAGTCAAGCTATTTTCCATGCCGTATTATAATTCACCAACCAACATAGGTATTTGCCGCGGTAAAGGTTCGTGTAGATTGCTCATTGTTGCTCCATGAAACCGTTGCTGTAACCGGTCCAGTGCACTTACCTAAACCGAAGTGTAACGCCGGGTTTGAACTCAAAGAATATGCTGCTGAGGTTTGCCCTACTTTCTTTTTCTGCTTATTTCCGCATGCCTCTATTTCTACTACCGCACCTACTGAATTAGCGTTTGTCTTTGGCGAAGGCGGAACGTGTATACCAATGTAGTTATTGTGTGTTTTGGTGTTGCGCAATAGGTGCCACTTGCCGCGCTCATTACCTATTATCAGGTCAACAGCCCCATCTAAGTCGTAGTCTAATGGTTCAATTCCAAGACCTAGTGCACCTAGTTCTTCACTGGTAATACCGTGAGCAGTAATAGCCTTGAAACCTTTTCCTTTTTCATTAAGAAAAGTGAGCGCATTGTTAGAGTGAATGAGGTCGCCTGTTTTAGCTATAACGAGATCGCTGTAGCCATCATTATTGATATCTGCTACCGCTGACGAAACCGTATTTTCTTGATAGGTAATTCCCAACTGCGTTGAGTCATCAACAAATGTACCGCCGGTATTTAACAGCAGCACATCGCTCAACGCTTCTGGCTTTGGCATTTCAGGGTAAGCGGCAACCCCTTTTATTACCCCTGTAGAAATTGAAAACGTAGCCGTGGCGAATTGCCATTGCCCATTCCCAATGTAGCCAATATAAGCGCCCTTTTTGTCTAATTTATCAGGGAACCCTAGTGCATCGCTATTTACAAGACGAACGTCTCGTCCAATGTGGGTCTCACCTTCAAAAGCATAAGGATAAGCTGACTCTCCAATAAATAAGTCTTTGGTTGGCCACTGACTTTGAAAATTAAGTAGCTCGATGACAGGACCTGCGTGAAAAGGAGGGAACTTATGTACTCCTCGCAACCAGTAGTAGCCTAATAATTGAAGTTTTTTATCGTAAAATGTTTGCCCTGGTTGATACTCGACTGAGCGGGTTACAAATAGGTCAAAATCGCCGTCGTTATCAAAATCAATTTCATTAATACTTGTGACATTATCTAATGTGAAAGGAAAAACGCTATTTGTCACATCGTTATATTCAAACGCTTTATTCGCTTGATAAGCTCTGGCTTCATCGTTACCGTATACTATTAAATCAGGTAACCCGTCGTTATTGAAATCAGTGATGAGTGTTTTCTGACCATCGCCTCTTACCGCGGGCAGTTTTGTTTCCTCTACAAACTGGCCATTCTGGGTATTTTTGAATATATAGCTTTCACTTTTTCCCTGCATCTCACGAGAAGGAAAGGCAAAGTTAAGTAAATCTAGCCACCCATCTTGGTTTAAGTCTACAAGCTTCACCGTTCGCCCACGCATAAAAGGCATGGGTTGTTCTAAATTTGGCACCGTTGAAATTTCACGGTTTTTCGCTACCCGAAAAAGCTTGGTGTTTCTAGCGTTACTCCCAGAACCACCGCCTCTGGAAACAGCTATTTCGATACTGCCGTCTTTATCAAAATCACCTGCAGTAATACCATGCATATCCCCCATTATAAGGTCGTAAGGTTTGGCAAACCGGCCATTGTTGTTCCACAACACTTTTAAACTAAAACCATGGTCATTTAGCAAAAGATCAGGAAAGCCATCTTGATCAAGGTCAGCCACTGTAGCTACATCCCATTTGCGCAAATTGCTGTTCTTTACAGGAAGATGTTCTACCTCCTGCTTAAATAAGATGCGCTCTCCGCTAATATTTTCGCTATCAAAGCTTTCCTTGTTTTGCTCCACACCATTTGCACATGCGAAAGTACTGGTAGTCAGCACGGCTAAGAGCACTTTAGATATTTTGTTTTTATAGTACTCGCCGCCTTTAACAGTGCTGATGAATTGACTTTTAACAAACATTTATCTCGTTCTCTATAATGCTTAAACTTTTATCTGGCTTACCTCGATAAATACCACTTTAATATACATCATATGTTTGCAAAATGTTAAGCAATTTTACACTTAAATTTATTCAACCAGATATATGGCTCAAGCCGTATCCTCCTGCGACTAACATGAAAAACAAGCATGCGGCGAGTAAGACTGGCTTGAATCCAACATTGAAAATTGGTGTGAGGTGAGTTCGAAGACCAAGTGCTGCCATCGCCATGCATAACAAATAATTATCTATAGTTAATAGGTCTTGATGATAACCTGACGGAATGATTTCAAGAGAGTTAATGCCGCTAACTACTACAAATAAAACAGCAAACCACGGAATAATCAGGTTTGGCTTGTCGTTTGAGGCATTCTCATCTATTGCATTTGTCTTCCTGGCAAGTACCCATGATAAAACCAGAAGCGTTGGTGCAAGTAACATCACGCGTACCATTTTTTCAATTACTGCAGCGTTCGCGACTTCACTATTAACCGCAGTACCTGCAGCAACAACTTGTGCTACTTCATGCACTGTTGCCCCTATGTAAATACCAAAAGCATGCTCTGTTAAACCTAAGTATGGATACAGCGCTGGGTATAAAAACATACTCGTTGTACCAAAAAGTACTACCGTAGCTACAGCTATTGAGACTTTGTGCGCTTGTGCTTTTACCACAGGTTCAGTTGCTAAAACCGCAGCAGCCCCACAAATTGCGCTTCCTGCGCCTATGAGTATTGACGTTTGATAATCTAACTTAAAAAGCTTGGTACCTAGAAGATAGGCAACAATTAACACGCTTGCTACTACTACTAGATCGACGAAAACACCATACCAACCCAGCTGTGCTATCTGTTCAAAAGTGATCCGCAGTCCAAACAAAATAACCCCGAGCTTTAGCAAAACGCTTTTAGAAAAATCGACGCCAGTTGCAATTCTATGCATAACACGGTTTATGGGGCTATTGCCTATTACCACACCAACAAGAATCGCAATCGTCAATGGGCTTAGCCCTATTTCCTCGAATAAAGGTAGTGTTGAAAAGTAAGTTGAGAGAATTGAAATGAGCATCACGCTTACAATACCTAAGCACATTGAAGAACTAACTACTCGAGGGGCGTTTAAAATTTTATCAGCAATATTCTGGACTTTCATACACTACTCCTGTCGATGCGTTGACAGTAAATTAACGTCCGTTAAAATATAACTCCAATACATATAAACGATGCATGAATAACTTTTAGTTATGCGATTAAACTTAAATGCCCTTCGCGTCTATTATTGGGTTGCTCGGTTAGGTTCATTTACAGGTGCTGCTGAACAGCTTTTTATTAGTCAGCCTGCCGTATCAAAAGCAGTAAAAGAACTAGAACATAGTCTTTCACTTTCACTCATAGTGCGTTCATCAAGTACTCGAACTTTAATGCTGACTGAAGCGGGAAAAACGCTGTTTGAACATGCTAGGGGGATCTTTGCCATTGAGAAGTCAGCCGTTGAAGATATGGCGCTCATGGCAAATGCCGGTAAAGGGTCTCTCACTGTCGGGGCAAGCACAACAGTGGCTAGCTACTGGCTACCTTCGTATTTAGCAGAATTTCGTGCCAAGTACCCTGACATTCACATAGAACTTGTGGTTGCCAACTCCCGCGATATTGAGCAAAAGCTGCTTGATGCCCAGCTCGATGTTGCTCTTGTTGAAGGACCTTCCCATTTACAACACATTCAGGTGATACCATGGGTTAAAGAATCAATGGGTTTATGGGTCTCTTATTCTGAAAAGTTTAATGCCCGAGACTGCACATGGCTATTGCGCGAAGAAGGTTCAGGCACAAGAGAAGTCGCATTATCGATCATACAAAATAATGGTTGGAAGGTAGAAAAAGAAATACGACTGGGCAGTAATGAAGCTATCGCCAGAGCAGTGTCACAAGGCTTAGGCGTTTCTTTTTACCTGATATAGTATGCGATGAATTAAGTCAGCTAAAAAAGATCCATCGGGTGAGCAGGATTGATGCCAATGCTCGAACACTCTTTTTTCTACATTTAAACCAACGTCCTTTTACACCTAGCGCTAAGCGCTTCTTTGATTTGCTTTTTAAAGATAAATAAAAAGGAGCTAGCAGCTCCTTTTTACCGGTCAAGAGCTAAAGATTAATGTTTAATACCACCTTACATCACTACAATTTGGTAATGCGGTTTGGTAGTTAGAACGACACGAAGATAACGGCATGGAAAAGCTATCTAGCTTTTCGTAATGCCCATTAGGAAAGCCATTAGACGAGGGGTTATCAATATTAATATTGAAATTGTAATCCACACCTTCTTTTTGCTCGTTTACGATAGCGGCGACAGAATCCCCGAGGAAAATTTGTCCTCTTCTCGACCATTGTTCGGGCGAAGCAATACAGATGTTGTCGCAGCTAGCTACGAAGTTTAAGTTATCTAGCTTCAAGTGAGCGTTTGTATCGAAATTGGCGGTAACGTTATAAACGTAAGACTCTTTAAACCATCCAGGTTTGAGTTTAGTTCGATTATGCACTGCATCTAAACACGCTTTCGTCGGCGTAATACGGGTAGCCCATTGGTTTGCACCACGAGCATAAGATACATCAGCGCAGCCTGCACCATAAGTAGCGTTAACTTCATCGCGCCACTGGTTCCTCGTATAACTTTCTCCTTGAGGACTGAACAGTTCAACGAACCCTTCGTCTACCCTCACTGCAAAACCGCAACCATTGGAGACGACACCATTGACCTGTACCGACCCATTCTCTTGGAAATGAGGGCCAAACATAACGGGGGCTAAACAATCTGTACCTTGAATATTTTCAGCAAAAATATCTCGGATACCGCCTTTACCGAAGTCCTTCATACTTAAGTTATCTGTTTCCATTCTTAGCGTAATACCGCCTTCGCTATGAAGATTCCTGAACAAAATATTATCGGCGGCATAGGTTTGAACGAGTCCGTAACCGAACAATGAGTTGTGCTGGGTAATATCTTCAATAATGCCGTTTGCTGGCCAGTGGAGGTCGTTATCTCGCTGTGTAACGCCAACTAAAAAGGAAGCGAAGATAGTCTTGTTATCTTCAATAGTGAAATTAGCAAACCTGAAGTTTTCTATGTCACCCATTCTAAACACAGCGATGCGCTCATTGGGTTCTGGCGTTCTGTCGATAGACAAATCGATAGTAAAACCTCCGCCAAGGCCAACCATGCTCACATTTTCTGCTTTACCCTGATCACCAAAACCCATTTCGAACATCCAGGTGTTGTAACCACCACCAGGTGCCATATAGAAACGTGCATTTTCATCAACTACAATTTGGACATTTGACCGAAGGTGTACACTTCTAAAGTAATAGTCGCCGGCAGGAATAAAAAGCTTTCCTCCGCCTAAATTGTTACTTATGTCATCAAGCGCTTCTTGCAGAACCTGAGTATCATCAATCGAATCCTGATTATTAACTGCATAATCAATCAGTAAATCACGCTGAATGCCTGTTGCCGATGGCGGCGTATAGAACCTAGAGTCTTCAAAGCTTATAGGTTCAGGTCTGGGGGTTACCGTGTAAGTGCCACTACCATCATGATAGCCGTATTCAGGCAACGGGATGTCATTTTCAATTTCACCGCTTCTGGCGAGCGCGTTGTCACCCACTAGTAGATAGTCATCGATAATTACTTTATCCCCTTCTTCTAACCCGCCGAAATAGAAAGATGGAAGAACATCTGTAATATCTTTACCCGTTGTGAGGATCCAGCTTTCTGGAACAGAGAAGCCAAGTTCATCAGTGTTTGCATCCACAAAGGTTATCGTTACCCAGTCACCGAAATGCTCTGGTTCAACAGTAGCCGTGTAGTCAGCGGTTATCGCCTGCGCTGCAGCAACTTTGCCCGATTTACCACCACTCAAGGTCACATTCCACGGTAACAAGTGATGCTTCACCGTTACTGGGGTTGTGCTGGTATTGCCTATCCCTTTCACAACTTTTACATTTAAACTTACAGACTGAATTTCAGTGTCTACAGCACCGCCACCAAAAGCTTGGCTCCACGGGTTGGCGTTGCCCCATTTGTGCCAAAGTAAAGATTGATTAGTAATGTCTGTATTTACACTGGTGTCGGTATAACCAATAGCACTACTACTATTCACACCACCATTATCTTCTAGGCTAATACTACCGAAATCCGCAAGTACAAAACCCCATCCGTTAGTTTGGCTAACTGTTGCCTCTTCAAAGTCGTATGCAATAGTGAAATCTGTGGGAATAGGTAGCGGCTCGCCCACTTCTGATACAACAAAATAGTCATCTAGGTAAATTTTATCCCCTACTTCGGTGCCAGCAAATTTAAATTCAGGATAAATATTGAAATCGCCCCCTTCATAGCCCGACCACGTGGATGGAATAATAAAATCGCCTTCTGAATCGGAAGTGAGCGTTAATGTTAACTCAACCCAGCCTCTGCTGTTCGCTGGAATAGTACCTGTATAACGCGGTGCAGCTTCAACTGCAGCAGGGTAATTATTTCTCTTATTACCTGAAACCAAACCATAAGGAAGGAGATAGTGAATGATTTCAATGTCCTTTTCAGACACTAAGTCAGTTTTTACCCACAAAGACACTTCTCTTAATATGTGACCGTGGTTATCAAACCTTGCAGTAAACGGACTGTTATTCCACTGCTGAAGGTAAAACCCGTTTTGCTCTGGGTTAACATTCTCACTTGTATCTTCATAGACAAGCGCCGCTCCACTTCTTCCTTCCCCATCGGCAAAACTAAGTGCTCCCCTGTCGATAACTGAATATACCCAGCCTTGACTGCCCTGGTTTGGTGCCAAGCTGTTCTCGTCAAACGTATAGTTAAAGTTAAGAATATCACCGAGCTGATAATCTGGCTCGTTAATGTCTGGAGTGCTATCACTTCCACCTGAAGAGCCCCCGCCACTATTTCCAGTGTCGCTATCATCTACTGGCGCACAGCATGCCTCATCCAAAGATTCTTCGTTTATTGCGTAGTTATCTATGGTGACTTTGTCGCCCACATCTAGTCCATCAAATAAAAACTGGGGATAAACCTGAATAGATGACTCGCCATCAAAATGGCGCCACGTATCAGGAATAGTAAAACTGCGTAAGCCAGTTTTACTATCAATAAATTCAACTTGCACCCAGTTGCCATTTTCGGAAGCCGGAATGATCATTTCGTATTGTGGGCCGATATCCAGCCCCGCGTTAATAGTTGGCCCTTTCTTGTCATCTATCACTGGGAAAGGAATAAGATTGTGCCTAACCGTTACATCACCAGGCTGCGCTTTTTCAACCTTCACCCATAGTGAGACTGAGTTGATATCTTTGCCTATGGCACTTTCTAGTAAGGTCGTCCACGGATTGATATTGGGCTGATTGGTACGGTTGTTAAATCTAATGCCATTTTGTGTGATATTTACATTAGTACTTGTGTCGGTATAGCTAATTGCTCCTGTTTCATCTCTCCCACCTTCTGCCTCAAATACCATTTCACCTCGGTTACGCGTGGGATACACCCAACCTTCCCAGTTGTTATTTTCAAGCTGTACTTGATCGATATTAAAATCGTAGGTAAAGGTCAAAGCATTACTCGGTTGGACTTGTTGTTGAAGCTCAATGTCATAGGCAAACGCTTTTCGGGCTGGGCTAAAGTAAATAGTGTGGCTGTTTTGAGTACCCGTTATATTAAAATACGGTTGATTGAGGTTGTTGTATCCGTCTGGCTCTATAACTTCATGACTACTTTGCGTGACGACCAAGCGCAATATATCACTTTGGCTAAACGACTCTGATAAAGTAAAGGTGTTTTCAGTAAAATAACCTACACCCCGCTTAACATATCGGTCACTTTGTTCTACAACCGTATCACTTATAGCTTCCCATTGCATGACCTCCGCCACTTGGGCTTGCGCGACATTTAGCGTTAATAGCGCGGGTATAGCACTCAATAGAGACAGGGTATGACGTGAAGAAGCATAGTAAAGAGATTTACTAAGTAAATTTTGTACAAGTTTTTTATTAAAAGTACTTAGCTTCTTAGACACACCGTGGCTAAGAGTTGGCTTTTGATTAAACATGGTGTTTTCCCTGATATAAATTAGCGAAGTGTATGACGCGAAGCTCTTTTATTTACTACCACACGAGCCGAAGTCACATAATTACGGCGAAGCCACAACCCACTTAAGGCCATTAGCAATATGGAGAAGCTAAACGGCTCTGGAACCGCTACCGATGTATCAGCTAGTTGAATATTAGAAACTGTTAGCGTATCGCCTAGCGAAAAGTTCGTGTCACCCACGGCAAACTCAAGTGAGACCATCTGTCCACGCAACGCAGATAAATCAGCAGTTGCTCCGTCTGTAACGAAGTCATGTAGTAGGTTTGCGTTACTGTCGAATAATGCAACCTGAAAGAAATCAGCAACTGCATTAAACACCAGTGAAAGTGAATGCGCTGAAGCGCCTACGGTGAATGATTGAAAAAGATATACCCCAAAAATTTCATTCGCACCTTGAAAATCCGTCGATAGAAAAAGCGTCCCTTCATTTGTAGAAAAATGGTTAGAAAAATCTGAAAAATTATTTACATCGACGAAAAACAATTCGTTTGCACCGTCGAAGATGTCGACTTGCCCCTGCCATCCTTCAAGCGCATTGTCGAAAGAGCTATTTATCAACGAGGCTGAAGCTTTACTCGAAAAAGATAAGGCGAGTATTAACAGAGTTATACAGCACCAGTACATCGCAGCAGTTTGTTTTTTGTTAAGCATTTTTCTTCCTTCTTGTCCATAAAACCAAACATATTATGTTTGATATAATCATTTGCTTTACATTTTTTCAACAAATAAATGACGTGAAACTTTTATTTAACCTGAAGGATTACACCATGACACTGCCTAGATCATTGCGTCTACGCACATAGTCCCGTCCCTTCCCAATACAAAAAATAATTTAAATATTTATCAGATATATAATGAATAATACTAAAGAATAAGTTAATTAATTGTGAATCAAAATTGAAATCACAAACATCATATGTTTAAACTAGTAATATCTAATATTTGTTAAATCTTGGAAAAATGATGGGGTAACTGTCATACCTTCAAGCTCATTAAGCTTCGGATTGTCGCTGTGATTTCAAGCAGCGGTACGTGTGAAGATAATCTGGGAAACTTAACAGTTGTTAGATCGATAAAAATTAAAACGCTCAAACTAGGTAGAAACCATAGGTAAAACCACATGTATAAAAAATTTAAGCTTAATGCGATCACAACCGTGGTGGTCGCGTCTTGTTTGAGTCAGCCTCTGTGGGCACAAGAAGCCCCGAAAGAGTCAGACGAAGAGTTGGTCGAACGTGCTGTAACTAAAGACGAAGAGTCCGATATTGAGGTTATAGAAGTTCAAGGTATAAAAGGAAGTTTACAGAAATCGGTCAACTCCAAACGCTTTAATGACAGTGTTTCAGATTCGATACATGCTGAAGATGTGGGCAAATCTACCGACCAAAACATTGCTGACGCTCTATCGCGTGTTACCGGCGTTACGGTACAAGAAGAAGCTGGTGAAGGTACCAGAATATCGGTACGCGGTGCTGGTCCGTCTTTGAACCAAGTTTCTATTAACGGTGTGGCGTTAACAGGCGGTTTAAGCGGTGGTGGTGGAAATGGCGTTAACAATAACAGCGTTGACTTAAGTTCGTTCTCTGCTGATATTCTATCTTCGATTGATGTAGTAAAAACAGCCGCTGCAGACCAAGACGAAGGCTCTCTTGGTGCCAATATCGAACTAAAAACCGTACGTCCCCTATCGTTAAACAAGCCCCGCCGCTCTTTTACTGTTGAGGGTAGACACAACGAGTTCGCAGACGATGAAGACTATCGAATTGTTGGAAGTTTCTCAGAAAAGCTATTTAACGACCGACTAGGTTTTATCGTTACCGCCACTAAAGACCGCCAAAACACACGCGTTGATCGAATTGATACCGATTGGGCAAACCAAGCTATTCAAATAGCAGATGCATTCGATGAAGGCAGCCGAGCACGTCCAGCCACCGACCTCGCAACCGGTCAACCTATCCGAGTTCTTGGTTACCAGCGCGACAACAGTGGTGAACTTATCCTTGGCGAAGACGGCCAGCCCTTATTAAACCCCATTGAAAGTCTCTTAAACTACGATCCTACAACCCAAACTTTGGTTGAGGGTGACTTATTTGTAATGGGCCGTGAGTTCATAAACTATAACTTAAATACCGATCAACGCGATAGATTGTCTATTTCAACGGGTATTCAGTATGAAGTAAGTGACGACACTATGCTTCAGGTCGATATTACACATACCAATCAAAAGGTACTTACCGATAACCACCGCATGTTTATGAACATTGCGCCGTTGACTCCTTCCATTCACCCTGGTGACGACAATGTTGCACTCAATGTGGTGGACCTTTCTACCAATACATTGCAGCGCTCAACCAGTCGCTCAATAACGGGGGGATTCAATAGAGCAAGAGGCTTACGAGAACTCACAACCAATGTTATTACGTTAGATCTTTTCCACAGTTTTACCGACGACTTAACCATGAATCTACGAGCTGGTTATTCTGGTTCTGAAGATGAAACACCTGATAGATCTGACCCGGATGCGTTCTTTACTATAGGCACAGCGACGTGGGGCACTGCAGGTCGAGACGTCGTCGAGGCCATGCCATCAGATATTCTTGAACTTGTAGGCTACGATTGTACTCAAGGCTCGCTATCAGACTGTGAATATTTTACAGGTAGCACACCTGGCGAATTTGATGCTTTTGACGGTAGTGCCAACAGTGTTACAAGTCGTTTCAATCCTTTTGATTTGCAACACAATCACCTTGGAAATTTAGCGTTTAGAGAAAACAAATTCGAAGATACCAATAAGTCTTTGTTCATCGACTTTGATTATGCGCTCAATAATGACTACGTGACCAGCATAGAGTTTGGCGGAAAGTACTCTCATAGAAACCGTGACGTATCGATAAAAAATACTGCTATCACTAATGGTGAAGATCTTATTGCACTTGATGATCCTGACGCCGAATTTGAGGTGCGAGGCTTAGCGTCTATTCGCGTTGCTAACATGTTATCTGGTGAATCTTTTCCTTATGACAACTACGGCGAGGATCTACAAGCTAATCGTGACAACGTGTTCTGGGGTGGCTGGCCATTACTTGATGCACAAAAAGCATTAGAGCTGCTTTCTGGTAAAGATGCATCTGAAGTAGGGGTGCGTTTTAGCGACCAAGGTACTCGCGAAATAACTACCGAAACCATGGCTGCCTATTTCAAAGCAAATTTTGAATTCATGGATGGCCGTCTAACCGGTAACATTGGTGTTCGTTATGTGAAAGATGAAAACGAAGCGTCTGGTATCGGTGGTATCAACTATATCAGAGCGCCGCAGGTCGTCGACCCGTACAACTTATTCGTGGAAAGAGACCTGGGTAACACCAGCCTTGATCCTTGCCCGTTAGGTATACCTATTGCCGACGGTGATACCCGTTACGCACCACAAAATGAAGCAGAACTGAGTAACTGCTGGGCGTGGGCACTAACCCACGGATATAACTTTAATAATGGGGCTACCATACCTTTTGACGTAGACACGGGTCAATTCCTGGTTATAGGCCCTAACGGCCAAACTGGCTTAGACGTAAACCGCTTAGTATTTCAAGATGAAAATGGCAACTTCGTATTTAACGAATTGCCTGGCCAAATTTACGACTCAAACGGAAATCTGGTGCCAACTAACGCCGCTAGTTGGGCGAGATTTAACCGAACAGGCTTTGTATGGCCTTTCCTAGATAGAAGTACATCGTTTACAGGCCCTAATGGCACGGGTCAAGAAGTTCAAGTTAGAACCGCGCCAGTGACTGACGAAGCATCAAATTCTATTTGGCTACCAAGTTTGACGCTTAACTATGCGTTGAACGAAGAGACTATCGTGCGATTTGCATTAACTAAAACAATGACGCGGCCGCGATTTGACTCTTTAAATCCTTCTGCTTTTATCCGTGAAAATCAATTCGGATTAGCGTCGGGCAACGCGGGTAATACGGCACTTAAGCCGCTTACCTCGAATAATATCGACTTATCTTACGAGTGGTACTTCAGCAACACTGGTTTGCTATCGGCAGCTCTATTCTATAAAGACATGGATAACTTTGAAGAAACCGTGGTTACCCCGTTCCATTATCGAGACGTAAGAGAAGAAGTTGATTTACAAAGCTCTGACCTTCTTCTCGACTTTGACGAAAACCGCACACCAGGGGGAGAAGACGACTGTCATCCACTTCGCCTTGCAGCTGGTTTCTTTGAGCAGTGGAGAATTGAATGTGATGTTGCCAATATCACCACCTCAAAAAATGGCTCTGGTGCTACTATTGAAGGCCTAGAGCTAGGTTATACACAAAACTACGACTTCTTACCGGGGATCTGGTCTGGTTTTGGTGCCACCATTAACTATACCTATCAGAAATCTGAATCTGACCCTGTAGAAATTGGAAACTCTGGACGTTTTCTTAAGCCTTTGCCACAACCTTTTACACCTAGACACTCGGCTAATGCAACGCTGTTTTATGAAAAAGATGGCATTCAGTTAAGACTGGCGCACCGTTACACCGGTCAGCAACTGGTAAACCGAGGGTTATCTGGCGTATCGCTTTGGCAGGATGAATCTCACAGATTAGATTTCAGTGCATCTTATGCGATTAACAAAAACCTCACGGTAACGTTTAACGCGCTAAACATTACAGACGATACCAGAAGAAACTTTGTTACCGCAGCCAACGCCATTAACCCGAATAACGTTAATAGCAATGAAATCGTGCTTGACGAAGGCAGCGTGTATGAGGATAGCAGTATTCCACAAGAGCGCACGGCATCGCTATTCAAGTTTGGTCGTCAATTCCGAATTGGTCTTCGCGGAACTTTCTAGTTAATCAATTAATAAGGCCAGATTTCAGTCTGGCCAATTTCACATTTTTGGAGAAGTAAGATGAAGAAAAACTTACTACAAATATCTGCTCTCGCTGCTTCGGTAACAATTGCGCTTACAGGATGTGGCGGTGGTACTGACGAAGGCTTTGACCCAAATTTTAGTGCAGATGCCCCCCTAGAGATATCTATGCCAATGTTAACGGCAGAAATGACAGAAGAATCGGGAGAACAAACGATTGATTTGGTAGCCGGCGTTACGGTAGATGGTGAGCCAGCCCAAGGAAATATCGTTATTTCTGACTTACAGTTCACCACATTACCTCTATATAGAACACCGCAGGCTCCTTCTATTGGACAGCCTAATCAAACCATATCGCCATTTACTGTAGACGGTAGAAACTTGATTGTGGACACGGACTTATTCGCCGATCGTTTAAGTACATGTGATACCAGTGACAACTTCGGTTCGACACCAGGGTCTGAGCCTGACGGCCTTTTGGACAATCCGCCATCGGTTACCTATACCATCGATTTTGCCATAGACAATGGTTTCAACTTACAACCGGGGGAAGTATTACCCCGACGGACACTTGAACTAACCGTAAATGCTATTTTTGATGACGTAGAAAGCGTCACTGCCGAACCTATCAGAGTTTCCCTTGGTAAAGAAGGCTCGTTATTTGCCACCGTGCTGCCCCAAAAGGCATGCGATCAACGTTTATCTTATAGCGTAGCAAATGAGAGCATTGCGACGATAGATGAAAACGGCAATATCACCACCTTAGCTATAGGTGAAACTACGGTAACCGTTACAAGCTTAAGCAACCCAGAGCTATCAACAACAGTGGCCTTGGAAGTGTTTTCTGAATTCACATTAAACCTGACGAATAAAGACATTGATGAAAACGGGCTGACAACCGACATTAAAACCACCCCATCTTGTGTTTCTGCGGGTTTGCACGTTGAACCACAACCCGCTTCAGGAGAAACGCTTACTGGAGAGTATACCTACGAGTGGACTTCATCTAACGAAATCGATTTCCCGTTAGCTGAAACCATACACTACGGTGAAGATGGATTGGGCCGTTTTAGCACAGGGGATATAAACAACGTAGGCTCACAATTTGAGGCAAGCGTTGGCTATTTATCGGGGGATACCGGATCTTTTCCGAGTGATGAGGTAGAAAGCAAAAGTGCCACCGTTATTGTTGAAAAGAACTTGATGTGCGACCCAGGAACATCAGCCCATCCGGCTGGGTTCAACACCGACTTTAACCTAGATGGTGAAGGTGCGCCTTGGAAGCCTGATGGCTTAGTGACTGCTGTGGACGATTCCTTGTCTGGAAAGGCTTTGGAAGTGACCATGACGAATGTAAATAACGGGTTTACTCGTATTTTGCAGCAGGTCTTTAATAAGCAACGCAACTGGCACAGTTCAACCTACGGACTAGGCAGCGCTAGCGTTGGGAGAACGTATAAGTTTGCCATGTGGGTTAAATTACAAGAAGTACCGGAAACAGAAGTTCAGCTTCGCCACGTTGTGCTGCCTTTTGCCTACCAGGACGGTCCCACAGGGCCAGGTTTTGACAGAAGACTAGAAGCGGCAGGAATATTCACGTCTACGCTTCGACCTACTACTGAGTGGCAGCTTGTCGAATTCGTCGATGATGCTACTGGTAGTCGAGAATGGTCAGTCCCTGAAAACTGGACTGTGGTAACTGATGTATTCGTATTCTATGAGTTCCTTGGCTTCCCAGTGGGCGCTAAAGTACTCATTGATGAATATTCATCGGTAGAAGTGCAGTAAAATAGAAATTTTCGTTTGATACTAACGCGGCCAAAAGGCCGCGTTTTTTTATGCCTTTTAACAACATCCGTTAATTGTTTCTGATGGCAAGTTACTACTTCCCGAACTGTGAATGATTCTAAGCTAAGCGTTAAATGTTTCTTCATCCATTAATAGTAAATTAGGGATTAGTTCCCTTCTTTCGGCAATTCAAAACTCAGGCTGTCTAGTGTCAAAGACAATTAGAACGCTTGAAGTAACGTAGAGAGGGCAAAGTAATATAGCCTTAGGCGTTAGGGAATGGCCTCTGACTGCTATGCCACGGTTAGATGTAGTTTCCGGTAATTTAATATATTTAGTGAAAAATAGTAGGCGTCAAGTGCGGGAGCTGAGGCGTAGGACTATTATAAAATTGGTTAGCTATAAAAATGCTTAGCAAAAAGGCTAACTTAATTAGTGCACATAATAAAAAACCTCCTAAATTGGAGGTTTTTATATTAATAGTGTTCACAGGCTAATAAAACCCGCTAACTATGAAAGGTATTAAGCCATAAGCATGGATATACGCTTATTCGTATAGAACTCTTGCAAGCTATATTTCGAGCAGTCTTTACCCACACCACTTTGCTTTAAGCCACCATGAGGCAATTGCACAGAATAATGCGCTTCGTTTATACACACACTGCCAGCTTGTATGCCTTTAGCTGCACTAAACGCTCTGCTTAAGTTCGTTGTATAAACGTAAGCCGCTAACCCAAACTCAGTATCGTTGGCTTTAGCGATGATGTCGTCGGTATCAGAGAAAGGAATAATAGAAAGCACAGGGCCGAAAATCTCAGTACGTGCGATTTCCATTTCCTCTTTTACGTCAGTAAGAATGGTAGGTTCTAAATAGAAGCCGGTTGCTCTGTCGCTGGGAATGTTGCCGCCTAGTGCAATTTGAGCCCCACCTTTAACAGCATCCTCTATTAATTTAAGTATACGACCGCGTTCTTTTTCACTGCTAAGCGGGCCCATAAGGCGCTCCGCATCATCGCCTGTGCCCAACTGTATACCGCTAGCGTGCGATACCGCCTTATCGATAAATTCGGCAACTCGTGATTCATGAACAAAGCAACGATTTGGTGATACGCAAACTTGCCCCGAATTACCGTATTTAAGGTTAACAATATCAATCACAGCTTTGTCTAAGTCAGCATCGTCATAAACCACTACAGGTGCATTGCCGCCAAGTTCTACCGAGAAATGCTTAACGCTGGTACACGCTGTCTTCATTGCATTAACACCTGCTCTGGTAGAGCCAATCATAGTGAATAATGCGGTAGTTTCGCTTGTTAATAGTGGATTAGTATTATCATAATTATTGCTAGTAATAATATTAATAACACCTGCAGGAAAACCAACCTGATGAGCAAGCTCTGCGCACTTAAGCGTTGCAAGTGGCGTCACTTGTGAAGGTTTGATTATACAGCTGCAGCCAGACGCTAAAGACGGTGCCAGCTTGTAACCTAAATTAAGAAGCGGGAAGTTCCACGCTAAATACCCCACCACTACGCCTAAGGACTGACGCTGGATGAAATGGTGAAAACGCTCGTCTGGATCAACAATAACAGGCTGCTCTATGCGCTTCGCTTCCTCAACAAAAAAGCGCAAACAATTAGTTAGCATACCGAAATCATACTCTGCGTTATCGCGAGGCTTTCCTGTCTCTTCAATAAGGATCGCAATAATTTCTTCCGCGTTTTCTTCAAGAAGTGCGGCATAGTCAAGAATAAGTTCAGCGCGCTTGGCCAGCGTTGTAGAAGACCACTGCTTAAAGCCCTCATCTGCGAAGCCCAGCGCTTCAATGACTTGAGACTCTGAAATATCAGGTACTTCGGCAATCACTTCACCAGTAGAAGGATTAAATACCGGAAAAGTTTTATCTGCGCCTGTTAATTCGCCATTAATTAACATCTTAAACGTATGGTTCATTTTGTCTCCGTTTCGCAAAACACATAAGGTTTCATTGCGTCTAAATTAATCTCAACACCTAAACCATTCCCGGAAGGCACGTGAGCGTCACCATTTTCCACTACCACTTTTTGTGAAAATATATCGTCGCGCAAAGGGTTTTCAGTGCGGTCGTATTCTAAGAAAAGCGGTTTCTCTTCCGCTCGGCCTGGCTCGTGATAAGCCGTAGCCAGGAAGTGACAAGCACTGGCTAGATTAAACTGGGTTCCCCAAACATGTGGGATCATGTTTAACCCTTGTGATGAAGCTAAGGTTCTGATTTTAAGCGCTTCACTCGGCCCGCCGCAATAACCCAAGTCGGCCTGAACTAGCTGTACACCACCAGCACTTAGTAATTTTTGAAAGCCAAAGCGAGTTTGTTCGCATTCACCGGTAGCAATAGGCGTCACGCATTTATCGCTTAACTGCCTGAACTGCGCTGCATGTTCTGGAGATAAAGGCTCTTCAAACCAAGCGTAATTGCACTCATCAAGTACCTTCCCTACTTTTATCGCTTCACTTAAATCAAATGCATGGTTTGAGTCTGCAGCTAATATTGTATTTGGGAAACGCTCGCGAAGCGCGCGAATAAAAGCGATATCGAAGTCGGGGTTTTTACCCACTTTTATTTTTAGCGCTTTGTAACCCTCGTCTACATAACCCTGCGCTTCTTCTAGTAAATGAGGCAGAAGTTTATCTTCGGGTAAATCGATGTAATACATACCAGTAGCATAGCAAGGTACTTTATCTCGGCATTTTCCGCCCATTAAAGTACTTACACTCTGGCCTAACGCTTTGCCTTTTACGTCCCACAGCGCCATATCTATTCCTGACATTGCTGCTGTCATAACGCCAGCCCTTGCAAAGTCTAGTGAAGCGCGCCACATAAAATGCCACAATGCATCGGTTGAAAGCGCGTCTTGGCCGATAATACGAGGGGCGTAGAACTTCTCTACTGCTGCCTGAATAACATCTGCTGGGCCATAACACTCTCCCCACCCACTGATACCATTGTCAGTAATGATTTCGATAACGAGCACATTACGCTGATTGTAAAACCATTGAGAAAAACCAAAAGGCTGCTCGAGATGACACCGAAGATGATAGGTTTTAATACATTCAATTTTCATTTTAAGACTCAACTTTCACGACAGCCATGGTGGCATATTCTATATCGCCACCGCATTATATAATAAATATAAACATATGATGTTTGCAATTCAACCGAATTGACAGGTTTTTAACAAGAAATGTATAAACACTAGTATCGCGGAATATATCAACTCGTACACATCTCCTCAGTATTAGGCCTTTCAGACCTGAAAATTATGTGGGATATGTTAAAAATTCTTGAAAAACGAAACATCATATGTTTACATTGATCTCAATTAAGTGCTGTGTTGTCAATAACGCTTTAGTTGTTATCTCTAAACCACTACTCTAATTTTCTAGCCCTCTATTTTCACAATTAGAAAGCATATTGGCTGGGAAAAGCTAAGGGAAAGACAACAGGTAGATACGAAATAAAAAGTAAAACCGAAAATAAATAGTGCTTGGTAAGCGCTAGTAGATAAGCGCCCAATGCACTGCTTATTTTCATAATGAATTTAACTATCGGTAGTGAGGTTTTCCATGCCAGAGAATTTAACGCGCAATAAGACAGAGGTTGATACGTCTAAAAGCCCTAATGTAAAGCTCAAACCTATATCCATGGGCGAATGTAAATGGAAAGATGGTTTTTGGGCCGAAAAAACTAGGCTTTGTGAAGAATCAATGATCCCATACATGGGAAGTCTACTAACCGGTGAAATTGGTCATGCTCTAAATAACTTCAAAATCATAACGGGTGATTTTGATGGCAAGTTCGATGGTGAGTACTGGCATGACGCTGACTTCTTTAAATGGATGGAAGCAGCCTGCTACATGTATGGCTTAAACAGTGATCAGAAACTCCTGCAAGAAATGGACGAAATCATAGCCATCATTGCTAAAGCACAAGAAGATGACGGTTACCTTCATGCCTATATTCAAATACATGGCATTGAACATTTCTCAAACCGCAAGTATCACGAAATGTACAACTGCGGTCATCTTTACACTGCAGCATGCATACACTATCGAATGACGGGTAAAACTAACTTCTTAGATATTGCCCTTAAAAATGCTAGTTTGCTGGTGTCAAAGTTCGGCCCTAACCCACCTGAGTTACGTCGTTTTGGTTTTAACCAAACTCAAATTATGGGTCTTGTTGAGCTTTATCGAACTGTAGGAAATGAAGATTACCTTAAGCTTGCTGAGCAATTTATCAACAATCGCGGCCAGTCAGAAATGGTGCATGACTCAACAACTATTGGCTATCCTATCGGCGATATGGTGCAAGAGCGCGTACCACTTCGCGAAGAAACTGAAGCTGCCGGTCATGCTGTATTAGCTCTTTATTACTACGCTGGTGCAGCTGATGTTTACGCAGAGACAGGTGAAAAAGCGCTTATCGATGCCTTAGATCGTCTGTGGGAAAATGTCACGCAGAAGAAAATGTACGCCACCGGCGCCGTAGGGCAAACCCACTACGGTGCGTCTCCGCGTAGGGATATGATTGAAGAAGGTTTCATTGACGAATATATGATGCCTAACTTAACCGCTTACAACGAAACCTGTGCGAACATCTGCAACGCCATGTTTAGCCAAAGAATGCTAGGTATTCACGGCGAGTCAAAATACGCTGACATTATGGAGTTAGTTATGCACAATTCTATGATGTCTGGTATCAGCGTATGTGGTACCAAGTACTACTACGCTAACCCCCTGCGTAAAATTAACGATGCCCGCGACTACGAAAACATGAATACAGAGTCGCCGGATCGCGAACCCTATCTATCTTGTTTCTGCTGCCCCCCTAACTTAGTAAGAACAGTGGCAAAGTCTTCATTGTGGGCCTACAACCGCTCGAACAACGGCATATCCGTGAATCTATATGGCGGTAACACATTAGAAACTACACTACTCGACGGCACAGAACTTAAGCTTACTCAAAGCACTGAGTATCCCTGGGAAGGCTTGGTAAAAAATCACTATTGATGCGTGCAAAGAAGACGCTTTTGACATCATCCTACGCATTCCGGAGTGGTCGAAAGAAAACACGTTGAAAATTAACGGGGATACCCTCGATATTGCTCTTGTTCCAGGTGAATTCGCGACAATTACTCGACAATGGAAAGCCGGGGATGTGATTGAACTAGATATGCCGATGCATATTAAATTAATTGAAGGTCACGAGCGTATTGAGGAAGTACGCAATCAGGTAGCCGTAAAGCGCGGCCCGATTGTTTATTGCATTGAGTCTCCTGATTTGCCTGAGTCAGCGAGCATTACCGATGTGTATTTACCAAGTAAGTCTAAACTTTCTGTGCAAAAACAGCCTTCATTTTTAGGCGGTGTCACAACCATCGAAGGCGAGATTTTATTGCGCAAAGATAGAGGAACAGGCATGTATCGCGATGTATCGCAGCCAGAATTTGAAAGCATCTCTACGCAATTCGTGCCCTACTTCGCGTGGAGTAACCGTGGTGAGGCTGAAATGAGCGTGTTCTTACCGGTTATTTGGCAGCAATAAATACGCTATAAAAGTTAAAGCCTGATAAAATAAAAAGCCTGCAACATGTATAAGTCGCAGGCTTTTTTTGCATCAACTAAAAAACTAATCCACTTTGATAGTCAAGCTATCGGTCTTTCCTTTATTCTTCGTCTTCACGGTAATTACCGCTTCCCCTTTATTACGCGCAAAGATCACTCCACTAGCATCAACGGTTGCTACAGCAGGATTACTGCTTGTATAAACCACTGACTTATTTGACGCACAAGTCGGTGTGACAACCGCATTAAAGTTAGCTGTTTGCCCAGTACGCAAACGGTTGTCGCCTATGGATAATGTCACTCCGGTTACGTTAACCCAGTTGTTGTTACAAGACACATTTCCTGCCTGCACAATAGTTAGCACTGTAGTATCGATATAACCACCATCGTTTGTTTTAGCAGTGATTGTGACGGTTCCTTCACTCACTCCGGTAACTAACCCCGTATTATCTACTACCGCTATAGACGGATCGTTTGAGCTAAAAGTGACGCTTTTATCACTGGCTTCACCAGGGCTTACTGTTGCCGTTAATGCAATAGACTGGCCTACTGCTATTTCATCTCTGGAAGGATTAGTATTTATGCCAGTTACACTTACAGAAATTGGGGGAGAACTAGTACCGTCAGTTGATGACACAATGATATCATCAACATACGCTTGAACGTCGCGTTCACCGTTCCAGAAGTATATCTTCGCAGTGGTATTACCTGAGCCTGTGGTAAAGGTAGTACTCAACTTTTGATAACCTCGGCTCTTAAACCTAAGACTTTTCTCATTACCACCATATTCTTTCACACCCAGTCGCACCTTTTCGGTAAGCGACGAGGCCTTACCATAACCAGATAACGTGTAAGTAGTATTTGGCCGTACTTCAATAACTTGAACTAATGCCCCTGTACCATCAATATAGCCTGCGTTAACACCTATCTTTGCATTATTGCCGACTATGTCAACATTACCCCAACTGTTGGCCCAAGACGTAGCCAGATTATTTTGTTCAAAACCACTGTTAATGACCAAATTATCGTCAGTGTTACCGCCCCCTCCGCCAGGTTGTACAGTAACCGAAACCACATCGGTAAATCTCCCATCAACACTTTCGACTTCTATAGTGGCGGCTCCCTCTGAGTAGGCAGTGAGTAAACCGTTACTATCAACGTCAACAATAGATGAGTCAGATGAGGACCACATCACTTGTTTGTTAGTAGCATTAGTTGGTTGAACGGTTGCCGTTAATTTTACAGATTCGCCAAGGTTTATTGTTCTATTATTACTACCCGAAATAGCCACCCCAGAAACACTAATATTTGCCGAGTTAGCCGACAAAATGTTCACATTATTGATAGCGCTTTGTAAAAAAACATCGCTGCCATTTGAAGATCTAAATACCGGAGCCAGCGCATAATAATGGCCGGAGGGAAGATCGGCTGTGGGTGTTACGCCATCTAAATCAAGAGAGATGGTTGTCTTACCTCCATATTTTTTTTCGTTATTAGCTACGGTAGCATCATTCGCTGATGCGGCAATTTTCACAAACCCTTGCGTATTTTTTTCGACTAAGTTAACCGTAATCCCATTGTACTTGTCTAATACAACATAAAAATTACTACCGCCATGGTAGTTAACAACAACATCTAGCGTGCCGCCAGACTGATAGTCTGTGTTTGCGTATTTATTCGCATCGTCTACCCAAATAGATGGCAAAACCTCCCAGGTTTTTACATACTCCACCTGCATTGTGGCATCTTCGGGGAAGCCTTCTTTTATAACATTGTCGGGGTTTGGGTCTGCTCGCTGGCACGCACTATTGTATTTAATCAAGTGTCGACGCAATCCTTGCGAGAAAATAAGGTGCATAGGCCTGTGCCACCATTTGTTTTCCTTTTCCCCTATTTTTACACCATCGACATACCAGATGATTTTATCGGGGCGGTTTTCAACAGCGTAGGTGTGAAAATCTTTTGAGGGGTCGAACGGCGCTTCGTAATGCAGTAGTTGAGCTTCTGGATTTGGCTTCGGACGTTTCCATACGATTTTACCATTTTCTTCCACTCGCGCGTGTAGATTGTGGTCCATATCATTAACTTCATCAAAGTCTGTTGGGCTTCGCCAATCGGCTTGCTGTAACTCAACGATATCTATTTCACTATAATCGACATATTGTTCTCCCTGAACGCGAGGAAAAGGATGGCCGTCACTGTAAAGCCAAAAAGCTGGGCTTAAACCGGGAAAAATATTTACACCTTTGATAGAGGCCTCGTAAAAACCATAAGTACTTTCAACAGCAGAGCGCACAGCGCCAGACTTATAAAACAGTTGCCTTTGAACCGTTTGAGATGGCCCGCCTGCAACACCATCCCAACAGCTGTCCTGAAATGATCGGGTATGAGTTTCTTGGGTAGTCGCGATTTTTAATCGACCATTCTCTACATAGGCGTTATCACTGTCGAATGTCCAAGCACCTACATTTAAACTCGCGGGCGCATTTTGCCATTTACTATTGTTAAACCCATTTTCGAAATCGTCAGTTTGGGCTCCAAGCTCCTTAAAACGCACTTCTCCTGCCTTCATTCCTGTTGGCCTTACAACTTCTGCGCTTACCTGCGCTCCGCAGACAATAGCGACTGAAGCGAGTAATAACTTATTTTTCATATTAATTACCTAATAGTTCGAAGAAAAAGTAGGGTCATCATTATTTGTATCATAAACGCAAACATATCACCTTTGTGAAGTTAATGTAAACAACATGTAAATTAAATACATAAAAAAACCGACACATTTAGGTGTCGGCTTTTGTCGTTGTGTGGATGTATCTAAGTTAGTCTAAATCAAAGGTTTCACCGTAACGCGGCATATCTTCGCTTCGCCACTCGTCTCCTTCTTTATGGATATGGAACCATTGGGGAGGTTTATTTGACCATGCCCAGTAGCCCGCATCTTTTACCATGTCGGCTAAGAGTTGCGGGAACTGCTTGCTCAAGTCTTCAGTTTCACCGATATCATCAGCAACATTAAATAACTTCCAACCATTGGTGGTAGTCGTGCGAACCGCTTTGAAATTATCGCGACGAATAGAAACATCATGTGCGCCTTTACGGTGACGCATAATGAATAAACTTTCCCCTTCGCGTGCACTCGTATTATCTACAATGTGCGGAAGAATATTTTTACCATCTAGCACTTTGCCGCTTGGCACATCGCTCTTAGCAAGCGCCAGAAATGTTGGGTAGTAATCTAGAGTTGAGACTGGCGCATCATACTGCTTGCCACCCTTCAAACCATTTGGCCAGTGGAAAAACATCGGAACACGATGACCACCTTCTCTTGCACTACCTTTACCCTCTTGAAGCGGCAGGTTTACGCCACCCCATTTTCGTTTGCCACCATTGTCACTAACAAAAACAATAAGTGTATTGTCATACTGCCCCGTTTTTTTGAGTGTATCGACAACACTAGCTATGCCGCGATCTACTGCGTAAACCATGGCTAGGTACGTACGGCGTTTTTTGTCTTTTACATGAGAAAAAAGAGCAAGGTCTTCTTCTTTTGCTTCTAATGGAACGTGAGGCGCGTTATACGCTAAGTACAAAAAGAATGGCTGCTGCTTGTTCTCTCCGGCTCTATCGATAAAATCAACCGCCTCTCGGGTAAATGCATCGGTTAAATACTCCGTTTCTCTTACTTCTTCGGTATTACGCATTAGCGGTGTAATGTAGTCATTGAAACGTTTAACACCAGAGGCTTTCGCTTTTTCATATTGAGCGCGATATTGCTGTGGGAAAAACTTATGCCCACCACCTAAAAATCCGTAAAACTCGTCGAAGCCTCGGCTGTTTGGTTGATAAGGTTTTTCCTCGCCCAAGTGCCATTTACCGATAGCGCCAGTATGATAGCCAACCTGCTGCAGTGCTTTACTGATAAACATTTCGTGAGTATCGATACCCGTGCTAGAACCATCTACCGGAAGATTAAAATCAGCACCAATTTTATGAGGGTAGCGCCCCGTCATAAGCGCTGTTCGGCTTGGTCCGCAGAATGGGTGTGCAACATAACCCGAACTAAAACGCACTCCTTCATTGGCTAGGGTGTCCAAATTAGGGGTCTTAACATCAGAGTCGAAGCCGTGATAACCAACATCAGCATAACCTTGGTCGTCGGTAATAATAACCAAGATATTCGGCCTTTCTGCTTCAACCGCAACAGCGGGCACAGCAGACAAAAAGCTAAGAGCCGCTAAAAGCTTAATGGCTTGTTTTTTCATGTCTAACGTCCTGTAAATAGTGTTTAGCGTGATATTCTAATTTTGTGAGTGCCGGGTCTTCCGTGCGCTTTAGTTCAGACATCAATAGTTTAAGCATGTCGGTGCGAACGCTTACATAGTGTTTGTCATTGATAAGATTAGTGAGCTCACCAGGGTCCTTGTTAAGGTCGTAAAGTTCGTCTAAATCTTCACCTGGGTTCCAAACAAACTTGTATTCAGGCGTACGAATTGCACGAATTCCGAACCATGAACCGTTGTACCATTCATAGGCATAAAGGGCTTTATCAACTTCCCCCTTTTCCGCTTTATCACCTTCCAACATGAGCGGAATTAAGCTATGGCCGTCATAATCAGGCTCAGCGTCTAAATGCATCATCTCTGTTAGCGTGGGCGTTACATCAATAAGCGATACTTGACGATTAACCACACGCGGGGATATGTCTGGGTCCTTTATAAGAAGCGGCATACGCATAAGCTCATCGTAGGCATAGGGACCCTTATCATAAAGCGTATGCTCACCAAGCATAGAACCCTGGTCGCCGAACAGTACAATGTGCAAGTCATCGTAAATACCTTCGTCTTTGGCCTGTTGAATTAATTCACCAACAATGCGGTCTACCATAGCGATCGCGCCATAATAGTGAGCCCGAGCCTTTCGCCAGTCCATGTCGCTCATGTGACCTACGTCATGCCAAGGCCACCAGATGCCGCCTTGCGCCATAGGCTTATTAATGCGTTTAGCCAGATGATTACTTGGAAGTTCGAGCTCTGCTGGATCAAACATACTCGCGTAAGGCTCGGGAACCCGATAAGCAGGGTGAGGCTGATTAAAACTGATAACGCCAAAAAACGGTCGCTCGTCCTCTGCCATTTGTGAAAGCATTTGTTTGCCTGCAACCACCTTTTTATAGGCCTCAGTATCTTCGTAAGAGCCAGGAAGGGTTTTGTAGTACTCATGTTTCTCGTTGTTCGAGTCGAGTTTTCCTTGATAGTAGCCCTCGACTTGAGTGACCTTGTCGGTGGGTGTATACACCCGTGTAAAGCGTTCTCTTGGCTCGTGCCCTTGCGCTAAATCTATTTCAGCGCCACGCAGCTCTGTGCCTCGTGCACCAAGATGCCATTTACCAACGTGACCTACTAAATATCCAGCGTCAGCTGCTTTTTTAATTAGCGTACCCTCACTTAAATCTAGCTCTGCTAGTCGGGTGTGATAAAGTTCTACGTTGTCATCAAGACCGGTTTTGTGCCCCCATTTTCCAGTGTAAAACGCCGCCCGAGAAGGTGAACAAAGTCCCGTTGTCGACATTGCATTATCGAAGCGAGTACTTTCAGCTGCAAGCGCGTCAATATTAGGGGTGTCCACCGGCCCTCCTCTATAAGAAAACGTATCGAAGCGCATATCGTCGAACATTAAAATAAGTACGTTAGCGGCCTTGCCTTCTTTACTTGTTTTAGCGTTGTTAGACGATACGTACTCCTTTGTCAGCTCTTCGCCGATTGCGCCTTGACTAAAGCTGAGCACGAGTATGCTGCTAAGTACGACGCAAAGCGGTTTCTTGAAAAATGTTGATAGTGGCATTTAACTCACCTTTTTAATGCAGTTTTCAATTTAAAATGACTTTCCCCATGAGACTTGTTTTCTCAGTCGGCTATAGGGTTTTGTAACAAAAGGCTTTCCTACTCTAGTGTTACTTCATAGGTTACCAATCTGATTGCTTCACTTTTGCGATAAAAAACAGGTGCTTTTCCAACCGGTGCATAAGCAATGACAATTAGTATAACGAATTTAAACATGCTATGTTTAAATGTAAAGCTCACTGTAACATTTGTTAACGAAAAGTTGTTTACTGGAAGGTTTTATACGATAGACAACATGATGTTGTTGATAGATTAAAATACGAATTACTCAAATAGCGGTAGTGTAATGGCAGTTCGTTAAGAGGTTTCCTTTTTCTTAATCAAAAAATAAGCTCCGCTCAGCACAATTAAAGTGCTACCTAAGATAGTTAGTAAATCTGGTCGCTCACCAAATACGGTAACACCTATCGCTAGTGCTACTAATAGTCGACTGTAGCGAAAAGGTGAAACAACTGACATCTCACCCGTACGCATAGCTAAAGTAAGAGCGTGATAAGCAACGACCCCTACGGTGACCGCACCAAGCACTTGAACACTTGCGGTGGTATCGAATTCAACGCTATTTCCATTATAGAGCATTAAAAATACACCAGAGGGTATAAGAACAAAAAACCGTAAACACCCAACTGGATATTAGATATTGCAGAAGATACCGCCCTTGTGGCGAGATCACGCCCCGCAAATCCCAAGGTAGCAACAATTGCAAATAGAGACAGCGCGTCAAAATCACTCAAACTCGGCTTAATTATTAACAGAACGCCTCCAAAACCGATACTTATAGCAATCCATCTCTTTAACCCAACTTTTTCATTGAAAAAGATAGCAGCACCTAATGCTACCACGAGTGGGGTTGCTTGTAAGATAGCTGATGCACTAGACAAAGTGGTGTGTGTTATTGCAAAAGCGAAACTAATCCGACCTATAATTTCACAAACAGCCCGTATCAAGATAGGTTTTGACAGTATAGCTGGAACCAGGATGCCCTGCCCCATCTTTAGTGCCATTAGGCAAAACAGTAGCGTGCCGCCTATACCAAACAGCGCCAAAACAAACCCTAGGGGCATTACCTCAGCTGCCGCTTTTATAAACATGTCTTCGAAACCAAAGGCTGTCATGGCGAATACCATAAATAAAGAGCCCTTTGCATTGTCGGACATAAAGACCTTTTAAATAAGCAGTAAAAGAATGTAAGGAAGCCAGTGACTGCTATAGCAGGCACTGACTAAAATAAGAATGTATTTATTGTTGTCTGAAGTTATCGCCAAAGGCTTCTTTGAGCCTTCTAATAGCATCATTAAGAAGTTTTGCTGTAAGTGTCTCAGCTCCCACACCATCTCCATTCGCTATCATTTCATAAACGTCTCGATGAAATTTAACGGAGTCGCTATTTTTTCGCGGATCTTGATTGGTTATACGAACACTGACTAGAAGTGCAGAGTAAATCATACCTTCCATAGAGGTCAAAAATTCATTGTGTGCTGCCCGCAATACGGCTTGGTGGAATAAAGCATCGGCAACAATAAACTTTTCTAGCGAGCCCGACTCTTGCTCCATACGAATAACAGCATCTTCGATTTCTTTAAGTGCTTCAGGATCAGCACGTTCTGCAGCCCAACGCGCAGCCTTAGGCTCAAACGCTAACCTTACATCCATCAATTGACTAATGAAGTGTTCATTAGGTGGTGCTGTGATATGCCAGGCAAGCACATCATCATCTAACAATATCCACTCGCTACGGGGACGAACTTTAGTACCTATACCCCGTCTGACATCCAGAAGCCCTTTACCGACCAGAATCTTTACCGCGTCACGAATAACTACACGGCTAACCTGATAGCGCTCTGCTAAAGAGTTTTCCTCTTCTAACAAGGTGCCTGGCTCTAGTGAGCCAGCGACGATACGACGGCCAATTTCTTTCGCCACTTGCACAGACAAGCTTGGCGTCATTTTGGCAGCACGTTTTAAGTCGTAATAAACTAATTCATTCATTTAATCGAATCCGATTACATTAAACATATGATAATTTAAATCATAACACCTTTAGACGGATCACGCTATCCGGCTGGGTTCTTTAAGTCATCAGATGAGTATGAGCCAGCTTATATTGGTAGGCCAATAGACCAGTATACTTACCGCCGCTACTCTAGACCTCTACAATATGATGCGTATATTTACTCAACATTATATTAAACTGCCGAAAACACCAAGCCTATTATCGTAACTCACTGTAGTAAATATGCGCTGGCGAAAGGAAACGTAATTAAGCCGAGAGCAAGCTGGCCTTATTCGCCTATTACTGCTTTATATGTTTTAACAAACGCGTCTGCTTTCTCACTTATTTCATCTAAAGACATAGAAGGCTTGTAGAGCTGCGAACCTAACCCAAAACCTTTAGCCCCCTTGTTCAAATAGGGAGTCATTGATTCTGAAGTGGCGTCAATACCGCCCACGGGAAACAACGCAATATCTGGTGGTAACACACTTTTCATAGCGCTCATCCCCCCTACGCCCACCATAGAGATTGGGAATAGCTTTAAATTGGTTGCGCCTGCATGCACCGCGTTGAATGCTTCTGTAGGAGTTACTACACCAGGATAGGCAACACACCCCGCATCGACAGCTGTTTTAATAACATCTACATTGCAGTTCGGCGTTACCACAAGGTTCGCTCCCGTTTCTAAAACTTGTTCAGCCAAATCTAATCTGGTTACTGTACCTGCGCCCAATTCGAAGTTCTTGGTACCATACTCTTTTACGAGCAAACGTATGCTCTCCAGCGCATTAGGACTATTCAAAGGAACCTCTATTTTGGTAAACCCTGCTGTTACTAGTACGCTAGCGACATCCAGGATTGTCTGAGGTGTTACGCCCCGCAAAATAGCTATGAGAGGTAGTTCAGCGCGCTTATCACTGCTCATTTTCAATCTCCTTGATAATTCTTGCGATACCATTTAAAAAACAGGTGTTCCCAGAAAACGTGTACGTCTCTATTTGTAATTCTTTGGCAGCTAACTCATAGCGAGCACACAATGCTTCACCGCCGACTAAATAGATATTTCTGTGCGTTGAACTGTGTAATTCATTACCAATTAAAATTCCAGACAGGTAATCCGCCACCTCGTGATCGGCGAGTTCACCAAATAACCTGAGCGCTCGGGCAGAAAAAATATCGTTAAGCAATGCGCCGTTTGCCGTCCGCTTAACTCCCTTTAGAAAGGCATTTTCATCAACAATTTCCTGAGCCGGCAAAGGGGGTTTAACCGATGAATAATGACTTAGCAATGCGAAAAGTTCGCCTGTAAAATAAGTCGAAAAGCTCGAAATGGCTCCGCTTTTAATATCGACATGTTTACTATGTGTACCTGGCAGTACAATATGCATATTGTCTGAATCAGTTATTAGAGGTAATCCAAACACCTGAACCTCCTCACCACGCATAACGTCGCAATAAAGTTCAGCCGACCTATAACTTACTCCAGGTAAAATTCTAGCCCGCGCTCCCCAGGGTAGTTCAAAACACACTGCGCTATGCGCAACATCAGAAACAGATGCGGGTGCTGCAACATAAGGCACTTCTTTCCATCCCGACGCAGAGCCAACCATCCCTGCCATTAGCACTGGGATATGTTGATAACTCGATGCCATGGCTTTTAATTTAGGCTCTAATGCTTCAGCGAATTTACCGTCTTTTATTTGTAGAAGGCCCATAGGCGCCTCTATGGTATCAACTAATACACCTTTGCTATCTAATCCAAAAAGCCGGAAGTTACTTGTGCCCCAGTCGACAACAAACGTGGATATGTCGTTATCCATAATAATTACTTAGCCCCCAACGCGTTTTGATTAGTTAGCTCAAGTTCTAGTGCCTCTATGGTTTTTCCCTTTGTCTCAGGTAAATAAAGATACATAACTATTAACCCAAATAGCCCGATACCGGCGTAGAGTAAAAATATGTTTGCTACGCCCATGTTGTCTAACTGCCATGGGAAGAACTGCTGAATTGACCACGATGAAACAGTTTGAATGAGTGCGGCGAAAGGAAGCGCTACACTGCGTACTTTATTTGGGAATATCTCAGAGAACATCACCCACATTATCGGCCCTATCGATAAGTTAAATGCAGCAAGAAACGCAAAAATACCGAACAAGACCAGTGGTGCATTAACACCGATGATCGTTTTTTCGATGATTGCGCCACTTACCAATGGCAGTGTCTTTTTATCGAAGTGTTTTGACAGTTCAGTTTTCAACTCCACATCACTATCGAAACTTTTACCAGCAAATGGCGCTAACGAGGTTACGGCCAGCGCATTTTGCTCAAAATGGGTTGTTAGCTCTGCCATAGCAGCTTCATTAAATTCGTAGCTCGCTTGCTTAAATCCTAAGAAGGTAGAACCGTGAGCAACCACTACGAGTAAAAGACCCGCTATGGTGAGTGTCCTTCTACCAAGCTTTTCGACAAACCCAATAGCAACAAGGGTTGCCGCAAGCCCTACTGCTCCTGTAGAAATAGTTTGCATGAAAGTATCTTCGACGCTCATACCGATTTGCTCAAACACCATAGGCGCAAAAAACAGCACTGCATTCATACCTGTTGCTCCTTGAACGAAAGCGTATGCAACAGCGATAAACACAACGAAACGCAGCCCTGGGCTAAACAACGTTTTAAGTTGCGAAAAGGTGTCTAGTTCACTATTGTTGGTAAGTGAGCGCTTAACGTCTTCTAAAAGAACCGCGGCTTTTTCACCAGAATCAATAATGTCAAAAACAAACAAAGCTTCCTTATCTCTTCCCTTTTTAGCCAGCCATCGAGGCGATTCAGGAATACACAAGATAAGGGCAATCCAAATCGCGTTGGCGATCAGTTCGGCGCCCAGCATAACGCGCCAAATATTGTCGTTGGTTAACCAAGTGGAAGTAGAAAGCGATTTAACAAGAAAATAGTTAATCACAAAGGCACATAGCAACCCGAGACCAATCATGAACTGATTTATTGATACAAACTTGCCTCGCTGGTGGGCAGGCGCAATTTCTCCAATGTACATGGCAGAAACCGTGATTGATGCGAACGCCACACCGCCTATAAAGCGGCCCATAAGAAGCATTTCGTAACTTACCGCAAATGCAGACAATAGAGATGATAGGGAGTACGTAAAACCGATAGCGAGCAATACTCTTGCTCTTCCAAACTTTTCACACAGAGAACCTGTAAAGAAGAGCGCCAGAATAACCCCAAGAAGTGCACAGCCTACGAGCGTACCTTGTTGAATCGAGTCCAGTTCAAACTCTGCGCTTACAAACCTAAGCGCCCCTGATATATTTGCTGCATCTAACCCGAATACGAAGCCACCGAATGCGGCGACGAGGGCGAAAAAAGAAACATTCGCGCTCGATGAGCTAAATCTAATGGGTAATCTCACAACTTCCTCAACTAACATATCCTATTAATGCAAACATATTATGTTTAATGAAAGATTTCTGCAACCTAAATATAAACGTTTTGTTAACGTTTTCTTTTTATAACTCAGCGTGACGTTACGAATAATGTCAATTCAATCGAGTACACCTCATACATTGCTTATATTAAAGAATGGGGCGTCTGGTGTAATCAAAGAATCGTCTTTAACATTTCCACAAAACATTATATATTTTATAACATATTATGTTTAAACTCGGATAAATACGATTTTTATATCAATGTAAATGGACAAAATGCTAGCGCTGAATTTTGTTTCATTAGCGCTCGTTGAATAATTGGATATGCCATTTTTGCGCTCTTTTAAATGGTTGGTGCTTTTGAAAGGTATAAGTTTATGATCACCCAGCCTGTAACTATCAAAGACATAGCGAAACTAGCAAATGTTTCTATCGCGACAGTTTCGCGGGTTATCAATGAAAATGGAAAAGTAAAAGGCGCGACTAAAACTAAAATTCAACAGTTAATAGATAGTTTGAATTTTAAACCGAATACGTATGCTAGAGATCTTGTAAAAAATCGCTCTTCATCAATAGGTATCATTTATCCCCACTTCTCGTTTGACTGTCATGAGTTCAACGGTTTAAGTCAAGCCAATACAGGTACCCCACTCCCACCTTACTTGGCACAAACAGCGCACTCAGAGGAAGAAGAAAAAGCGCGAATTGAAGAACTAGATGCACTTGGATGCCCCGGTATTGTGTTGTGCCACTCTAGATGCTCTGCGCAAACGCTTAATCGCTGGGTGAAAAAATTGCCCTATCTTTACTGTATTGACCGTCAATTGACTTCGTCGTCCTTCCAGCGCGTTAACTTTGATCATTTAGAAGCCGGTGTACTCCAAGCGAGAGAAGCGCTGAAAAATGGCGGACGCTTCGGGATAGTTGTCTACTCAGCAACGTTCAATCATGCCAGCGCTCAGCGCTTTTCTGGGATCATTGGAACACTTAGCAATTATAAAGGGCCGTTGGAAGTTGAAACCTTGTCTTTAACAAAGTGTGACATAGACAGTGCTTTCGATTTAGTTAAGGAAAATGATGCTTTATTCAGAAGGGCTGACTTCATCATTGCTGAAAACGACTTTGCAGCCTATGGTGTTATCAATGCACTTAAAACAATGGGGCTCAGAATTCCCTACGAGACTACAGTAGTTGGCTTTGGTAATCATATGATATCAACCTTAAGCTACCCAAAGCTAACCACCGTACAATATCCATTTAACCAAATGTTGAACGAAATCGTGTATCGAATAGAAAAAGGCAAAGCACGTACTCGTAATTTCCGCCCAACATTAGTGAAACGACAATCTAGCTAACTACGCCATGTTAAATTTGGTCGCCTTTTTCAAATTTATTTCTTTGTATAAGAAAACTACGTTTAGGCATATGCGTCTTAGAGTGCCAACTTCATACTGCGCTGTTTACCCACTCCGATGACTTCAATAAAAGAATCGGAAAGCGTTACAAAACTAAAAGCGGTTCGCTCGGTATCTAACATAGCGCTGAATGTTATGAAGTGAACGCCATTTTTATAGGCATAATCTCCCTCGTGATTGTGTCCGTTAAACCAAGCTTTTACGTTAGGAAACTTCGTTATCACTTCCATGACTTGCTGGTGATTCCATAACAAGTGTCTGTCGAATGGAAAAATTGGGAAGTGACTAAGAATGATGACGTTTTCTTTGTTATGGTCAGCTTCGGTCAAAACTGCAACAAGCCATTCAAGCTGCTTTTCTCCAAGACCACCATTCCAATGTGGAAGGTCAGAATACTTTTCACTGATCAGCTTCTGAGAAAGCGCATGTTGTTTGCTACCTCGTGGCCAGCCATAATGACTTATATCATTACCGTCAACTACAACAAATCGCCATTCGCCAATCACAAAATCGTAATAACGAGAAGGCAAGCCTAATGCTTTGGGAACTTCACGCTTATACTTATCTTCAACCGAAAAGTCATGATTACCGAGCACATGATAAAACGGAATTGAACTTTGTTTAGTGACAGAATTTAACGACTGTAGGTTGCTGAAACCTTCATCAATGAAGTCACCTAAATGAAATGCTGCAACGGCTTCGCTATTATTTATTTGTTGCACAGCGCTGTCTAACTTTGACAAACAACTTCTGTAAAGACGAGTTCCAGCGGGTTCTTTATCAGCAAATTGACAATCAGCAATGACCGCAACAGTAGTCACATCAGTGGCGAAACTCTTACAACAAGAAAAGAATAAAAGACAATATAAAATGAATAGAATGTTCTTCATGTTAATACCTTGGAATAGAGGGTGCCGGCGAATATTCAGCGCTTTTTTACGCCGCCGAAGCCCCCTAAAATGCTAAACTACAAAAATTGACCAACGTTACTAAAATGAAGCGCTGCACACTTTAACGCTAGTCTGCCAATCAAACCAATCTAAAGTGGCATATTGTGCTCCAAGCAGGGCGACTAAGCCTCCAGTGCTATCAACAAACAAACCTGCCGCACCATCGGCCCCTGCGCTAAAAGGCGTTGAAGTAGAGCCTAAAATGGCATTGGCAGCTAGAGGAGTATTTCTATAGATTTGAAAGCCTCCTTCTTTTGAAACTGACACCCTGAAAGCTTGTAAGATATTGTCTCCGTTGTTGGCACCGCAAATACCGTTGCCAGTGAATAAATGAATAACAAACCAGCTCCCTGACTTGTCTTTAGTTAGTATTGCGTTTTGACCGAGGCTTTTGCCACAGCCAGTGTCTAACGGCGACTGGTAATGGTTAATTAACGTAAACGCTTCTACATTCAAATGGCCTTCGTTGTGAGTACCTTGTTGAAACAGTGCTGAAGTGGTGCTTCTATAAGCAACTCCCTCGCCTCTATTCATATTATGCGTAATTAACCAAGTATCGGTGCTGTCTTGCATCAGCCATACATCCGTAATTTGATCGAGTTCGTTTTGCAATAGCGTTGCTATTTCACCTCTATATGAAGTGCTATCAAATGCATGGAATCTGACCTTTTTCTCATTTTCAGATGCAACGACGAGTATTCCAGCATCTCGGTTGATGGAAGAAGGCATCTTTAACCAAGCGATACCAGACGGGTGCTGCTCGGTAATTCTAATTTTTCTGTTAAGAGCAAGACGAACATTGTTTCTAGGTAGACCTAACCCGTCTATTTGACTGGCACTTCCCTTAAACACAAGAATTTGACCGTAATCACCATCGCCTGTCTCCGAATGGCTCATAAAAGTTAAAATACTTCCATCAGAAAAAACATGACTTTGCGTCAGTGATTGGTGGTGATCGTTAATTTCAAATGCATGATCACTTTCAGTATCAAGAGAAAAATTTTTGCAGCTTTGTCCCACCTCCTTTATTGCTTTGTCAACGTCTACATTAAGCATCTGAGCATGCGCAAAAAAAGGGGTTATATGCAATAAAACTAAAATCAAAAAAACATTCGGGCGAACATAGAGGGTTCCTTTTCAGATAGTGTGTTCATTAAAGTTGGTATGCTTGGCAGCAACCTATCTAATCAAACAAGTGGGACAACAAAATTTCTCAATGAAAAGGCATATTTCATAAAAGCTTCATACTCATCGCGCATAACCATAGCGACCTCTATTCAATTTACTTGCACATTACGCATTTCTCTCTGCCTTATTTCAGAAAGAAATATAACCTGACAATTTATTTGAAAAAAAAGGAATGAATATTTGTCTTGGAGTAAAACAAAGCAAGAAACAGGGCTGTTAACATGTTTTCCACTAGTATCGACAAGCTGATCTTCTTAAAACCTCAAAAAAAGAATAAGCAAAAGCGCACAAAAAGCTCGGAATTAATCAATGAACTTTACCTTTCACACGCTGCTAACTTAATGAAATACTTGCAAAAAAATTATGGGCTGGGCCCACCAGAACCCGAAGATGTTGTACAAAATGTATTTACCAAATTCAGTCAACTAGAGAATCTTACACAAATTGAAAACCCTAAAGCCTACATTTATAAAATGGCTGTGAACTATACACTTAATGAACTTGAACGAGTTAAGCGAGTACAACGCTTTATTTGTGAAAAAACGTCAATTGAAGAAAGAGAATTTGACCTTTTAAGTCCGGAGAAAATTACTGAGAACAGAAAAGAGCTTATGGCGCTAAATAATGCGGTAGAGAGACTGCCAAGTAAGCAAAGAGAAATTTTCATCCGCAGTCGGATTCTTGGACATACCTATAAACAAATTTCCAATGATTTGAACTATAGTCTTGCTGATATATCTAGGCAACTTTGCGCGGCGCTCTTTACTTTACAGCAAGCTCAAACAGAAGGAGAGCAGTAATGCAAGTTGACTATTCTCAGACACCCACAACTATCGAACTTATAGCAACCGAGTGGTTTGTAAAATTAAACAGTAATGAGTTGGACGTAGACGGCAAACATGAACTTGAAGTCTGGTTGAACGCTTCTGAAACCCATCGTGTAGCATTTGAAAAGGTGGCTTTACTATGGCAAGACACAGGTAACTGCGACTCACTTATTTTTAATAAAACTACGCTCACCGACGGCCATAAAACGAAAAACGTTAGCTTTTTCTATACAACTCTGTCTGCCGCAGCCATGCTGATAGTGTGTTTTTTATCATTTGTAGACTTCCCTTTTGATAGTGGTAAAAATCACACCTACCGAATATCGTCTACTTTTGAAGGTAACAAAACTCTGCCGCTTGCGGATGGTTCTGTGGTGACCTTGAGTGGCAATAGCCAACTTGATGTCGACTTCACTTCCAATCAGAGAAATATAGTTCTACTTAGTGGCACCGCGCATTTTCAAGTTAGCCCAGATAAAACAAGGCCTTTTACAGTCTATTCGAAAGGCATTTACACACGAGCGGTAGGCACAGCATTCCAGGTGAAAATGGACGATGACATTCAGATTTCAGTTACTGAGGGGACGGTCGCAGTAGGAGATACACACCAAGAAATACAGCGCTTTATCAAAATCTCTAATGGAAAACAGATAAACGTTGAACTTGCCGGCAGAACAATGTCAGAAATATCAACTTTCGATGAAAAAACAGCATTGAGCTGGATCAACGGTAGATTCATTTACGAAGATGCACCGCTAAACGAAATCATTTCTGATTTAAATAGGTATCGTGAGAAAAAGCTTTACGTGGGAAATAGCGTGTCAACAAAAATAAAAATAGATGCGTCATTCGACATTCAAAATATCGATTCCTTTCTAAATGGGCTAGCAATTTCACATAATATCTACACTCAAGAAACGGCAGATAGAACCGTTCTTGTTCAACAACCAGGCCGTGAATAGACATTCTTCGTCTTACACATACCTGTCATAAACTAATGTTAGCGTAGCGAATTCAAGTATTTTCGCCTCGCTAACAATGGATTATGCTGCGTTTAGTTCTCTTTTTAACTTTATCGGCCTTCGCTTTGCATCTTCACGGTGCGCAAAACAATAACGACAGCAAGATCTTTGACCTAAACATCGAAGAACAGTCTTTAAAAAGCGCTCTCTATCAACTAGCTCAGCAGGCTGATTTCTCACTAATTGCTGACGCAAACATCATTCCTAATATTGATTCAGAAGCGTTGAAGGGAATGTTTACTATTAACCATGCTCTTAATCAAATACTACAAAACACCAATATACATGCAAAGATAGAAAGCAGCACTGTAATACTGCTACCAAAACATCCTTTGAAACGGAAACACAATGTAAAATTAACGCAAGATAAAGGTCCTTTAACAAACCCAACTGGTCATATCATCGTTCGTGGCTACAGAGATAGCTTACTTGCTTCACAGTCTCAAAAACGCAATAGCATTGTGCAGAAAGACACGATCTTTTCGGAAGATATCGCGGACTTTCCGGAACGAAACTTAGGCGATGCAATCCAGCGACTTCCCGGCATAGTGGCAGAGCGTGATAACGGAGAAACACGGCAGCTCGGCCTTCGAGGGTTAGGCCCCAACTTCGTAAAAGTCAAAGTCAACGGCATCGCGTCCCTTGCGACGTTTAACTCAGTATTTGACCATCGAGGCTCTGCCACTCGCTCTCGCAATTTTGACTTCAATATTTTTTCAGCGGATTTGTTTAGTAAAATAGACGTGAGCAAAACATACTCAGCGTTAGAAGATGAAGGCGGCGTTGCCGGTACCATTAACTTATCTACGCCGCGTCCCTTTGACTATGACGGTGAGCATGAAGCTTTTAACTTACAAACGACGTTCAATTCGATATCTCGTGAACTGTTGCCAAAAGTATCATTTCTAGCAACGACAAGAACTGAACGTTTTGGCGCCCTATTTTCAGCAGCTTATAGTGAAAGTAACAACATAGAAACGGGCTTCAGAGATTGGGGTTGGCGAGAGAGTTACATTGACGGAGCGGGGGTTGTAATTGCACCATCCGTATCCTCGCTTACTCATGTTGAAAGAAATCAACGCAAGTTCGGTGCGACCTCTTCCCTACAGTGGAGGAATAAAAGCAATGGAGAGATAAATCTTAATGCCATTTTTTCATCATTGAACAGTGACGATACTGAGTTTAACTTAGTACACCAAAATGAAACGGACCTTATAGATTTCAACATCGACAATTACAATACCTTAGATTACGCAGAGTACCGTTCATCTAATGTAAGAAGCGAATCGAAGTTATCTAACGCAAATGTTAAATTTCTAAGTGCTACACTCGACGCTAGCGATACTTTGTTTGACAATATGCGCGTGACCGCGCTTTTGGGGTTGTCACAATCTACCTTTGAAAGCCCTTTACACGATAAGGTCTTTCTTCAAGCATCTAATATAGGTTATCGTGTCGACTATCGAAACTCAGCGACACTCCCACGCATTGAACACGATGTACCGTTGACCAACTCATCTGTTTGGGCGCTACATAGAGTTGATGTACGTGAAGACTTACAAACTAACCGTTCTCAGGAATTCAAACTTTCATTTGACTGGTTGCTTAATGAAAAAAACGATATCACTTTTGGCTATCAAGGCAGACGCTTTTCTTCAGACGGATATGAGCGAAGAGATGATATAAGAAATTTAAATACACGTAACCTTGCTTTTAACAGTAGCATTCACTCGCATCCAAACAGCACTGATTTTCTTGTTGCCAATGTTGATGAAACATTTACTCACGTTCTGGACCATTCATTTCACGGGCGTCTATCTAACCAAATTTTTTCTCGGCAGCTTACGGCACAAACAAACAGACTAGGTACCGCTTTTTCCGTCGATGAACGCACTCACGCATCTTTCTTAGCCCACAGCTACAACGGACCATTATTTCGTTCTGAAGCTGGTGTGAGGTTCGTTCATCTGAAAAGTGTTCAAGCAAGCTTAGAAGACCAAGCAAAAACACAAGCGGTGGATAACACCTTCACCATTTTTCTGCCTACTATCAATCTTGCTTGGGATATATCCGATACCGTCACGCTAAGAACTAGTTTTAGTCGTAATTTATCGCTACCAACAATCGATGATTTACGTATTACTACCAACGTTAGCGTTCCCGATAATCGTATTATTAAAGGTAACCCTTCACTTCGCCCCTTTGTTGCAGACACTGTCGATATGGCTAGTGAATTTTATTTTTCAAATAATAATTTTTTGGGCATTGCGCTTTTTTATAAGTCAATGGACTCTTACATCACTGAACAAACCCAACTTTTGCCTTTTGACCAACTTGGACTGCCGGCACATTTACTAACCGAAGATCGGGAAGGCGAACTTTTTGCCCTTTCTCAACCAGTAAATGGCGAAGGTGGTGTTATAAAAGGTGCTGAAGTTTCATTGAAATACGAATTTTTACACCAAACCGGCATCCTGACTAACTACACCTATTCCCACGGTGAAACGTCGTACCTCGTTGATAACGAAACTATCCGTGCTCCCTTGTTAAACTTGTCAAAACATACTGCGAACGTGACGCTCTATACTGAACAAACATATCTTGGAGGGCGAGTAGCTTTTCAATACAGAGATGGCTACTTAACTCAGACAGATAACGTCAACCAGTTTAACGGCATTGATCAGCAGCTAATCATAGACGCTGGATTCTATGTCAATGTAACCGCTTCGTGTAAAATTTCATTCGATATTCTGAATCTAACAAACTCCCCTATTGATCTGTTTTCAAGCCCTACAGCAAAGCGGCAATTGGTGTATACACAATCGGGAACAACCTATCTTCTAGGCGTTCACTTTACAATCTGATATGGCGTACTTTACACGCCGCTTTCAAATGGTATTTGACTGAGCACGTTTATGAATCTCCAGCTTTTATGAAACTTTTATGATCGTTGCGCTTAGTGTGAAAACTACGTTTACGAGGTTTGTCTTGTAGCCAGTTTTGTATTCACATTCAAAGAGGATAGAAAAGTGAGACTGGCAACAAAGATAAATAAAATTACCTTAGCAATGTTTTTTGGACTGACCACTTTACCTTGTGCAACCACACAAGCATCAGAGACACATTCTACAGTCAATGACATTGAAAAAATTGAAGTAAAAGGCTACCGCTCTAGTTTAAAAGAAAGTGCTGCGCTGAAAAAAGCGTCAGACAACGTAACAGAAAGTATATTAGCTGAAGATATTGCTAATTTCCCAGACTTGAACTTAGCTGAGTCGTTGCAACGCATTTCAGGGGTTACCATTTCTCGTGATTCTGGCGAAGGGCGCCAAATAGCGCTCAGAGGGCTTGGGCCCAACTTCACTCGTACACGGGTAAACGGAATGGAGGCACTTTTCACCACTGATTCAGGCATTGACCAACGAGGCAGTGCCTCTCGAACACGAAACTTTGACTTTAGTGTTTTTGCATCTGAGCTTTTTAATCGTATAGATGTGCACAAATCTTATGAGGCAAGCTTAGATGAAGGGGGAATAGCAGGTACTGTTGATTTACATACAGCCCAGCCATTTGACTACGATGGATTCAAAGGTGCAATTACGGCGAAAGCCATTCATAACGATCTCGCCGACAACACAGGCCCTCGATTTGCAGGTTTATTGTCCAATACGTGGGGCGACGTTGGCGCGCTGATTTCAGCGGCTTATTCAAAAGTTGATACTATTGAACGTGGATATCACGTTTGGTCATGGCGTCAGGCTAGCTTTGGTCAAGATAATGTTGCCTCTTCCGTCGACGACAATATTGCTGACCGTCTCATCAATGCCGAGGGAAACGAAAGGGTGTTCATACCACGAGCCAATAATATTGCATCGTGGTTTAACGAGCGTGAACGTTTGGGTATAACCGGCTCACTTCAATGGCAAGCTTCTCCTACAACACTGTGGTCACTTGATGGGCTATATGGGCAGCTTTCAAATGACCGTATTGAAAACCAGATATCTACTGCAGGTACAAATGCCTTTACTGGCGACGTGACGGGTGAACAATTACTCGTAGATGCCGCTATTCAAGAAGACGACTTAGTTTTTGCATCTTTTGAGAATTTAGATTTACGCACTGAATCTAAAGTAAGCTACGGTGAAACTGACTTTTACCAAGTCTCGCTCAACGGAGAATTTGAAGTTACCGATAATTTATTGTCCACGTTGATGTTTGGTCGTTCTAATTCAAATTTTGATCAACCCATTCACGACAAAATTTTTGCAGAAGCGACTGGACATGCTTTCTCAGTAGACTGGCGCAACTCACCATACGGTCAAAACACTTACGACTTTGATATTTCAGACTTTGATGAATGGATGCTTATGCGCTCTGATGTGCGTGAAGACAACATTGAAAACAGTTTCAATATTATGTCTTCAGATTGGCACTATATGCTAGCGTCAGGAGACTCAATAGATTTTGGAGTTCAATTTAAAAACTACGAATCTTCTGGCTATGAAAGAAGAGACCGCGAAGATTGGGAGGATGACGAAACTGATCCCGCTGCGGTTTTCCAGTTAACCACGATACCTATTCTTCGCCCCTATGCTATTGCAAATAATACTGCAACCTTCGACTTACTCGAAGCCACAGGGAGAATTTCTAGAGAGTTAGACTCAACATTTAATCGTCCGGGCACGGTTTACGATATCGAAGAGGAAACGCTAGCGCTTTATACCAAATACAACTTCAACCGAGAAATTGGAGATATGGTATTGCGCGGTAACCTAGGCGTGAGATGGTATCAAACCGAGCAAACATCGACAGGCGAAGTAAATACTGGCGAAGGGTTAGACGAAGTGGTGTTCGACAATTCTTATGATGACTTTTTGCCTTCATTAAATTTAGCCCTTGATATAAGCGATCAATGGGTAGCTCGATTTAGCGCTAACAGGAATATTTCTCGCCCTTCTCTCAACCAACTACGAGCGGCCGGTCAGGTTGGCGTTGCAGACACATTCATTTCTTCGGGCAATCCAAACCTAGAGCGTTTCGTTGCCGATTCAATTGATACCTCGTTAGAGTATTATGCTGAGAGTTTACGCGTATCTGTGGGCGCTTTTTATAAAGATATGGACTCTTTTATTGTAGAGCAGTCGAATACCATGCCTTACTCTGAAACAGGTTACCCATTATCGTTTTTAGACTTTGACCCAAGGGTAAATGCGCAAACTGAATTTACAGTTAACCAACCTATTAACGGCGACAGTGCAAAAGTACGAGGTATAGAGATTGCCTTCCAAGCAGACTTAACATTCCTTCCCGGCGCGTTAAAAAATATGGGCGTTGCTACCAATGTCACGTTTGCTGACGGTGAAACGACGCTGTTCAATGAGGGCGAAGCGTTTAAAGTTACACCGCCGGGTCTATCTGAACTTGCTTACAATGTGACCGTATTTTACGAGACTGAAAGATGGGGGGTAAGAACATCGCTTGCATATCGCGATGAATACATAACTGGAGAAGGTGCTAGCCAAAATATAGTTGAAGGCTTTGATGACACAACGTTTCTCGACTTTAAAGCATTCTATAACGTAAGTGAGTCATTTCAAATTACGTTTGAAGGTAATAACTTAACCGATGAACGTATCCGTCAATTTCAAGACAATAGAACGCAATCATATTCAACGAGTGGTCGAAACTTTATCGTTGGCGCTTCCTATCAATTTTAATTGATAAAAAAGCACCTCGTTGAGGTGCTTACTTTAGTTTTACACTTCTTAGAATGTTGCTCTTGCTCCAAGGACGTAGCGTGCTCCCGGATCTTCTATACCGCCAAATCGGCTTTCAAATCTGCCCGAACGCTTAACAAATGAGTCTGTCAAATTAGTCCCTTCAACAAATACTTGATAGGTTTCATTAATGTTCCATGCGACTCGCACGTCAAGCTGGTCAAAATCTTCAGTAAATATCGGCTCTGGACCTTGTCGGTCGCTAAAGAAACGATCTCTTTTGTTGTATGCCACTCGACCTTCGATTTCCCCGTCATCGTAAAACAATACAAAGTTTTGTGAGTCGCTGAGGCCAGGTAGTGCTACCGCAGAATCAATTAACTCGTCCCCTACCTCATCATCAGAGCTCACATAAGTTAAGTTAGCGCTAACCCCTACGTATTGAAGTAAGCCTGGTAGTGTGTCGAAAACATGCTGAAAGGCAATTTCAACGCCGTCGACCACGGTAGAATTCAAATTACGAGGGCGATTTATATTCAAAAATATGGTGTCACCATCGATGTTACTTCTATCTTCAGTAACCTCGTCTAATCGATTACCTGGTGGCAACGTAAGACCTTCTAACTGCTCTTGCTGCGCAATAAATGCCGATACATCCTTTCTAAAGAAGCCAACACTTACCGCAGACGTTTCACCAAAATAGTACTCTAGCGAAAGGTCAATATTGTCAGACACGAACGGGTCTAAGTCTGGGTTACCTGATGAACCTGATAAATCAGATAGCCTTAGCTCTGGCGCCGTATTTATACCTGGGTTCAAGTCTGCCAAGTTAGGACGTGTTAAAGATTGTGAGTACGACGCCCGTGCTACGAGCTCATGAGTAATGTTTAAACGTGCAGCGATTGAAGGTAAAAATTCATTATAGTCTTCAGTTTGCTCTATAAATTGTGCTGGTAAGCGCGTGCTTAACAACACATCTGGACGAGTTGGGTCTGGGAATATTGTTGCAAAGGGTTCTGCGAACGCTTCAGAAGTAGTTTCTGTTTGCGTGTAGCGGAAGCCAATATTTACCGTTAGCCCCATATCTGCAATTTCACCAGAAAGCTTGGCATTAACGTAGGCGGCCAATGTTTCCTCACCAATAATAAACGCATTACGAGGGACATCGACAGCGTTAAACCCTACGCCTCCATCGGCACGCGGGTTAGAAGGATCTAAACCTAAACGTGCAGCAGTTGTTCCCAGTGGCAATCCGTTTAGCATATCGCGCATTTCCATAGCCGCAGGTGACTCTAAATAAGCAATGACTTCTTCAGGGTCATAGGCCAAGTATTGCGAAGGAAGGTTTACGTCGATACCATCAAGGAAGTTGCTGTTGTTTTCTAACGAAAATAGCTCTGCGGGTAATGGGATTTGGCCTTGAAGATAAGCGTTATTGATGCCGCCACCACCGCCTGGCGTGCGGGCGTCAGAACGTGTCTTTTCTTGGTCACCATAGTAAGCGCCGAAAGTGACACTTTCTAGAACACCAGCATCCACATACCATTCAAAGTCACTTCGAAGCTCTAGTACTTCATCAGTACTCCCCTGTCCTTCTCGGGTACCAAACCACGAATAGGTATCGTTCGGATCAGGCGCTGTAATTTCATCACCCACAATACGGTCAAGGTTATTAATCTGTCCGTCACCGTTTAAATCTGTAGTGGCTAGTTCAAACTCGAAGTTTTGGAATACAGGCGCGTCAAAGCCCCCTGTATTATCGTATCTTTGAACGGCTTGTGGACCTGCTACAACGAAGAAGAAGTCGTCACCCGCTGAATCGTCTTCAGCTTCTGAATAAGAGACATCAAATGTTGCAACTAAATCATCAGTGATATCCCACTCTAAATTTGCGCCGATTTGGTAAACCTGAGAAGTACGATTGTCCTCTACTGCAGCTTGAAACGGACGTCCAATTTGATCCCAAGCCACAAGAATATTGTTTTCGTCAGTTACCGCATTGTTGTAAGTGACGCGCTCGTTAAACATAAAATTGTGAGTGGTTTGGTTGGTAATATCGAATTCACTAAACAAGCCATCTATGGTTAGCAAGGCGTTATCTGCTAATTGGTACTGAAGTACCGCGGTAGCGCCAATACGATCACGGTCCTGAAATTGTCGCGCATAACGAATTTGTTGTTGGTGCAGATAGCGACCAGCACCATTTCCTTCGCCATCAGCGAAGAGCACTGAAGCTTGCTCTTCGTTTATTTCTGGCCCAACAAATACCCCAGAAAAAACAGCATCCTGTGCTGACTTACGCTTTTGATATGAAAGTGAGAATAAAGCACCTAATTTATCATCATCGAATGTATTGCTGTAAAGGCCGAAGAACTGTGGTGCCACATCACCAGAGTTATCTTCATAAACAGCACGGGTGCTTAATACGGTTTTCTCTTCACCAATGTTTAACGGGCGCTGCAGCTGTAAATCGATGGTCGAGCCTATACCGCCGGCTTGAAGATGCGATGGCGCCGATTTATAAACATCGGCGCCGCCAATTAACTCAGCACCGAGTAAATCAAAACGAAAGTTTCTACCTGCAGTATCAGTTGCGAGACGGCGCCCTTGTACTAGTACGGAGTTAAAGCTAGGACCAAAACCTCGCACAGTAACCTGAGCTCCCTCACCACCCGCTCTATCTATAGATACACCAGGGATGCGCTGTAGCGATTCAGCTACGTTTGTATCTGGGAACTTACCAATATCTTCCGCAACGATGCTATCTAGCACTTCGTCACTGTTCTTTTTCTTATTTAAGCTTTGGCTAAGACTTGCTCGTATCCCTTTGACTTCAATCACTTCAACGCCGCTGTCGCTATCAGCATTATCCTGTGCAAAAACGTGCCCGCTCACTAACGACTGCGCCACCGCCGCAGCTATCGCCGTAGTTTTTAAAACTGAACCTCGATTTATTACATTTTTCATCGCTACTCTCGTTCTTTAATGCTTAATCACATCAATTAATCTGTGCGGTATTGCTAAAGGCGGTAGCAGCTTGGCTAGCTATATTACCGCTTGGCGCACAGAGTGCCCTCACAACCATGTTATACCAATATAAACATATTATGTTTGCATTAATCAACAAATATTTAACTTTTGTTTGGGGTAATATTTACAATGACGTTAATTTAAGGGGTGTAGTGAGAGGTTTGGCTGAAGCTTAGACGAGATAGCAAAAATTAAGGTGACAGTTTAAAATAAAAAGGCCGGTCAACGTGGACTGGTGACCGGCCTCTTTACGCGATAGTTAAAATGCTATTTCACTTCTACTTCAAGTAATAGCACTTCTTCCGAAGCAAGCTCAAAAACGCTTTCCATACTATTACTTGTCATTAAATCTGTAACCTTTAGCTTGCTCCCACCTTTGTGTGAAAGCTGGATCTGAACTGGCTCGTGCCCAACGCTTAATAAATTCACTAGGTACTTATTGTCGCCTGTTTTCGCCACTCTCGTGATTGTGGTTTTGTGCTTCAGCGGGCTATCAATTTTAAACTCAATATCCGGTACGCTATCCGGTTTTATTTCAGCTAATGCGGCTTGACGAAGCTTTTCTATGCTAGCGTCTTCATCAAGTACGATGAGCCTACCTTTACGTGCTTTCAAGGTGCTTTCACGTAGCTGACCGTATTCATTAAAACGAAGAGACTGCTTATCTATAACCACAGAGCCACCTGCATCTAGGTATTTTTGCAATGCATTAAACTCGCCATCGGTAACATTTGGTGTTTTATAAACTACTAAAGTATCCCACGCAGAGTTATCTTGCTTAGCAATTATGTTTTGAGTCGCATACCCAAGCGGGAAGCCTTCAAAAAACATAGACTTATAAAGCTTTCCTTGCGTAGTCATGTAATCACTAACGTTAATTGCAGACGTTTCTGAGTAGAACAAGCGCATCGGTCTACGCTGCTTTCTAAGTGCCATAATTTCTTCAGAGTAAGTATTTAAGTCGAACATGACTTGCGTTACTTCGTTTGAAACATGGGGCTGCATATTGTTTGAGCCCGCAAACGCACCGGCTAAGCCAGGATCGAAGAAGTTAAGTTCACCTTCTAAACGGTCTTCGGGCGAACCATCTGGATCGCGCATCCAGAACCAGCCCATGTTCGCATCCATTCCCTGAAGCGTAGCTAACCAATACACGTTTCGCACGTAGCTTTCACGTGGGTCCATCACTTTCCATTGACCAGACGACAAGAAGTGGGATTCAGAGTTAACGTTGATTTTGTTTGGTGAAACCGACTCAGTAAAGTCGTGAATCATGCTCATACCATCCCATTTATAGGTGTACTTTTCCCACCAGTCAGAAGAAATATGAGGTCTTATACTCGGGCTTCCCAGCGCCTTAGCGTCGTGGCCAATCATGGTGGTAAGCTCAGTCAAGGCTTCTAAATCGATACCGTGAGAGCGAGAATCTTCGTAAAATGTACGCGGAAAAATTTTTATGTGGGTATCTGCGTCTGGGTTTACTGCGTGTAGTTCATTTTGCATGAAAGTGAACCAAGAGGTTGCTCGATGCATGTTATAACGATTCCAATCGAACCAGATTGGCTTTCCACGCAAGCTTTCGCTGATAGGAATTTCTATTTCTACATCGTCAAAGCTAGCAAACTTGGAGTTCCAGTTAGCATTAAGCTGGGCTACGTTGCCTTTATATTTTTCATTAAGCCATTTTTGGAATTCAGCTAACGTGTATGATGAGATTCCTTGCATCTCTTCATAGTTACCTGTCCAATGTCCAGCCTCTGAATACCAGTGAGGCTCATTGGCAAGCACGAAACCTAATTCGATGACTTTTTTGTCTTTAGTGACTGCGGCGGCTTTGCGAAGTATCTTGCTCCATACTTCACGGGCAAGCGGATTATCCAAATCAAAGCCCTGAAAAAGCGATCGCCCTTTTCTAATTTCTGGCTCTTTCGCTTCTACCCACTCAGGTATACCCATTAACCATGCGACTAAGTAGCCAATGTTGTCATCAGGAATATCTGTAAGCTCTTTTAGCAGCGCTTCATCAAACGTACCGTCTTCTTTTACTAAGAAAGAATTGATTGCTCGGTCGTGGTCAACGGGATAAAGGTTTTCGCCACCGTGGTAAAGTGCACCTAAATAGTCATTATAAATATCAGGCTGGCCTAGAGGCTGACCTACAGACTTAGAAAAGTAATCGTAGAGGAAAATAGGCTTACCGTTACTCACAAACATATCATCAGTAGCTTTAGTGTTTTGCCAGTCAACTTTAACAACTGGGCGACGTTTTATTTCGCCACGAATCTCTTTGCCTAATTCTTCTATGCCAGCGTCAAGAATATCTATCACCTTTCTACGCTCGAAATCTGGAAGTTCTGCAGCTAGCTTTGCTTTGTTAGGAGCAAAATGTCGTTCATAACCAAAAGCAGCTTCTATAGCCTTTGGGTTTGCTTCGTCCCAATTTGCAAATTTTAGAAACTCATTAGAAAACCAAACAACGGCTTCTTCCCGCGTTACATCTATGCCTTTGGACTTTGCTTCGTCCATCATTGTTTGAAGTACGTTGATTTTGCTGCGAGCTGTCGCTTCAAGGGAGCTTTTTACACCCTCTTGCTGACTTGGATTTATTGAAGAAGTACTGCTTTCTGTAGTTTCTATCTGCGTGCACGCGGCACCAATCATTATAAGTGGAGCCAGAGCGGCAACCTTAAACTGACGTTTCATAATGTAGTCCCAGGTTAACAGCACGTTGGCTAAGCCTCATTTGCAAAATGGTGCGCCCCAACGTACATCTATTTATCAAGTTTAAAACACTAAATTGATACTACATAAACAAACATCATATGTATACATCCAATTTACATTTGCGCTGCTATGGTTTTCTTTTTTTAACAAATCGCAGAGAAATAGATGCGGTATTTGACGTGATCTTTTTTAAGCGTCTACTGTTATGGTATTTGAAGCGGTGCAGTCATAACGACTCTTCCTTTAAAGGAAACGTCTCAAACGCCACTCCTTCATGGCCCGTTTTCATAAAGTTGCGGATATTGGCGTGGTCGTCGCCGTTAGGGTTATTAAGTACGTCTTCGCGATAGAACCGTCCAAATAAGGCCAGCGTTTGAGCTTGGTTTAGGTTTAAATGCTGACCGAGTGCGAGCAGTTTGCACGAGCCGTTGTTCTGGTTTGCTTCGTTTAACACATCACCATTGGTGAAAGCAGTGGGCGAGAAAGTAAATGCGCTATCAATAAGCGCAATAACGTCGTTAAATTCGATAGTATCTGGGGAATTAGTAACTGCTTGAACTAAGTCTTGGGTGTTGCTGTATGACATGTTTATCTCAAAAAAAGAAACCGATAATAGCAGGTCTAGGCTACCATCACAGACTGAAACAGGTCTGGTTTCGTTATTTTCATAAAAAATCACAGCCTTCGGCTGCTAGATAAAATAAACCCCTCCGAAAAAGAGGGGTTTATAATGAAGCTGAAGCACCTATTGATGAGGCGCTTATATTTCTAACCGCACGTTTGCGCTAGGCGATTAAACCGCTGCGCACACTCGCGTACCCTGGTCGATTGCGCGTTTTGCATCTAGTTCTAGTGCTTCGTCTGCACCACCAATCAAGTGGTAAGGCATGTTTAAGCCTTCAACGATATCACGCATCGGCTCTTGGCCTGCGCAGATGATGATATTATCTACCGGCAATACTTGGCTGTTGCCATCAACCGTAATATGTAGCCCTTCGTCATCAATTTTATCGTAGCTTACCCCTGGGATCATGGTAACGCCTTTGGCTAGTAGACCCACTCGGTGCGCCCACCCCGTTGTTTTGCCTAAACCCGCACCGACTTTGGTTGTCTTGCGCTGTAGTAGGAAAATTTCTCTTGGTGATGGTTCTGGCTGCGGCTTAACGCCTTCAATACCAGCCCGGGCCGAGAAGGTCATATCAATGCCCCACTCTTTCATAAATGCAGGGATATCTTGGCTCGGCGTTTCTTTGCCATGAGACAAGTACTCCGCGGTATCAAAACCAATACCACCAGCACCGATAATGGCCACCTTATTGCCAACGGGTTTCTTTTCCTTCAATACTTCGATATAGGTCAGCACTTTTTCGTGCTCAATGCCTTCGATCGCTGGCGTACGCGGCTTGATGCCAGTTGCAATCATGACTTCGTCGAACCCTTCATCGTTTAGCGCAGCCGCATCAACATAAGTATTTAGCTTAAGGGTAATGTTTTTATGAAGCTCAATTTGACGCTTAAAATAACGTAGCGTTTCGTAAAACTCTTCTTTGCCCGGAATTTGTTTGGCAATATTAAATTGCCCACCAATTTCGCTAGATGCATCATAAATCACAACGTCGTGACCGCGCTCGGCAGAGGTCACTGCCGCCGCCAATCCCGCTGGACCTGCGCCTACAACCGCTACACGCTTTTTAGTTTCTGCAGGTTTAACGTTTATTTCAAGCTCGTGACAGGCGCGTGGGTTCACCAAACAGCTAGTCATTTTGCCGTTAAATACATGGTCAAGGCAGGCTTGGTTACAGCCAATACAGGTATTGATTTCATCAGCTTTATTTTGCTGCGCTTTGCGCACAAAGTCTGGGTCTGCCAAGAATGGACGAGCCATTGATACCATGTCAGCATCGCCGCGAGACAGCACTTCTTCCGCAACTTCAGGGGTGTTGATACGGTTTGACGTAATTACTGGAATTGAAAGCGCCTCTCTGAATTTTGCGGTAACCCATGTAAATGCCGCTCGCGGTACTTTAGTGGCAATGGTTGGAATACGCGCTTCGTGCCAACCAATGCCGGTGTTAATGATAGTCGCACCGGCTTTTTCAATTTCTTTGCCAAGCTGTACGACTTCATCGTAAGTAGAGCCGCCTTCAACAAGGTCAAGCATGGACAAACGATAGATAATGATAAAGTTTTTACCTACCGCCTCACGCACGCGGCGCACTACTTCGATAGGCAAACGGATACGATTTTCATATTCACCGCCCCACTCATCGTCGCGGTGGTTAGTGCGCTTTGCAATAAATTGATTAAGGAAATAGCCCTCAGAACCCATGATTTCAACGCCATCGTAACCCGCACGCTGGGCTTGGGTTGCGGCAGTTATGAAATCTTCAATTTGCTTTTCTATCTCGTCAGCTTCAAGTGCTTTTGGCTTAAACGGGTTAATTGGCGCCTGTACCGCAGAAGGTGCCACAAGCTTAGGGCTATACGCATAGCGCCCCGTGTGCAGAATTTGCATACAGATTTTACCGCCAGCAATGTGCACTGCGTCAGTCACTTCTTTGTGGTTTTTCACCGCTTCGTCTGTATCTAAACGAAACGTTGACGGATGGGTAGCGCCCTCTTCGTTTGGTCCTATACCACCTGTAACGATAAGCCCTACGCCACCTCTGGCACGTTCACCATAAAATGCCGCCATACGTTTATGGCCGTCGGGTAATTCCTCTAAGCCCGTGTGCATAGAACCCATGAGCACGCGGTTCTTTAGGGTAGTGAACCCTAAATCTAACGGACGAAATAAATGAGGGTAACCGGGATGATCGGTAACGGTCTGATTCATGATACATTCCTGAAAGTCGTTTTGGCTTGGTAAAAGCCGTTAAAAAGCCTGTTTAAATATTCTTATCTAATGCGCTCATTCTCTGAAGGCGCTTTATAATTCAATTAATTACATTCACTTACGAATTCATTTTCTTAATGGCTGGGTGTAATGGCGGATATTCCGGCAGCGTTTTGGTTTTCTGTGCTTCCATGGCTTTAAACACATCTTCCATTTGGAACATGCCCGCTTGCCATGTGGCCATATAGGTCAAGCTCTCTGCCACCGTGTGTTCTACCGCGTAGTTAATCATAGTCTTAGTGCCTGAAACTGCTAACGGCGAATTCATCGCAATCTGCTGAGCTATTTTCATTACCGCGGCTAGCATGGCAGTTTGGTCATCGAATACCTGATTCACAAAGCCAAGTTGCTGCGCTTCTGCGGCACCAAAGTTGCGCCCGGTATAAGCCAGTTCTTTAACTATGCCAATGGGAATGAGTTTTGGAAGTCGCTGAAGCGTGCCGACATCGGCTGTCATGCCTAATTGGGTTTCTTTAATAGTAAAAAAAGCATCTTGTGTGCAATAGCGCATGTCGCATGCACTAAGTAAATCTACGGCACCACCAATTGCCCCGCCCTGCACGGCACCAATAACCGGCATACGTGCCTGCTCTATGGCGGTAAAGCTATCTTGAAGTAACATCACCATACGGCGCATACGCTCTGCTCTGCGCGACGGGTCGCCCTTAAAGTCTTCTTTCATGTTCAGGAACACCGATAAGTCCATACCGGCAGAGAAATGCTTACCCGTTGATGAAATAACAATAACACGGGCGTTACCTTCATCGTCTATTTCACGAATAGCCGCTGGCAATTCGGTCCAGAACTCTGGGATCATGCTATTCATTGCGTCGGGGCGGTTTAGTACTACGTGGGCAATATGACCCTCTTGTTTTACTTCTAATGTAGAGTACTTCATGGTTTGCGCTGTCTCCTTGGGCTGTTCCTGTTAACAAATTTGCAAACTAGACAGCGTCAAGATAAAAGGCTATGTTGACAGTGTCAAGATAAAACGTTATCTATTCGTCTCAATTTTGAAAATGGAAACATCGGGTTTATGGCTAATGCAGTACAAAGCTACCATCACGGCGACTTGCGCAGCGCACTGATAGAGGCGGCAACGGCGCGTCTGTCTGAATACGGCGTTGATAGTTTATCTCTCAGAAAGCTGGCAGAAGATGCCGGAGTGTCACGTACTGCGCCCTATCACCATTTTAAAGACAAGAGTGCGCTTTTAAGCGCCATTGCGGCCAAAGGCTTTAGCGATTGGCATACCGCAGCTAAACGAATCTTCGAACAAGAAGACAAAACACCGCAGGCACGTTTCCGCGAATTTGTGCACGAATACATTGGCTACGCTGCCGACAACCCAGAGATGTACGAATTGATGTTTGGTCGCACTATTTGGCAAAACCAAGCGGCGACCAACGATTTGAAAGATGTTGCATTTCCCTGTTTTCAGTTTCAGGTGACGATGACACGCTATTGGCAAGATAAAGGGCTTCTCCCAAATAATCAGGATGCGCTGAGACTCGCACAGGTTACTTGGGGCACGTTACACGGTATTGCACGATTGCTCATTGATGGTATATACGCTGACAGCAGTCATATCGATGAGATGTGTGATTGTGCAGCGGATTTATTTATGCAAAAACAGCCATAAGCAGCGCGGTTATTAAGCTTGTTTTGGCACACTGAAATGCTTTTACAGCCTCTAAGTTGTCGACATCGACAAAAGCGGATAAATACCCGCAAAGCGATTTAAATGCCCTTGCGCGACTGAACCTACAGTAAGCGACTAAAAAGCCCGGAGCGAGGCAGTTCCTCGCTTTTATCCCTTTTGCCTAATTACGCCGATTCTGCTTTAGCCAAAGATACCGGCTGCCCTTCATGGGCCGCTTTTATAAACTCCGCAGCACGTTCAGCGATCATCACGGTGGGCGCATTGGTATTGCCGCCAATTAGGCTGGGCATCACCGAGGCGTCTACCACTCTAAGACCAGCTATACCTCTTACCCGCAATTGAGTGTCGACCACGGCCATCTCATCGTTATCACATCCCATTTTACAAGTACCAATCGGGTGATAGATGGTTTCAGCGCGCTCACGTAAAAACTCTAATATTTCTTCATCTGTTTGTGCTTCTTCCCCAGGGTATAGCTCACTGCCCTGGAACTTGTCGAAATCTGGGGCCGATAGCAGCTTACGGGCAATACGCACACCTTCAATCATGACCTGCTGATCTTCTTTGGCAGACAAATAGTTCGGGTCGATAAGTGCCTGATCAGCAGGATGGTTACTTTGCAGCGAAATAGTACCCCGGCTTTTCGGGTATAGGCAGCATACATGCAGACCATAGCCGTGACCAAAGGCTAACTGTCTTCCATGGTCGCTCAATATTGCAGGTAAAAAGTGGAACTGAATATCAGGTCCGTGCGTCGCTAAACTTGAACTAACAAAACCACCGGCTTCAGCAATATTTGATGAAAAAATGCCTTTGCGCTTAAACGCATAGTCTGCGGTGGCTTTTACATAGGAAGGTAATGCCCCCAATGCCACGGCATAGCCCTCTCTCGCTTTACAGGTATACTGTACAATTGCATCAAGATGGTCTTGTAAGTTCTGGCCCACACCAGGCAGATCTTGCTGTACAAAAATCCCCTTTTCTTCTAGCTCTGCTCTGGGTCCTATACCTGAAAGCATAAGAAGTTGTGGTGAATTAATCGCGCCGCCACACAGGATAACTTCGCTTTTAGCAAAATAGCGATTTACTACGCCTTTTTCACGTACCTGAACGCCAATTGCACGCCCCTCTTTTAACAGCACTTTTTCGGCTGCGACTCTAGTAAGTACAGTTAAATTGTTGCGATGCTTGGCCTGCGTTAAATACCCCTTCGCCGTTGAACAGCGTTGCCCGTTGGCCTGTGTAACATGGTAATACCCTAACCCTTCCCTGTCGTCTCGGTTAAAGTCGTCCAGCTGTTGATAGCCTGCAATCGACGCTGAGTTCACAAATGCGTCTGACAGCACGCTGGTATGCCTAAGCTTGCTAACATTGAGTGGGCCGCCTGTGCCATGGTATTCATCAGCACCTTCTTCAAAGTTCTCAGAGCGTTTGAAATAAGGCAGTACATCATCAAACGACCAACCTTCAGCCCCTTCTTCATTAGCCCAGCGGTCGTAGTCTTCTTTTTGCCCGCGAATATAACACATCGCATTAACCGAACTGCTGCCGCCCAAGGTTTTACCGCGGGGCCAGAACAGTTCTCTGTCATACATCTCTTTTTGGGGTGCTGTGTGATAACCCCAGCCAATCCCCTCAAATCTACTGAGTAAAGACAACCCAAACGGGATATGAATAAGCGGATTAGTGTCCTTTGAGCCAGCCTCTAATAGCAAAACATCTAACGCGGGGTTTTCTGATAAACGGGTGGCAAGCACCGCGCCCGCAGAACCGCCGCCTACAATAATGTAATCGTATTTGCTCAGTACTTCGCTCATTTCGCCAACTCCTTGAGGGCAAGACTATTAAATGTTAAAAAAACGTTGTGGTACGACCAGATTACCAAACAACACTTCGCCAAGAAAAGACTTAAATTGTAAGATTTAAAAAATCTAATAATCCTGATAACTTAAGTGCTATATCGAAGTAGCCCCTACTCTGAAAAAACTAACAACAAGCCACCGCCTAGTAGATTTAGGCTAAGAATGAACGTTGACCAAAAACCTATCGTTTAAAGACAAATGTAAAGTCTACCTTGCACAATGGCTTGTGAAATGGGGCAAGCTGACGCACGACGACTTCACGAAATCAGAGCTTCATGACCTCGTAAAAGGCAGCTTTCCTTACTCATTCACTTTCGATATCCCCATGGGAACTGGCACGGTTACCGTGCTTGAAGGAAATATAGCACTCGATAGTGCAAACAACCGTATTGGACTACAGTGCCTTGCTGCACTTAATATTGTGGTGGCCACCACCACTATTTATCGCGCTCATGTTGTATTTACCGTATCGGCTTCACCTTATTACGACAAAAATATGAGTACCCTTTATTTGACCGACATCACCACTGACAGCGTTACTCTAGTTAACGATGATTACGCGCTGATTAAAGACACACAATTTCTAATGTCTCGCTTTTTTCCCAAAAATGTTAATTCTCTACTTGGCGGCTCTTTAAAATCAGCCCTATCACTGTTTAGTGCTGGTGCATCCGACATGGCTGCAGACTATCTAAAGGTCTATTTATCTGGCTCGAAACAAGCAGTGTTGGACTACCACATCCCTCTCATTAACAACGCCATTAAAAAGCAAATTAAGCAGGAAGACTTAAGCCATACCATGCGTAACGACCATTGGCGCGAGGTTCTGTTCTCAAAAGCTGGCCAAAACGTGCGTGTAGAAGACGACGTACTGCGCTTTTACCTCATTGAATGACAACGCTTACTGTTTGGAACAATGCACGCTAGTGATCTGACACAATAGAAACAGGGACAGTATCCACCTGTTCACCAATATCGTCGATGTTTAGCCTGGGGTCGTCCACACTTGCTTCAAGCATATCGAACGCCTCTTTGACGTAGCGCGCTAACGGCTGTAGCGATTCAATATTTTTATTACAGCACACTAATCCCACATTTGCCGTGCCTGCATATGTCATAAGCGTAATATTTACCCCGCCCCCAGGCGTCATGGTAGAAATGGGGTAACAAGCCAGAAGCTCTGCATCTTTTAAATACCGCGTATCTTTTGGCCCAGGAACATTGGAGATTAAGATGTTGGCAATGGGTTTGACTACGCTAGATAGCCTTAACCACTCAAAGACCAGTGCAAGCGATTGAATAACAATGGTATAGCCGCTAAATGCTGCGGGCCGCGCGTGCTGCGCTGCATGTTTTACAATGCGGTGGTTCACTACGATTTGGCGCAAGCGTAAATACGGATCAGTTTCGCCGTGAGCAAGCTGCACCGGCACAATAGCTATCTTATTACCCGTGGTTTTCTCGCCGGGTTTACGCAAATTAATTGGCATATTGGTGAACAAGGCTTTTTTAAATACTTGCCCGTGGTCTTGCAGCAGTTTATGTACGCCAATATCGAAGGCACATAGCAACACCTCGTTTGCAGTGGAGCGTGTTCGCCTTGCCAAGGCTTTCACCCGCTTAAAGTCTAAGTCCATGGTTGCCACAGCCCTTCCCGCTTTCACTTGTCCAGTCAGCACTGTTTTCGTACCAGTGAAAGGAATAGGCATATAATGTGGGTTCACTCGCAGCACTTTCATGAATATACGAATAAAGATAATAAGCAAATCGAGCGCGGTTTTAAGCGCGTAACCCACTCCCACTAAGCGCTTGTAAAAGCTCACAGGCTCTCTGCGCTTATGGCGCAGTCGTTTTACTGCCCAAACTGGTGTGAACTTAGTCTCGTGAGAGTTTGATACATATCCCGCTTGGAACCAGCGCACTAAGGTTGCCCCATCGCCATACATATGATGAACCCGCGCATAAATAGCAAACGTCTCGCTGTTGTCATCAAAGATGAAATGGTATTGCCAAAGGGGCTTGTCGGGATCTAACCGCGAAGCATGTAATCTTGCTACAAACGCATCGAGTGCTTCGCGGTTTGTAACATCAGCCACACGATGAATTTGAACATGATAATCCATGTTGAGCTTTTTTACCGGCGCAAACCCCACTGGGTACCCCAATACCGTTTTTACCGCACAGTTGAAGGGAGAAGTAGCACGGGCAAAGCTTCTTATTTCTTGGAATAATTGAGGGACATATTCGTTACTTTTTGCCCCTTTAGGTATGGCAAGTAGCTGCAAGCAAGCTACGTGTTTTGGATTCTCGTCTGACTCGGTTATCCAAAATGACTTATCTAAGAAACTGAGCGTTTTTGCCATTACTATTCCTTTACGCGAAGTCGAGGGGTGACGGGGTTGAGGCATCTCTCATAAAGTCATGAGAGTCGAGCATCTGTTCTAACTGCTGTTTTTGTTCATCGGATAGCGCCAATCTTGGCAATACGCTTACCATCATGAGCGACAAGGCATGATAGCGCTGCATCGTACTATCCATATGGCTGTTTAATTCATCAAATTGACAAGACTGTGTGATGATTAAGGACATTAAATCCACCATAAGTGCCCTGTCTGCCTTTGAGGCAATAAGAATGTCTCGTTTCGATAGTGACTCAAAAAGAAACGCTAATTGCTTATTCAAGCTAGACAATATGTGCTGTCTAGGGCGCACGATACTGGGATATTTTTCTGCTAAGTCAGCCGGGCTACGGTAGAAAAAGCGAAATACATGAATACTATCTATAAGCAAATACAGGTAATACATAATTTCTTCAGGATGAAGTGTATCGAGCTTTTCTCGGCTTAGTATCTTCTGCATCTGCTGCTCATGCATTTTCATCAACGCGTTAACCAGGCTGTCCTTGCCTTTGAAGTGGTAGTAAAGATTTCCTGGACTAATATCCAACTCAATGGCTATATCAACACTGGTAACAGTGTTTTCGCCGTGCTCGTTAAATAAGGTTAGCGCGGTAAGTAGTATTTTCTGCGCGGTTTTCATAAATTAGTCCAATCCTTTGCCAACCCAGTGCATTAATTTTTTACTCGTTAAACACGTTACATAAACACCAGATAGAGTTGAGCTATACCAGCTACCATACCTAAAATAGCCCCCGTTACGATAAGTTTCCACTCATCCTGTTGATATGCGGGGCGCAAAACGCCTTCAAATTCTTCAACACTTAATGCCTGCATACGCTCACTCAAATCGTGCCCAATCTGCAAAGCGTTGTTAGCGTAATCAAACGCATAGAGCAGATATTTATCAGAATTATCAAATATCTGACGCACCGCTAGCGCCTTCATTTTATGGTAGTTTTCTGAACCCACACCCAACGCAAAATAAGGTTGAGCGATGGCAACATAACGCTCAATGGCATCGTTAACATGAAGTTCAATAAGCTCTAAAAGCTGAGCGGAACCTGAACCATGTAAGATCACATGGGTGATGTTTTTAGGCGTTATAAGCTTCTCTTCGATTATATTAGAGTAGACTTCAGACACTTCCTTTTGGCGCTTTAGAAACATACCTTGCATGGTAATAGGCCCCAATTTTCGCGGGCGTTTGGGCTCAAATATGATCTTGATAGCAATCCAGTTAGTGGCATAACCCACAAGCAGTCCACCTAACGGTAAAATCCACCATGCTTGATAGAAGTACCAAAGAAGCATAGTTGGCAAACCAAACAAAAAGCCAAAGTAAAATCCAGAACGCACGATGAATGGAAACTCTTTGCTGCCCGCCGTTAAGAAAATTTCGTTAACGAGTTCGGGCGCATTCACCAGCTGCTCTACCACCAGCTCTTTAATGTCTAAAATTTCTGAGACATTGTGCTGAAAGTCGTCCACCATTTTATGAACCACATTAGGAATGTCGTTTTCAATACGTTGGTAAACTAAATTTTTGCCCTGTACAGGTAACGCAGCCCAAAGTTGGGGCGCAGATTCCGCCATTACATCGTTAACGACTTTACGAATAACCTGACTTAAACGGCGTTCTATTGCTTTGGTGAGTTCGTCCGCATCTAACCGCTGTGCTAATTCTTCAACACTAAGCAGTTTGCCAAGCACCAACTCAACCTCAATCTCGGCCATTTGGCGGCGCTTTGCAGGAATAAGCCCTTGCCACCCTAAGAAAGGCTTAATACCAACGAATTCAATGGGGTAAAACATCATTTTTACCGCCAGATAGTTGGTTAGCCATCCAACAATAGCGCTAATTAGAGGAATTGATAGCAGACTTAGCGTTTCAAAGTTCCATTCCATACTACGAACATGTGGTCCAATTTGTTATTTTCTCTCTCAGGCTACTGAGTGCTTATGAAATGGTCAATGTAAAAAGTGAAATTACTGCTAATTGTTGATTGAAAACAGCTAAATGAAAGTCTAAAAGTTAGAACGTTTGACCTTGTGTGATTCACCTAACGTGCATCAGTTTTCTCAACAACAAACGATTAGGTAGTGAATTCTAAATTTCCGCCATACACTCAAAATAGTGTATGAACCGCTGTTCTCATGCCCTTGCTTTGAGTCTTCGTTATATGGACATTTAATGACCTGTAATTTTTGAGAACTGCGTTCTAAGTGAAAACTATCGTTTTGCTGGTGTTTTTCGGGTCAGTGTACTTTTTCAAATGAGTAGAAGGCACAGCCCTCATCAATCAAAAATAGGTACTCGTCATGGCAGTATTCGACTTGCGGTTAAAAAAGCTTGAACATGAAATCGAGCATGCAGGCAATTATGATGAATATGAGGCCGCGTGCTTAGCGCACGATGCATTGTCTGGTGCTGAGGAACGGAAAGCCGAAGACGCTAGCGATGATTACGACTACAAACTAATTCGAAAACGGGTTCAGCGCCTACAGCTTGCCAGAAGCAAAGGCGATTTACATGCGCTTATGTCGATTCTGCACGAGGGGCTACACGGCAATTTAGGCAATATTGCCAACCCCGTATTACTTACCCAGTGTAAAATAGGCACTAAATATCTTATTGAACAGTTTATTGACGAAGTGATATTGGCGCTAGAGCAAATTTATCACGCCGATGAACAAGACGTAGACTTCTACGAGAAACTGTCATTTTTTGAAGAGACTGCACACGCCTTCGGGCGCAGCTGCCTTATGCTTTCAGGTGGCGCAGGCTTAGGCTTTTTCCATGCTGGCGTGGTTAAGTCGTTAAACGAAAAGAATTTGTTACCTACCGTAGTGTCTGGCTCTAGCGCTGGTTCTATCATCGCAGCCATGTTGGGTACACGAACTCACGACCAGTTATTAGAAGCACTCAGCGCCGACTTTATTTACGAGACTTTTAAACACTGGCGAAGCTTTGCCGGTCTTGGAAAGAAAGGGCTATTTGATAGTTCCGTGCTCGAAAATGCGCTGATTGAACTTTTCGACCTCACCACTTTTGAGGAAGCTTTTAAGAAAACAGGTCGACACATTACTGTGACGGTATCCCCTGCCGACCTCCATCAACATTCGCGCTTGTTAAATGCTAAAACCTCACCGAATGCAATTATTACTCAAGCGGTACGTGCATCCTGTGCAGTTCCCATCATTTTTAGCCCTGTACAGTTAAGAGCGAAAACGCCTTCGGGCGATATTGTGCCTTATATTCCCAACCGTCGTTTTGCCGATGGCTCATTAATGGCCGACCTTCCCTTCGAGCGCTTAGCGAGGCTATATGGCGTAAATCACAGTATCGTGAGCCAAACAAACCCGTTGGCAGTGCCATTCATTTCCGCAAGCCGCATTGACCCCAACTCGCTGTGGGACATGTCTGCGCGCCATCTTGGCCAACTAGCGAAAACTAACAGTATTTTCGCCATCGATATCATTGAAAGGTTAACCGGTAATAAAAGTGCCAAATTGGCTATTCATAAAGTTCGTTCTATCATTGATCAACAATACGTAGGTAACATCAATATTTTACCCAAGCGCCAAATTAGAAATTTATCGCAGGTGTTGTCTAATCCAACGCGCGAAAGCATCAATCAGTTGATTGTCAGTGGCGAACGGGCATCATGGCCGCAACTTCATGTTATTAAAAGAAATACCAAAATTAGCGAAAATTTACGGTATCATTTAGGCCAATTGAAAAAACGTGAGGCAGTAGAGCTTGGGCACGAAGTAAGATAGCGTGTGCGTCGCTTGACCTGTCTTGAATTGCCAATAGCAAAGTAATGGCAATTCGCAGCATCTTTTGAAAGGAAAACGGTGAGCGCACAAAGTCAAAACCCCGACAGCATTTACACGCAGCAAGTAAAACAACTAATCAATATGATTTATCCTCAAGAAACGGGCTACGGTTCGGTGTTCGAGGATGCGAGTCACTATTTTTCGCTTACCCCCTCTCTTGAGCAGCACATTGAAGACTTGAAAGCTCAGCTTAAGAAAATTGAGGGAAATAAAAACAAAGAGGTGCTTGCAGAGCAACTGACCAAGCAAATAACAAACAGCACCGAAAAGCTTGAAGAAGAGCGTCTGGCAAGGATAGAGCGGCTTGACGCTGTAAGCACCAAAATTATTGAGCTTTGTGAGGGCGATAACTGGCAAGAAACACAACAGCTCAGCGCTAAGTTGCTTGGTACACTTATGCTGCTCACACGAGGACCAGAGGGCAACTTTGCACGTGTGCACATGCGCTTCAAACCGCTCTACAAAGCGGTGCTTACACTGCGCTTAGTCGATAGACTGTTAGAGCACGACACGATTGCTCACAAATATCTCTCGAAGTATCGCGAAGCTGCATCGCGGTTTCGTGGGAACCGCTATTGGCGCGATAAATGGAAAACTGAGCTTGGACGACCGCTAATTACCGCAGCGTTACTTCAAGATATTGGCCTGCAAAGCCCTGCCGCACTCACCATCTTGAAAGGGGAAAATGGCGATCTAGACGAATTTCGTTTGCTGGAAGAGTCGCAGCGAAAGGATCTTCTGAAGCTAAACTATCACTTCACTTTAAAGTACTTGTTTGAGGGGTTAGGCCTACCTAAGTATGTAGGAAACAACAAAGAAGAAAGAGATCGCTTTGTTCAAACTCACAAAGAAGCCAATGAATTTTTGCAGCAGCTGGTAAAAGATGCATTTGTATCGAAAACGGGGCTGGGAGAAATTGTAAAGATCCCTCAAATTTATGTTTCAATTGTGCTTTCAACTAAGTCTGACTACTCACGTATGAGCTTGCCTAAAGGCTACATGCTCATTGAACAATTAGCGAAAAAAGGCGGCTTAAATAAGCAGTTAGCTCAGGATTTTGTTGAGCTTGTGGGGTATTTCCCACAAGGGTTCGGTATTACCTACATACCGATGAATGAGAAAGGTCACGAAAAGGACCAGTACGAATGTGCAATAGTGATTGGTCTTAACCCTGCAAATCCAGCTGAGCCTTTATGTAAAGTGGTAACAAGAAATCAGAAGTACATTACCAGCGGTACGCAAGAAATCATCCCCAAAGGAAGAAACCTTTATTTCCCAGCTAACCGCAAGAAACTCATGCGCGTAGGGAAAGACAGATTAAGTGAAATTATGAGTCAATTGTCGAGCAACTTCACTCCGGACGCACTTGACGATTTAGTACCGAGTTTCTGGGAACCCTATGACTTCTTCGGTTTTAAAAAGCATCAGAATTTGTGGGCGAAAAATAAATAGTGGGCTTAGTTACGTGAAGTTTGTGATGGAAAAATTGAAGTTTCACTTCAATAAAAGCTCATAGTACAACTTCTACAAAACACCTCTCAAGAAAATGTAAAACTAAACTTAGCTACAGCTATCACTATGTCTATCTAAAGCGTTTCTGGACGAAGCTGCGCCAATTAACCACATATGTAGTTAATTGGCGCTCATGCCGAAAGCGAGGTTTATCTTTAGGAAGTGCTTTTATTCGTCGTTCTTGGTTGTATCAGTCGCGCTCTTAGTCGACGTTGCTTCTGCACTAGCCGCTTTCTTTTGTGCCGCACTCTTAGTAGTTGTCGATTTGGCCGCAGTACGCTTATTAGTTGTTCCCGCAGAAGCTTTTTTAGTCGTACTTGATGATGCAGATGCCGATTTGGTTGTATTGGCTTTGCGAGCACGAGAAGTTGAAGAAGCGGTCGAAGACGACTTTGTCGATGTACTCCTCGTTGCTTGCGTAGACTTTGGTGAGGTATTCTTGGGCGCTGCAGTCTTGCTAGCAGCGCTTTTAGCCTCAGCTTTTTTAGCAGCCTCTTTTGCTGCTAAAAGGGCTACCTGCTCTACAAGCAAGTCAACTTTTGCGCTTAATAGTTCAAGCTGCTGCTCTTTTTGCTGGCGCTTCTGGCCGCCTGAGAATGCAGAAAAAAGCGGCGTTGACGCCACTAATTTCTGAGCAGCATCAACCAAGGCAAAGGGATTAAGTGTTCGTCTTAACTCGCTTTCAACCTCAAGCCCTTTCGCCTGCATCGAATTTATGGTTTCTTGCGTGTCATCAATTTTCTGACTAACAACGCCTGCAGCGTTGTCTAATTTCGCCGATAACAAATCTGAGCCAGCGTAAAGCCAACCAAATAGAGGTGACGATTTAAGAGGTGAAGTAGCAGTACCGTTAAGTACTGATGAATCTTGATCGACTGTCGACACAGATTCTGTAGATGGAATTTTTTTGTTGCTCATAACGCCTCCAATACGGAGATTTACTAAGCATGACAGCATAAAACGGTTTCTACAGTCATTGAACTTTGTAAAAATGCTTCGCTGTCACTCAATTGCAGCTTTTAAAACGCGCTTTCAGCACTGAAAAGCTTATGAAAACTGCATGGAGGGCACCACAAAATGGTGCCCAGAAGGAAAACCGTTTTACTTGCTGGCAGCTAGCTTTGCAACCGCTTCAGTCAAGGCATCGATTTTTGCTGAAAGCTCTTCGATGCGCTGATCAGCTGGCTCTGAATCAAGGCCAAGCTTCTTGCGCACGTCTGCAACGCGATTTTCAACATCGTTAGTCGTAGATTTGAACTTACTCTTTGCGTCTTCTTCTAGCGTTTCGCCCTTTGTCACTAGCTCGTCAAACATTTTGTTCGCTTCTTCGCTTAGCTTCTCGTAACGCCCCTGCGCTTCTTCAACGCTCTTGCCATAAGCGCCTAGGCCTGCTAACCAAATTTTACGTGCCATTTCTTCGGCTTCGTTGATTTTACCTTTAATTGTGTCAGTAGTAGTCATGTTCAGCTCCTATGAATGCTAAATGAGAGTGTATTTCAACACCATGGCTTTACTTTACGATTAACAATTAGAATCCGCATACTAAAAACACAAAAAATAAAAATGCCCGAAAAAGCGCTAACTTGTTCGGGCGAAATACCAGAGGATACTGGTTTTAAAAAGGTGGGTGTAGAGTTAGAGTGGAACACCTGCAAGATGCAATACGAACGCATATTCAAGCGCGGTAGACTCGAATCGTTTGAAACGTCCTGAAGCTCCACCGTGACCCGCTTCCATGTCGGTTTTGAAAAGCAGTAAATTATCGTCTGTTTTGTATTCTCTTAGCTTCGCCACCCACTTCATTGGCTCAAAGTACTGCACTTGTGAGTCGTGTAGTCCGGTTGTAACCAACATATGTGGATAGTCTTTTGCTTCAATCTGATCGTAAGGCGAGTAGGAAAGCATATAGTCAAACTCAGCTTTGTTGGCTGGGTTACCCCACTCGGTATATTCGCCGGTAGTCAGCGGAATAGACGCATCGCTCATCGTGGTCACTACATCAACAAATGGAACGTGCGCGCTCACACCTTGATAGAGTTCAGGTGCCATATTTACGATTGCGCCCATTAATAAGCCACCCGCGCTGCCGCCCATAGCAAAGACGCGGTCTTTGTCTGCGTACTGCTTTGCCACAAGTCCTTTTGAAACGTCAATAAAGTCAGTAAAGGTATTTATCTTCTGATGCATTTTGCCGTCTTCATACCACTCGCGCCCCAACATTTGACCTCCGCGAATGTGTGCGATCGCGACAACAAAGCCTCTGTCTATCAAAGACAGCCAGCTGCTTCTAAACGTTGGGTCTACAGTCGAACCGTATGAGCCATAGGCGTATTGATATAATGGATTGGTGCCGTCTTTCTTAAACTTATCTTTGCGATAAACCAACGAAACGGGAACCGACGTACCGTCTCTCGCTTCAATCATCACGCGCTCAGAGGCATAGAGAGAGGAGTCAAAAGTGTCAGATACACGGGTTTGTTTCATCACCTCGCTTTCAAGGGTATCTAAGTTTATATCAATGATAGAACCAGGCGTGGTCAACGAGCTGTAATAAATTCTAAGCTTATTGGTATCCATTTTAGGGTTTGCATTAAAATACGCACCGTAAATTGGATCTTGAGTTGGAATAACTTTCTCTTCGTTTGTCGTCAGATTGTGAACGACCAAGCGCAGCATGCCGTTTTCTTTTTCTTTAACCACTAAGTGGTTGTTCATTACTTCAATACTTTGAAGGAAAACGTCTGGACGATGTGCAATCACTTCTTTCCATTTCGACACATCGTTAGTGGCGCCTAATGGTGCTTTCATCACTCTAAAATTCTTCGCCCCAATATTGGTCAACACAAAATAACCGTCACTCGCTTTTGCTACACTGTATTCTTGTCCGTCTTCAATGGGCAAGAATACTTTTGTTTGAGACGTTGGGTTATTCGCATCAATCAAAGTCACACCTGTTTTTTCGGTGTTGTCGTGGTGAATGTATATGACACTATCGTCTTTACTTTTACTGATATAGGTATAAAAGGTAGGGTCGCTCTCTTCATAAACTAAAACATCTTCGCTTTGAGACGTGCCCAATTTATGGCGATAGACTTGGTATCCCAAAAGAGTCTGCGGGTCTTTCTTCACGTAAAAGAGATGGATATTATCGTTCGCCCAAACTACACTTCCAGACGTACCTTCTAAAACGTCATCAAGCTTTTCTTCACTCTCTAGGCTTTTGACATACACAGTGTAGATGCGTCGGCTAAGCGTATCTTCAGAATACGCAAGCAACTTGTTGTTGCTGCTCACCGCATAACTACCAATACTGAAATAATCATGCCCTTCAGACATTCGGTTTGCATCAAGCAATACTTGCGGTTCAGCGTCAAGTGAAGGTTTTCTTAAATAAATAGGATACTCGTTTTCACCTGAGTAGCTGGTGTAGTACCAGTAACCATTGTCGAGAACGGGAACGGTTGAGTCGTCCTTCTCAATCCGAGACACGAGCTCCTCATAAAGCGCTTCTCGGTTTTTCTTAAGAGGAGCCAAAACAGTCTCAACATAGCTGTTTTCTTGTTCTAAATGGGACAATATCTCTTCGTCGGTTCGGGAGTCATCACGCATCCAATAGTAATTGTCATTACGGGTGACACCATGCGCGGTCATTTCATGCGGCACTTTTTTCGCCACAGGCGCACTTACTTGAGTATTTAGCATAACGGATGGCGCTGCACTTTCAGCTACTTGTTGAGGATTTTCAGCTTTATTTTCGACGCCACAGCCTGCTACCAAGCCACCTGCGGCAAGTGCTATCCATAGATATTTCATTATTATTCCTGTTGTGCACTTTTATTGGCGCTTTGTTTACCGCCAAGCGATTGAAGACAATCGACTTTTGATCATTGAAGATTTAAAAAAGCAGCTAAACTAAGCGAAGTTTATAAGTAAAGTGAGTATATATAAATACGATTTAGGGTCTAGCGTTACTTAACGCGAATGGGACTAAGTAAGGGTTAAAATGTTACAAGATATGTGAAACTGTGTTTCATCGCTGTAAATTCACCAACGAGCGTTAGTAGAAAGCGATAAAAAACGCCGCATATTCAGAAATAATGCGGCGCTTTTGTTGTTTGTTGTAAAAGCCGTCGTATTGAAACCAACAGCCTTTGGCAGCCTAGTGTTTAGTCGACCAAATCCTTAGGCATGTCATCACGAATAGCAAGCCACACCTTTCCACTCTCTATACCGTACTTTCTTACCACTACAGGGACGCGGTCGTATTCGCCTTTCTCAGCAACATCAAGCAAGTCTGCGTAATACTTGTTTGCCACGTCGCGTGCTTGTTGGTGCGAGAAGAAATAGCCACCAATACGCGAGTACAAGCCACGGAAGCCGTTCATCATCAAAACAAATACGTTATTGTTAGATGCTAATGCCAAGTCATGAGACATTTGATAGTCGAACTGGGCAAAAGCTAAACCTTCTTGCTCAACGTTTTTATAACGGGCAATAATTTCAGCAGACTCTTGAGGGTTGTTTCGAATTGCGCCTCGAATGAAAACCGCACTTAAATTAGTGCGCGCTGCTAATAAATTATCAACCAGTTCTGGGATCCCTTCTTGGTCTAAACGAGCAAGTGTTTCTAAAATGTTTAACCCACACGTTTCCCAGAAATTGTTAACCTTGGTCGGCTTGCCGTGTTGAATTGTTAACCAACCATCACGAGCTAGACGCTGAAGTACTTCACGCAGTGTAGTACGCGTTACACCAATTAACTCAGAAAGCTCTCTTTCTGCAGGCAAAATGGTGCCAGGTGGAAATCTTCCACTCCAAATAGATTCAACAATATATTCTTCGGCGAATCCAGCTGGACTCTGTGCCTTATAAATCATAACTAATCGCCTGCACGTTATTGTTATTTTGCAACTGATTGTACCAGATGCTGTTTTATTATCACAATGAATTATGCCTCGTCCACTAAAGCTTTTAACAACTTGTTAAAATTAAAGTGTTATTTCAAACACCATTAAACACTGCTTGTACATTTTATGTTCGAAATCTTACGTATTTTCAAATTCAATGATAACTATCATAAAAAAGTGATAAATATTCAGTGACTTTCACATGGTGGGGTCTGTGAATTGCTTTCTCAAGACGTTAATATCATGTACGCTTAATTTCCGACTATAATGACAGCAGCAAAACCGCGGTAAAGCGAAATAAATCGCATCGCGCCAGCAGTTTGTGTATGCAATAACCGGAACTACACAGTATAAAGATGCGCAAAAATGCGTGCTTTGTTGTAAAAGGAACAGGAACTCATGCAAACCTCAATGATCGCGGCGATCTATAAGAATTTCCTGGGACATGCGCCCGACTGGTATAAAAAAACCATTATTGCCTTTCTCATTGTTAATCCCTTCATCTTTATGGTGGACCCATATGTAGCGGGCTGGACGCTTGTAATCCAATTCATCTTTACCTTAGCGATGGCATTGAAGTGTTACCCGCTTCAACCAGGCGGCCTGCTGCTCATCGAAGCGATGTTTATAGGCATGACATCGCCTGGCCATATGATGCATGAGATTGAAGTTAACTTAGAAGTGCTATTGCTACTGGTGTTCATGGTAGCGGGCATTTACTTCATGAAAGACCTGCTTATGTACTTGTTCACCAAATTGGTGATTAAGGTTCGCAACAAGTTAATTTTATCCCTATCGTTTATTTTTGCGTCTGCATTTCTATCGGCGTTTCTCGACGCATTAACGGTTGTTGCAGTAATAATCAGTGTAGGTCTGGGCTTTTACTCTATCTATCACAAAGTAGCGTCGGGCAAGGAGTTTCATTCTGATCACGACCACACAAGCGACGACGAGCTGGGAAGCCACGACTTAGAAGACTTCAGAGCTTTCCTACGCAACCTTATGATGCACTCAGCCGTAGGTACTGCCCTTGGTGGTGTTATGACCATGGTAGGCGAACCACAGAACCTGATTATTGCAGATAAGGCTGGCTGGGACTTCGTTGAATTTTTCATCCGTATGGCACCCGTTACTATCCCAGTATTCGTATTTGGACTACTTACCACCGTAATTCTGGAAAAAACCGGTATGTTTTCATACGGCGCAAAACTACCTGCAGCGGTAAGACAGATTTTGGTCGACTATAACGACCATATGGACAAGGGCCGCAGTAAGCGTGAAACCGCTAAGCTGGTAGTACAAGCACTAATAGGTGTTTGGTTAATCATTGGTCTTGCTACGCACATGGCGTCAGTGGGTCTTATTGGTCTGTCAGTTATTGTACTTGCTACTTCTATGAGCGGTGTTATCGAAGAACACGCACTTGGAAAAGCGTTCGAGGAAGCACTGCCATTTACCGCATTACTTTGCGTATTCTTTGGTGTAGTAGCCGTTATCATTGACCAAGGCCTTTTCCAGCCGGTAATCCATTGGGTACTGTCGTTTGAAGGCGAAACGCAAATGGTTATGTTCTATCTTGCTAACGGTGTGCTTTCGATGGTGAGTGACAACGTGTTTGTGGGCTCTGTTTATATCACTGAAGTCACAGCGGCTCTACAGGCCGGTCAAATCACACGTGACCAGTACGATATGCTTGCTGTAGCAATCAATACGGGAACCAACTTACCCAGTGTGGCGACACCAAACGGTCAAGCTGCTTTCCTATTCTTGCTGACCTCAGCCATCGCGCCACTGCTTCGTTTGTCGTACGGCCGTATGGTTATGATGGCATTGCCATATACCATCGTGCTGACCATCGTTGGTTTGTTAGCAACATACATTGGACTTGCTGATGCTACTCAGGTGCTTTACGACATGCACCTCATTGAACACCACACCGCTGCTGAAGCGGGTGCTCAAGCGGTAGGTCACTAGTCTATGCGCGGAATCATTCACAGCATTAGCCAATGGGCAGAGCACAAGTCTTCATGGCTTGTGCTTTTCGCCACGTCATTGGCATTAGAAATTGCTGCGCTTTACTTTCAGTACGGCATGGGTTTAAAACCCTGCATTATGTGCATTTATCAGCGAACCGCCATGTACGGTATTGTGTTGTCAGCACTTATTGTCGTTATTAAAAACAACGGCTTTACACGCATGCTTGGCTTTGCTGGTTGGGCTGTATCTGCAGGATGGGGCTTCTTAATTGCCAAAGAGCACGTAGGCATTCTCAATGCTGCGAACCCATTTTTTGCAAGCTGTGAAATAGTGCCAAACTTCCCTTCGTGGTTACAACTTCACGAGTGGCTACCCGCTGTATTTGCTGCTGAAGGTGACTGTTTAGAAGATTCGTGGCAGTTTTTGTCTATGGGAATGGCTGAGTGGATGCAAATTATTTTTGCTGCCTACTTTGCTGTGTTTGCTATTGTGTTTGCATGTCGATTATTGGATAAGAAACCCTTTTGATCGACTTATCCATTCTACCGTCTCGCCTACCTCCGATACATACGGAACAAGGCCCCATTTTCATTCAGCGCATTGCAGAGAAACATTGCTATGCGCTTTGTGAGGCTGGGCAACAGTCTATCCATCACGTAAAACCTTGGTTTGGTTCAGCGGTTTGCCCTGTTACGCCTGCACTGTCTAAGCAGTGCATCACCAACATGGAAAAGGCACGAGATACAGGATATGGACTTACCTACTTGCTAATGCACGAAGAAAAATGCTTAGGTATGGGCATTATCAACCATATTCACCACACGCACCTTATCGCTAATCTTGGCTACTGGCTTAAACCAGACGCGTGCGGAAAAGGTTTAGCTACCGCGATTTGTGAAGCCTTGAAGAAGCTTGCGTTCTCTCAAATGAATTTGCATCGATTAGAATGCTTTATAGAGCCTAACAACAAGGCAAGCATACGTGTAGCAGAGCGAATTGGTGGTACAAAAGAAGGGCTTTGTCGCAAACGTGTATTTGGGCGCGATGCGTTGCTTTATGCGATTGTTAATGGCGATTAACGCGCGTTCTGCGCGTTAATCTAAGTCTTCTAAAGGCCAAATGGCTATATAGTCTTCAAAATTATTTAAATCCACGTCGGTTTCAAAAACGGTCTTGTTGCGTACCGACATCCCCTTTGCGTGCATCACGTGTTTCTTCCCCTTGTTTAACAATGGGTGCCACGATGGTATGCCCCTTCCCTCATAAAGGCGGCGATAGGTGCAGCTATTAGGCATAAAAAAGATATCCTTCAGATTCTCTTTTGTCAGCTTCACGCAATCAGGCACCAGCTCTGTGCGCCTTTCATATTGGGTACATTCACATTTTTTTGTGTTCAAATACGTACACACAATATTGGTATAGTGAATCTTCTCATTATCGTTAATGTGGTCGGTCACTTCGTATTCTTCTACCGCGTCATCATCGATAAATTTTTGCAGACAACATTTACCACATCCATCACAAAGTGATTCCCATTCCTTTTGGGTCATCTCTTCTAAAGATTTGGTTTCCCAAAACGCGGCTGTCATTCTGCTATTACCTCGGTTTCCACGGTTAAATGATTGTCTAGCGTTGCAACAATCGTATCTTGCGAACAAAGCTTACCTACCCCTTTGGGCGTGCCTGTAAGAATCACGTCACCACTGTCTAACGTAAATATAGATGACATATGGGCGATAAGTGGGATGATTTTGTGCAGCATCAGCTCGGTATGTCCCTGCTGTCTAACCACCCCGTTTATGGTTAAGGTAAAACGCAGGTCTTCCAAGTTTTCTATTTCACTTAACGGCACAAAGCCTGACAGCGGTGCACTGTTGTCGAAAGACTTCGCTCTTTCCCAAGGCTGGCCTTGCTTCTTAAGCTCGGCTTGAACCTCGCGAAGGGTTAAATCGAGACCAAGTCCAATACCCCATATCGCGGCTTTTACGTCATCTACACTCGCATTCTTCAATGATGATTTTAGCAGCACAGCGACTTCAAGCTCGTTGTGACACTCGCCTTTGTCGGTAGGAATGGCAATAGGCTTCTGCATATAACATAAGGCAGCCTTTGGCTTCATAAACAGCAAGGGTGCTTCAGATACGGTAGAATTCATTTCTTGAATGTGGTCGAGGTAATTTCTACCTATACACACTACTTTACTAACGGGTAGTGATATTTCATTGCCTTGAGAATCGATGTGACGATAAGCCATTAGTAACCTCGTTTTATCCGCTCTGATAAATACCCAACCGAAACGCCAAAGTAAGACGAGCGGTTCCACTTCATCAGTGTGTGAAAATTGTTATACACCAAGTAAATTCGGCCTTGCTCACCATCTGGCATAATAAGCGATGCACTGATTTCTGCATTGGGGAGTTCATTTCCGTTGTAGCGCTTGACGCCATTCTGCTGCCAAAAGGCCAACGGCTTCATGTTAGATTTCGCTAACCCTGAAAAAGGTACTGGTTTGGTTAGTATTACTTGGCGTCCCCACGTCCCTTCACTATCCCAACCTTCAGATGATAGATAGTTGGCGATTGACGCAAATACGTCTGCCTTGGTCCCCCAAATATCCTTTCTGCCGTCGCCGTCGTAGTCCACTGCGTAATTTAGAAAGGATATGGGCATAAACTGTGTTTGTCCCATCGCACCGGCCCAAGAGCCTTTAAGCGCCTCTACAGAGATATGCCCTTCATCTAGAATCTGAAGTGCCGCAAAAAAATTGTCTTTAAACAGCTTTTCTCTTCGCCCTTCATACGCCAAAGATGCCAGTGCAGACAGCACACTAAAGTTGCCCTGAATCTTACCAAAGTTAGACTCATTACCCCACAGCGCAACAATAAAGCGGGCCTGAACCCCATATTTTTGAGCAATTTCGTCAAGCAGTACTTTGTGTTCATTGTACTGCTCAACCGCCTGCTTCACTTTCCAGTCGGGTACTCGCGTTGCTAGATAATCATCTAGCGTAATTTTTTTCTCTGGCTGGCTTTTGTCAGACTTGACGACCGTGGGCCTGAAAGTAATGTCAGCAAACGCTAAATCTAATTTAGTCTTATCTATGCCCTTTTCGGCCGCTTCTTTTTTCAGTTGAGCAACGTAGCTTTTGAAGCCCGTCTCGCTAAGCCCACTGTCATTACTTGGCTGATTTTCGGCATGAACTGCCAGTGAAAAGCTTAAGGTTATACTCGATAAAACTAGGGCAATATTGCGCGGTTGAGGAAATAAACTACGATTTTTGCGCTTAGCTATAAAGGTAATTCGGCTAACTAAGCGGTTTAGAGTCTTTAATAACATGGATATTTAAAACTTCTTATCGGGCGTTTTTGAAAGCCCAAGAGATTCACGGTGTTGCTCTAGCAAATTATCTTCTTTTGGCGGCATTTGAAGGTAAAAGCCTTTTTCATTAAGCTCGTCGATAAGCTTTTGCTTGTCAACCAGGCCAAGTTTCTCACGCTTTTCTAGGGCGATGATAGTCACTAGCTCTGGGCGACCAAACTTCGCCATAAGCGGCTCTGGCACGTCTTCAAAATGGTCTTTCTTTGGCACGTACAAATACATGCCGTCTTTCTTTCGCGTTTTATAAACTGCGCATAACATAGAATTTTTACTCTTTCTCAATTCGTTTGTTTAGTTCTTTTGGGGTCACTAAGCAGATTTAATTGGCCAGAGAACATACACCTCTCGCCAATACTGCTCACCCATATTGCTTTTAAGGCACTATTGGGCCGGAGCGTCGCCAAGTAGACGAATTACGTGAGAGCGAAACAATGGCTCTCTCCACGTCGACAGTACATCGGGCATTAGTCCCTGCACGCGGGTCTCATCAACCGAAAACCAGTACCATTTTAACAGTTGATTAAGCTGTTTTTTAGAGGCAATAACATCACTATTTACAGCATTGTCTTTCGCTATCTGGTCGCTGATAACTTTAAGCTCGGCCAGCGTTTTTTTGTACTTGGCGATATCAATTAACCGCAGCACAACCGGAAGTCTGAGCTTTTCTGGTGTTTGCGCGTACTTTGCTCTCGCCTCTTCAATTAGCGTGATGATGGTGTCCCCGTAGCGGCGTACCGACTGATGATTCACGCCGTTAATACGCGAAAGGCCAGATTTACTATCGATAAGACGCTGCGCCGCTTCAAACAAATGCCCTTCTTTGAACACAAAGTTTAGGGCCAGATCTTTTTTTCGTGCGGTACTCAAGCGCCATGCCGCTAGTGCCTGTAATACGGTGAGCTGCTCGCTGTTCAATCGCCAGTTATTCTTAATGCTTAAGTACGCAAAATCTTCAGGCATTTGAGCGCGCTTCTTATCAACTAGCAAAGCGATCTCTTGGTAAATCCAGTGCACTTTCCCCGCCTCTTGTACTTTACTGGCTAACTGTTGATAGCAAGGCAGTAAATACAGCACATCATTCGCTGCGTAGCTAAGCTGCGCTTCACGTAGTGGTCTGGCTAACCAATCGGTTCGCGACTCCCCTTTGTCCAAACTGATATCACACAGCAACTCTACAAGCTTTGCATAGCCAAGTGACGGCCCCATGTCCAAAATACTTCCCGCAAGCTGCGTGTCGAACACAGGCGTTGGTACGGTATCAAAAGCGGTAAGGAACGCCTCAATGTCTTCAGAACACGAGTGCAGTACTTTTACGACTTCGGTATTCTCCATGAGATCGATAAATGGCTGCATATTGTCTATGGCGAGCGGATCAATGAGTACCAGCTGATGGCCATCATAGAGCTGGATAAGGCCTAAATGAGGAGTGAGGGTTTTCGTTCTTACGAATTCGGTGTCTAAGGCTACCGCCTCTTGACGCTGTGCGGCAGTGCACACTTTTTCGAGTTGTTCAGATGTTGTAATTAATTGATATTGCATATTTTTGCACAGTAATAAAAAAGCCGGCTTACGCCGGCTTTCACAAAACTATTTCAACGAAATTAGTCTCGAAGCTCCCGACGCAGTATTTTACCTACATTGGTTTTTGGTAAGTCGTCTTTGAAAACAACTTGCTTAGGCACTTTGTAACCCGTTAAGTGATTACGGCAATGCGCGATAACGTCTTTTTCAGTAAGTGAGTCGCTGTTTCGAACTACGAATAATTTCACAACTTCACCACTGACTTCATGAGGAACCCCAACCGCAGCTGCTTCAACAATGTTTTCATGCATTGCAGCCACTTCTTCAATCTCGTTAGGAAACACGTTAAAGCCTGAAACTAGGATCATATCCTTTTTACGGTCAACAATATAGAAGTAACCTTCATCATCTACCGTTGCGATGTCACCTGTGGCTAACCAACCGTCTTTTAGAATTTCTTCTGTTGCTTCTGGTCGGTTCAAATATCCTTTCATTACCTGAGGGCCTTTCACCCACATTTCACCAGGCTCGCCCTTTTCGACAGGGTTACCGTCGTCGTCAAGGAGCTTGATGTCTGTAGAAGGGACCGGCATACCGATTGCACCTTTATAAGCTTCAATCTGTGGCGGGTTAACCGCTACCACAGGCGAACACTCTGTTAGCCCATAGCCTTCAAGAAGCACAGTACCGGTGACCTTTTCCCACTTTTCTGCAACAGGGCGCTGAACAGCCATACCGCCACCTAAACCAAACTTAAATTTGCTGAAATCAAGTTCACTGAATCCAGGCATATTTAACAGGCCATTAAACAATGTATTTACGCCAGGTAAAATGGTAAACGGATATTTGCTAAGTTCGTTTACAAAAGCCGGCATGTCACGTGGGTTGGTAATAAGCAAGTTACGGCACCCGTATTTAACGAACATCAAGCAGTTCGCCAGTAGCGCAAAGATATGGTAAAGCGGAAGCGCGGTAACAACAAAGTCTTCGCCTTCTTCAATCACTGTTTCTAAAATTCCCGAGACCTGCTCAAGATTAGCCACCATATTGCGATGAGTAAGCATGGCACCTTTAGAAACTCCCGTTGTGCCACCTGTGTATTGAAGAAACGCTAAATCGCCGCTATCGATATCTGGGCGTTTATATTGAAGGGATTGCCCTCTTTTAACCGCCGATATAAACGATGTCGTTTCAGGAAGATTAAACGAAGGCACCATCTTTTTAACGTACTTCACAACTGCGTTCACAATCCAGCGCTTAGGTGCCGGAAGCATATCGCCTAAAGCGGTCAGAAAGACTTCTTGTAGATTTGTATCTGCGATGACTTCTTCTAGAGTACACGCGAAGTTTTCAACAATAACGATGGCTTTTGCATTAGCATCATTTAGTTGGTGCTTTAACTCACGAGCTGTATAGAGAGGATTTACATTAACCACAACCATCCCTGCGCGCAGAATACCAAACATGGCAACAGGGTATTGAAGAAGGTTGGGCATCATGATTGCCACAGCATCACCGCGTTTTAGTCCGCTTGCCTGCAAATAAGCAGCAAATTGAGCTGATAAGGTATCTAACTCTTCAAACGTGATTGAATGCCCCATATTTATGAAGGCTTCTTTATTTTTGAACTTCTTTACCGACTGCTCGAAAATGTCTACTACAGATGCGTAACGATCGGCATCAATTTCTGCGGAAACGCGAGGGTCGTAATGCTTAAGCCAGGTTTTTTCCACCAAAACCTCCTCTACTTTATTCTTATACTATTTTATAAGCGCATGGGGAGCTGCACTTATATAACTGGTCTGATAACTTGCGAATAGTATAGGATGTGTAAAAAAAATAAACGGCACAATTTACAATTGCTCAACAAAATGACGAATTAATACCCCTACATCGTCAGTATTTTCCATGTGAATATGGTGACCGCCTACTAATTGTTCGTATTGCGCATTTAAAAACCACCCCTTGCGATTGGGGAAAACAGTCTCAAGGTTTTTAAAACTGTTAGATGCACCAATAAAGAGAATTGGGCATACAATAGCACGCATTAGCGATTCTGCCTGCTTTTCTGTGAGTCTTAGTGTAGATTTTGTACGAAGCTTCGGGTCGCTCGACCAGAAGCAATGTCCCCCTGCATCTTGGGTCAAATTTCTCGATAAAATAGAACGCGCGTGTTCGGCAGGAATATCGGATACCTTGCACCTGGCTTTAACTGCGTCGTCTAAATCAACGATTCGCAGTTTATTTCGCGACTTCGCGTGACGACTCATTATTGCGTCACGCATTTGTGCTGCGGTTGTTTCTTCAGTTTCGGTAAGCGGCCCACAAGCATCAATACTTATTACAGCAGTGACTTTTTCCGGAAAAAGTGCGGCGAAAAGGCTCGCTAGTATTCCGCCGAGAGAGTGTCCTAATAAAATGACTTCTTCCCACTCTTGAGATTCTATTAGCGCATAAAGGTCTTGCAGGTAATCAGCTTGATTGTAATGTGCGCCTAGTGCACGGTGACCAGAACGACCATGACCAGCTAGGTCTAGCGCAATAAAGCGGTAAGTTTGTAGGTAGGGTGCTAACAGCCGTAAGCTCTCTGCGTTATCCAAGTAGCCGTGTAAGCCAAGTACGACTTTGCCGGCACCTTGATTATCTAACGCAGCTAAATGTAATGCCCCAATGTTAAATTCTGTTTCAATCATCTTTCATCCTTTGCGGCAATAAATCGCCGCGCGCTTTCCATGACCGTCCTAAAAATAAAAAAAAGCGGCAATATTATGCCGCCTCCATGATAAGTTTTTTACTTCGCTTTATCCTGCCTTGCGGGCTGTATCGTTGCCTTTGTCTTGCTTCGTGTAGACTTAGATTTAGAAGGAAGCGTGGCCTTGCTCGGCGCATTTTCGTAACGAATTACGCGCGTTCGATTAAAATGCGGATACATCCAAGGGCCATTGAAGCGATAAAAAGGTGAATACCAACCTGTGTGGTAATTGAAGAAGTAAGTATTTACATCATAAACCTCTTGCTTCCTCCACATGTGGTAGTCATCGGCAATGATCGTCGGATAAATGTAGGGCTGCTCACCCACCATGCCCGCAGTTGGAGCGGTAACTGTACCTAGAAACGTTGCCGCACGCCCTTCTTCAAAAACAATTGGGTCGACGAAGCCATCAATTTGTACTTTGAATCGACCCGACGTCTCTCCATTTGTTGAAGGCTTGCCATAATGATTTAGCGGAAAATGAGCGAGTTCAATGAACGTTTTGTTGGGCTTATTTTCAACACCAACAATCATTCCTCCCCATCTGGCCTTTTGGCCTTGCGCGTTCGCCCCCGACGTGACCGCTTTCGAATAGCTAACTAGCTGCGTTCCTTCAGGCACTTCTATGCTATCTGGGACTATTGTGCAGCCCGCAAATAAAAAGACTGTAAGTAAAACTAAATACCGAGACATCGACGAGCTCCTATAAATCCTAGAAAATGCTGCCTTTGATTAAAAGTCAGTCTACAAGCACTGGGTTGTTTAAAAAGTACAGTGAAATTTCGATTACAACCCGCCTCTACTTTCATGTATCTCTTTATGAGAAAAAGAAAAACCGAATACCAACAACCAAACATTAGCATTTATACGAATGGACAACCACTGCCGTTCAAACACTATGTCGCTTAAATGAGATAGATCATCCCAACCAACAATTTGTAGAGTATGTACGGTAGGCTTTTGTTCAAAATACACAGCTGGTTTTAATAATTTGTTAAATTTATCTACTGTGTGAATTATGGTATTTGGAATTGAACTACGCGTAGATGTCCACGCCGAACATAGATTGAATAGACTCTCGTTGCTGCTGCTTTTCAAAGCTTGTGTATGACGCTATGGCATTTTGAGAATACGTGTTGCCATCTTCACGAATGAATTGTTGGTACGCTTTGGCGTTATCCGTTCCCTGTTCGTCGGGCGCAACAACAATCGCCCTAGCAGACGATTCGCTTTGCCCTTTACTTTGCTGTTCAGGGTCTTTGTTAATTTTAGCGACACGGCCTTGCGAAGGTTCGGAAGACGGTACGGCGAAATTATTATTGATAATCATACAGAGTTAACTGAGGCAAGAATCATACCATTGGGAAGCGAGCTTTAACCTTTAGACTCGCTCCTCTTTTCCCGTTGCTCGATTTATTTATTGTTAGTAATGGGGGCCCAATATTTGGCAGCGTGTCGTTACTCTCTACCGGGTAATTTTTTCCACGTAACTTTATCGCGCAGATATACAGGTTCTACATTCACAGCGTCAGATACTTCGCCTTTACTATGTGCATCTATTGCAAGTTTAAGCATGTATTGCGCGTTTGGAAGTGTGATGTCAGACGCTACCTCACCACATACTTCAGACTTCCAGTTATCAAGCTCCTCGTAGGCAGACCAGCCGGTGCCAGCTGCAATTACAGTCGCGCCGTTTTCTTCTCTAAGTACTTTTAGCTGTTCAATAGCCAATTCGGGCGGACAAACTTGCTCTTCAATGCAAAGTACAAGCCCATTTTGCGACTGAGAGTAAACCGCGAAGTACACTTCACCCATACGCGCATCAGACGCGACGGCAATCAATGCATCTTTATGCTGAGTTTTAGACGCTACTTCAAACGCCATAGCTTCAAGCGTACTCACGCCCGCTACTTTTAAGCCTGTCCCTAACGCTAAACCTTGAATCATTCCCGTCGCTATGCGAACACCGGTAAAGCTGCCTGGGCCTCGACCAAAAGCCAGTAAATCTAGGTCGCCCAGCGAAACCTTTGCTTCTTTTAACACCTCATCGACCATGGGAAGAAGTCGCTGACTATGCTGCTGAGGGCATATCTCGAAACGCGTTATGACGGTGTCTTTGAATTGAAGCGCAACCGAACAAGCTTCGGTTGCGGTATCTATAGCTAAAATGTTCATGTTTATCTCTTATTTCATATAAGCTGAAAACGGGGCTAATGGCGTAATACACGCTTACCGCTTTTTCAGTGCTTTAACTTAGGCTTCATCAATGCCGGCTAAAAATTTTTCCACTTCGTCCAAGCTTCTTGTTCTTTTCATATCTGGGAAGCTTCCGACGAAGGTTTTGGCGTAAGGCTTCGTCACTAATCGATTGTCACATATAACCAGCACGCCTTTATCTGAAGGATCTCGGATGAGTCTTCCCGCGCCCTGCTTTAACGTAATAACAGCTTGGGGAATTTGAATAACACCAAACGGGTTTGCTCCACGTTTTTTTACATCTTCCATACGGGCTTGAAGCAGCGGGTCATCAGGTGACGCAAAGGGCAGCTTATCAATCATCACGCAAACCAAATCGTTGCCGCGCACGTCTACTCCTTCCCAAAACGCGCCTGTGCCCATTAATACCGCTTTTTCATCTGCCAGGTACGCATCCAGCAATGCTTGCTTGGTGGTAGTCCCTTGCACCAGTAGCGGATTATCTATCTCATCTTCTAGCTTCTGCGCAATTTCTCGAAGCATAGCGTGACTAGTAAACAACAAGAAACATCTCCCGCGACTTGCTTTGATTAGCCGTTTGGCTGTTTCTAGCAAAGTTTCGCGCATAGCGTAGCTGTTTGGTTCAGGTAAATATCGGGGCACGCAAAGCATGGCCTGTTCAGGGTAGTTAAACGGGCTATCCAACCCTAATGTTTCAGCGTCTTCTAAGCCCATGCGGCGCTGAAAGTGATCAAAACCGCCGTTTACCATTAAGGTTGCCGAGGTAAAAATCCACCCGCGCGGCGGCGATGATACGAATCGTCTGAATTTAGCGGCAATTGATAAGGGCGTTAAATGCATAATGAGGTGGCGCTGAGTAGTTTCATACCACAAACTTACATTTTCTTGCTTATTGTCGCTTAACGCATCTAACTGCTCTCTTGCAGCCACAACACGTTCGTACATGTTGTCTAAATCTTTATCGCGGCCAATATGGAGTTTACACACTTCATGCAGTACACCTAGCGCTTCGGCCAGCTTGCCCACCTGCATGCGCACCTCGTCACGGTCTAACGCCTCTGCCCAGTTGCCGCGTTCAGCCGTATCCGGGAACAATAGCCGTAAATCAGAGGCAATCATCCTGCATTTGTCAGCCGCTTTATCTAGCTGCCCAGCATCTTTTAGCACTGTTCTGAACAACAGCGTGATATCTTTCGCAATATCGTGAATTTGTCTTGTCGAAAGTGACTCGCCAAAATAATCGCTGGCAATATCGGGAATTTGATGAGCCTCATCAAAAATAATCGCATCAGCTTCTGGGATAAGCTCGCCAAACCCTGTGTCTTTCAGTGCCATATCAGCGAAGAAAAGGTGGTGGTTTACCACAATAATATCAGCATCCAGCGCCTTTCTGCGCGCTTTTACCAAGTAGCAATCTTCATAATCTGGGCAATCGCGGCCCAAGCAGTTATCCACTGTAGAGGTAACCAGCGGTAAAACACGGGCATCTTCGGGAAGGGTTTTAAGCTCCCCCATATCACCTGTTTTCGTAGTACTAGACCAACGTTTCACTTCTGAAAGCTGACCCAATACCTCTTTTTCAACCAGCGTAGAGTTGCCGCTGTGCTGCGCTACACGGTGTAGACAAAGATAGTTTGAACGGCCTTTTAACAGTGCAGTTTTTCGCTTGCTGCCTAAAGCCTTTTTTACCAGCGGTAAGTCGCGGTGAAATAGCTGCTCTTGTAAGTTTTTAGTCCCTGTAGAAACAATGGCTTTTCCGTCGCTCAACAATGCCGGAGCGAGATAAGCGAAAGTCTTTCCCGTTCCTGTACCGGCCTCTACTATTAAACTACCTGTGGTATCAATAGCGCGCTTAACCGCCTTTGCCATTTCAGTTTGAGCTTCGCGAGGTACAAACCCCTTGATAGCACCTGCGAGGAGGCCATCTGAAGAGAATACGTTATTTATTGTGGGCATGGTTTCAGCGCTGTCGTTACTTTTCTACTTTAGGCCGCGCATTATGCCAAAAAGCCTTTAAAATGCCCATCAAAGGTTTACACTTTAGCGTGAGCCTAGCCCACTCTCTTAAATCCTGAACTACCCAGATATCAAAAAAACTTCTCACCTTAACTATTCGCTTCCTGACACTTTAAGAGTCAAAAAAATTGTTAAATTTTTGATGAAAAGAATTTGTCTTCTAGAACAAAAAATTAGCTTTTTAATCTCAACACTTAGGCGCAATATCCAGCTCGTAAATGTTTATACTCAACTATTAAACGAGGTAATTATGAAAGGTTTACGCTTTATAGGTTTAGGCTTAGTAGGTTTAAGCGCAATGGCGTTCTCTGTAATTGCAGCTGCGTCAGAAGAAGCACCTGCAGAGCTGGTAGCGGAATTAACCCAGTTCTGTAAAGAAATCGCTGAAGAAGAAGGTACAAAAGGCAAGTCGGAAGACGTATTTGTATTAGAGTGCGTAAATGATGAGCTAGAAGCTGAAGGTTACCAGAAACTGAAATCTTTAAACTGATCTATTAAGGTGAGTTACTGATTCACTTTAACTGAATGAATGATAAAGCCTCGCCAGAAATGGCGGGGCTTTTTTGTGCTCTGCATTTGAAGTGCCTTTTCGAGTTCCCTCGCATTGTATATAGCAATGCATGCAACGGTGGCTTTAGTTGAAAGCATCAGCGTTCAAAAAATGCATCAACCAAATCGGCGAGCGACTCCTCTAGCTCTTCTTCGAAAGCATCGATATCAATACCAAAGCTATCCATATATTTAGCCGCATTGTCACGGGAAAGTACGACATTTTTTATCTGGAATTCAAGCTCGGGCAGTGTCTTGTCGTAGCGGGGCTTAATGGTCCATCGCAAACAATGACCATGGTTGTCTTTTAGCCTTTTTTTGGCAAATACACAAAACTCCTCAACGTAGTCAGCCCCTTGCGGCCCAAGACATCCCGGTTCTATGCGGTACATTACCAACAGCTTTTTATATAGCGGAAGTCGCGTTTCCATCACATCTTCAATTAGCTTAAAGAGTTGATAATCGGAAAGTTTGGAGGATTTTGCCAGCCAAGTAAGGGGAGAATGCGAGAAATTTCACACTCCCCCGTATCATTACTCTGCAAGTTCAGGATCTTTTATGAACAAGATATCCATGATGATTGCAGGATCCCACTCGCGCATTTCTGCTTCGCATTTCAGTCGAATTTCGTCTAACTCACTGATCGTTGCAATCGAGAATGCGTCATCCACGATAATGTGGACTAACAGATAGACATCCCTACCCCGCTTACTAATTCGCACTTCCACATGTTCGTATGGGACGTCAGCCAACGTTTTTTTGAATTTTTTCTCGATTACCGCCGAGATAGCTTCAGGCGGCGCTTTGTTAATTACTTCATTAAGGCTTTCACGCAAAATCTTAAAAGGCACCGGCAACATTGCCGAGCCAAGAATAATCAATAAAACAGGATCAACGTACGGCGACAGCGTTCTATATTCCGTCAACTCTAACGCGTAGGCCAAAATAAAAGCGAACAAGATGGATGCACTTAGCACGCCGTCTATCATCCAAGTGTGAGAATCCACTTTTACTAAATCGGACAGTAAATGCTTACCTTTTACTCGCATGTACAGAGAGATACTAAAACAGCCAACCGTTGCCACAGCACCGTAGACCATACCAATACCATACTCAGCTGCGTGCCCACCTGCTAATAAACTCTGAACAGAGCTCGCGACGGCATACACACACGTGGCAATGATGATAAGCGACTTAAACATGTTTAGCGTAGGTTCAATTGCCGTGTAACCAAAGTGAAACCGGTCATCGTCAGGACGTTGAACCAAATTGGCCACTTTAAGCGTTAGCATTGACATAACAAAAGCGATTAACGAGTACGCGGCATCAAATAAAATAGCGCCTGAGCTCGTTAAAATGGCAAAACCAAGCGCAATAATGACAAATGCGCCGGCAATATAAAAAGAAAGCGTTAATAGACGCTTTTCTTCAAGGTGATGGAAGCCAATGTCCATGAAAATCACTTCGAAATTAAGGTGCGCGGATTCTACTCCGATATTTTTAAAAAAATAGTGCTTTAAATAAAATATTGCTATTTTTATAAGCAATTCAGTGATACATAGCGCCTATATTATTTCGACTCAACGCACTGCGTTTTTAGCACCCGTTTTAAACTATGAAAATCGTTACCCATCCTTCTATAAAAAGTTACTTTGATGCTGATGAAAGCCGGCAGGAAGTCGAGCAGGCATTCTCTCGAGGGCTTGCTTATGCGGGCCATTCCCTAATGGTGCCAGAGAAGTTTAGCTATCAAGTACTGCCTCACTTTAACGACCGTTATGCGTTGTTTAATCAAGGTGAGAATTATGAACTTATATCCAATGTTTGCTTACATCGACAAGCTCAACTTCTTGAAGGGCAAGGCCGGGCACGCAGCATAGTTTGTAAACTCCACTGCTGGGGCTATGACAATACAGGCCAGCTTAAAGGTGCACCCCACTTTAAGGATGCCCTTAGCGGTCAGTTGAAAAAGGAATCACTGTCAGTGTGGAACGGTCTTCTATTTCGAGGGCGCTCTCCTAATATGGACTTATCTGCCCTTGGGCTTGAGGACTATCTCGACTTTACCGATTACTTTTACGCCGGTTCTGAAACCACGGAATATCAATTTAACTGGAAGACATTCATCGAAATCTATCTAGAGAACTATCACGTGTACTCCATGCACCCTGGGCTTCGCCAGTTTGTTAAACCCGATGATTTAGAATGGTCGTTTGGCGATGATTTTTCAGTTCAAAAAGTGGGGCTAGGCGACCAGCTTACCAAGCGCACAACTCCGCGTTACAGAGAGTTCCAAGACGCATTATTGGCACGATTCGGGCAAACACTTCCTCGCTTTGGCGCAATATGGTGCTTTTTGTACCCTAATATTATGATTGAGTGGTACCCAGATATTATTGTCGTCAGCACGATTTATCCCAAGGGTGCCGGCGCATGTGTAAACCACGTTGAATTTTATTATCCCGAAGCACTTTATAAGGATATGCCAGACTACTTTGCAGCGGAAAAAGCGGCCTATATGGAAACAGCCGTAGAAGATGAAGAAGCCTGCCTATTGCTAGAAAAAGGTCGACGAGCACTTTATTTATCAGGCGAAGAAGAACACGGTCCCATAGAACCGTTTTTAGAAGCGGGCGTGGCGCATTTTTACGATTGGCTTGCTAAACAGTAGCAGTCTTAGTGCTTTAAATAGTGGTATTTCACAAAAAAGGAGTTTTGATGAACAATTACAAAGGGTCTTGTTTGTGCGGGTCGGTAACTTTTAAAATCGAGGGTGATTTTGACAGTTTTTATCTGTGCCACTGCAAACATTGTCAAAAGGATACAGGTTCGGCCTTCGCAGCCAACCTGTTTTCAAGTTCGGCTATAATAACTTGGGCATCGGGTGTTGACGCTGTAGTCAACTTCACGCTCGAGAACACGCGTCATAGCAAAAGTTTCTGTAAAATCTGTGGTTCAGCCCTTCCGTGTACTCAACTCGGTGACATTCTAGCCGTACCCGCTGGGTGTCTGGATACGAAACTACTGATTAAACCTACTGCACATATCTTCGGCGTAAGCAAAGCTGCGTGGGAAGTAAGCTTAGAAGCCATTACAAAATTCGAACGGTTACCGTAACAAACATTGAGTACTCATTCGAAACCTAATGGCTTTAAACTAAACAAAATTCACTGCTTGAATAACGGCAGGTCGATTGTTGCTCGCATTCACAACATTCTCCGCTTAACGCGTTCCATTTTTGTCAAAAATAGCGAGTAACTTTTTCAGAAAATTCTATAGATCTCACAATTCCGCCTGTCGTCACCCAACCTTTCAAAAAACATAAACCAATGATCTAAAAAAATTTTATTGAAATGGCATATGCTGTGAATAACTCCATGTGAATACTCTCCTCCGTTTTTAAGCAGTATGGAGGCCGAAAAACCAAGGAGTTAGATATGAAAAAATTAACAATTGCTACACTAATCAGCGCCGCACTTTCTACTGCCGCGTTTGCCGGCAATGGTATCGAAAAAATAGACACCACATTTGCCGATTTGGATAACGATGACAACGGCTATATTTCACGAGAAGAAGCTGACGACGATGAGATTTATGCGCACTTTTCCAAAATTGATACCAATTCAGACATGCAGCTTTCAATTAAAGAGTTCAATGCTCATGTAACGAAGCACCCTCAACATTTCGATGACGACGTGCTTGCAACGGTAAAATCGATGAAAGAGAGTATGGGTACAGAAGGTACAATGGAAACGGAAGTTAAAGTTGATACTGATGTCGATGAAGTGGTTGCCGCGACGAAAGACAAAAGGCTGACTCACGAGCTAAGAGCTAAGACTGAGTTGAAGGCTAACGGAAACTTAGAAAAGACAAACGTTGACAACGTCGCTGAAGATACTGTTGTTCATGATAATACGGTTATCGCAGATGAAGCGGTCATTGCGCGCAGTAAATTTGAGATGATGGACGCTAACAGCGACGGTAAGCTTACTAAAGCTGAAGCCTCGCGAAGTGGTGTAACACGTGATTTTGATAATATTGACGCAAATGACGATGAATTAATTACGCGTACGGAATTTAAGCGTTATCAGAGTAAGTCTGAAAGTAACTCAAGTGATAGTTCTGAAGAGTAATAACTAAGTTGTACTAGCTCAGATTAGATCTGAGCTAGATTCTTTAGCATCTAACTTTCGGGTGTTGACTTAATCACTTCCTCGATTTCACTGTTACCACTCAAGCGTGCGAGATCGATAAGATAACCTTTTTCTAGCTTATCCAAAGTGTGTCCTTCAAGTCGCGCTTTTACCTCTTCAACATCACCATTGGCAATAGAAGTTTTAAGCGCTGCATGATTATTTAACGAGCGGTCTTCTGTTTTTTCAGCTGAATCATTCGCAGTCATAGTTCATCCTTAATTTTCACTTAGTAAAAAAACATTAGTGCTTTTTACCTTTTGTAGTTAAAGATGACACTAAACGATCACACCGTTATGCCACCCATATCTCGAACTGCCAAGGCGTGAGTTTACACACTGAATCAGCTCCGAAGATTTTCTTTTCGTCCCGCTCCCAGTGCGCATACTCACCTTCAAGCAATGGTTCTTCAAACGTTACATCAAGCTGCTCATTTGAAAAATTAATCACAACGAATACTTTTTCATTTTCATTACAACGTACAAAACTAAAACCTTATCCATCTTAGAGTTTGGCACCTGTATCATTCTTGCCCCGTACTCTCCGTTCCCTAGCACAGCTTTGGACTTTTTAAGAGCAATTAGCTTGCGGTACAAGTTGCCTATTTCATGTTTTTGCCAGTGTATTGGATCGCGCTCAAAGAACGCTAAACGCTTGGTTTCCCCAGCTTCTTGTCCGTTGTGAATGAGCGGCATACCTTCACCTACCACAGACAACGCAATGCAGGCTTCAAGCGCATCACCAAATTGTTCGCGCTGAGTGCCATCCCAGGCATTTTTGTCATGATTACTAACGAAAGTCATTCTGTAAGCGGAGTGAGGCCAGCTGCGTTCGTTCCACGAATAATACTTGCGCAACCTATCCAGCGAACATTGTCCGTGTGCGAGTTCGTGTAGCGTCTCGTTCCAACTCCATGCGTATGTCATATTGAACGCATTTTCGTGAAGATCTCGATTCTCCCATTCAGCCAACATGAAGACTGGTCTGATTGCGCTTAGCGTTTGCACTGCTTGCTGCCAAAAATCGTTGGGGACATACCCCGCTACATCACAGCGAAACCCATCAATGTCGAACTTTTCAACCCAATAACACAACGCGTTAATCATGTATTTGCGAAGGCCAACCTGTTCATAATCAAACTCTATGATATCGCTCCAATCCCACCACGGAGATGGACGAAAATCTCCTTTGTAGTCTTTGGCGTACCACTCGGGGTGCTGTTCAACCAAAGGATTATCCCACGCACTGTGATTTGGCACCCAGTCTATGATGACTTTTAGCGAAAGCTTGTGCGCTTCATCCACCAGCGCTTTGAAATCTTCTTCGCTACCAAATTCTGAGTTTATGGCCAGATAGTCTTTTACCGCATAGGGGCTACCAAGCTCCCCTTTCCTGTTTTTTTCCCCAATAGGATGTACAGGCATTAGCCAAACAATATCCGCGCCGAGTGACTTAATATGAGCTAACCCTTTTCTCACTCCTTCAAAATTACCTTGCTCTGAAAACTGTCGAGTGTTGACCTGATAAATAACAGCGTGAGATGACCATTCTGGCTGAAGCACGTTATATCGTTTCTTAGGAACAGGATTGATATCCATATTATCTTTCCTTATCGAGATTAGCGTTTAGAAAAAGAATCTGGTTCTGCGTCGCGTTACTTTTAGGCTTTAAACTGAGGTGAGCTAAGCTGTTAACTGCCGCAAGCTCGTGGCTTAAAGAATAGGTAAACTTGTAACACCTAAAATTAGTACCCAAATACCGAAAAAAAGTTTTAGACGCTGAACCGAAAATGCTAAAACAACAAACTTTGCAATCGTTCCACCGACTATTGCACCTGCCCCAGCAAACAAAACAACCTGCCATACCACAGACTCGCTTATAAAAGCGTGATATGGCAATGCAGACCACACAGTAAAAGCCGACAAGATAACCGCGCTGGCAATAGACAAAGTTACATTAAACCCTCGAATTATGAGGTAAACAGCGACTAACTCTCCTACCCCTACCGAAAGCCACGCGGTGATAATGCCGCCTAAAAAACCAATGAAAGGTAAAAGCAAAAGATCTTTCGTATGTAAGTCTTTTTTGAAATGGGTACGCTTCATTAGCGGAATAGAAGCAAATATTGCGATTGCTAATAGAATAGAAAAACTACCAAAAGCGATATGAAGGTTATTGGCCCCCCCCCACAAATGCTCTAGAAGCCGTGTACTTTGAGAAGAATACTGAGCGAATCCTATGCCGCATATTGACGAGGGAACCGTTAACATCAGTACACTGGGTAATGCCTTCCAATACTGATCATACTTGTGTTGGTGTTTATAATACGCGGCCCAAGTTAGTGCCCCCGCGGTCATACCACAGCATTGGATGGCGAAACTCGTTGCCACAACGCTTTGCGCAGAAAATGACAGGTAGTTAAAAAACGGAACGAAAACCACGCCACCGCCAGCTCCAGTGGCGTTCGCAAATATAGCACCAATAACGCCAAGAACGCTGAAAAGCCCGAACTCTTTAACAAGCTCAATAGGGGCTGGTTGCGCTAGCAAACTGCCGATCCATAAAAATAAAAGTACTATCAACGCTGTTTTACCAGCGTTTTGCTTGATGAGAGAAATCACATACGTCCTTAAGGCAGAAAATACGGCAAGTTACACGGCATGACTTTTCTAAGCACGCAGCCAACTAGCACCTGTACAATTTTCAAACTATTGTTATCCCACTACGTATAAGGTTTTACTTACACAGATATCATATACAGCATTTTAAAAAACATGGTTGAAGTATCTACATTTGAGCACCAGGTGCAACTGCATCTTTCGCCAAACCGCTCAGCAACATGGCAACAGACAAAGCACCTTATTGCAGCTTTTGCCCTTTTTATCAGCTCGATAGCTATTGCTTGGTCACTGGCCGGTGCGTGGGTCATATTACCTTTTGCAGGATTGGAGGTCGGGTTACTGGCACTGATTATGTATTTGGTTTCTAAAGCAACATACCGCTGGGAGACGCTCTTAATTTCATCAAACAGCATTCAAGTCACTAGCTCGAACGGTATCAGCATAGAATTCTTCCGCCCTGATACGTCCTTGTACTATAAAAAAGACTTGAGCTTAAAATGTGCGCCACAGCTTGTGCTACAAGCCCCTCTGCAGCAATTTGAAGTGGGATCATTTTTAAATTTAGAAGACAAAGAGCGTGTTCATGAATGTATGCAAAAGGCGGGGATCGCAGTATGTTCGAATAAGTGGTGGTAATTCGTGTTGCTTTGAAATGCAACCAATGCGTAAGGCTCCTTATCGTGCATGACACAAAATTAATGATCATTGTGGCTATTTTCGACTAATTAGATATAAGACGCAGCGATAACGAGTTGCGACCTAATGAGGGTTACACTATGAACTTATACATTGAGTCACTAGAAGGCGGCAATTACCTCGCATCAACCGGTATGGGCGCCTCACGCACCTTGGTTCGCGACAACAAGTCACAACCTAAAACGTTTCACTGTTTGAACGAGATTAGGGAGCATTTTGACTCTCAAGCCTTTGAGAAAGTTTGGCTCCGTCAAAGCACACCGTATGAAGAAATGGTTGGTCAAACCGATCATCCCGGTGCGTTAGAGCTTGAAATTGAGTGGTAGCGACTTGCAGGTGTCCTAGCAAGTAAGAACAATAGTTTTCAATGTTCCATGCACCACTTAGCACGTTTTTTGCGTACAACTAATGTGACGTAAATTAAAACGGTATTTTATTGAATTAGAAACAGTAAGAATGGTCTTCTTCTGTAGTTAATAAAATACCTACATGCTAAGGAGAATTGCATGAAAATAAGTAAGTTAGCTATTAAATCTGTGTTTGTGGCTGCCGTGTTAGCCTTGACGGCGTGCGCTTCGATGGGCGACGGAACTGTTGCTGAAAAGCGACAAGCTATTTTAGATATGCAAGATAACGCGCTTGCCCGCCTTTATTCTGAAAAGCCCGATACGCGCTCTCAGGTAAAAGACGCTGCCGGCTACGCCGTATTTACCAATGCTAACATCAACGTATTCTTTGTGGCGGCGGGCACAGGCTACGGTGTTGTAAACAATAATGTAACCAGCGCAAAAACCTATATGAATATGGCCGAAGGTGGCGTAGGCCTTGGCTTAGGCGCAAAAGATTACCGAATTGTTATGGTTTTCCACACACAAAAAGCGATGAATCACTTTATTGAAAATGGATGGACTGTAGGTGGTAACGCGGATGTAGCAGCGAAAGCCGGTAACAAAGGCGCATCTGCAGAAGGCGAAGGCTACTTGGGTAACGTCACAGTGTATACTATGACTGAAAGCGGCCTTACATTACAGGCAACTGTTAAAGGCACGAAATTTTGGGTAGATAAAGAACTAAACTAATTCTGCCCTAACTATTCCTAACCATATTAGCGATTAGCGCTCCAACACACCGAAGGCCTCTTGAATGCTAGAGGCCTTTTTATTTTTTCTGCACAACTGCCAGCTACCGCTCTAAATCTTTAGGCTGTCTGAATCACAGTAATAAACAGTGTCGTGTTCCCCATAGCTTCTCTTACCACCGCCGTGTATACGAAAGTCTAAATTTAGGGGGAAACCCTCATAACTGAATTGAACACTCGTGACTACGCTTTACTTGTAAAAGGCTCGCTTAGCAGCACGCTAAGCCATAAATGAGGGTTTCATCATGCAACCACACAACAACAAAGTGATAAGAGCAGTAGTAAGAACGATATTAACGAGCGCATTGTTCGCTTCGGCGACGGTAGGCTTTTCAACTAACGCGGCAATAATAGGCAGCAGTTATGGGAATGCAGTCCATGTCGATCTTTCCATTACAAGTAATATAGGAGGTATGGTCTCTGCAATCGCTAACTCAACTATCAACTTAGCTCATACCAGCGGTAGTGCTCCTGAAAATTATTCTCAGATTGACACTATCATTGGCGCAAGCGCAGATGCTTCGGGTACGTTGGGCAGCCCCATCGACGTTACAGAGTTTGATGGCGCGCTATCCACCGCCATTATTGAAGGTGAATCTCAATCGTCTTTAACGAGTGTTGTTCCGGCAAGCTTTTTTACGTCAGGCCGCGGAACCATAAACGACCTTAATCTTGACTTATTTTCAGACTTACTTGGAATAAGTGGCTTTTTAACGCTAAGTGCTGATGTACTTTCCACAGTCTCGCAAATTGACGGAAACGCCACGACCGGCTCAAACGTGAATCTATCTACAGCAGGTTCATCAGACATCGTGGATGTGGAAGTGAATCTTTGGGGAAATACCGTAACGGCTACTGCACTTGAAAATCAGTCTCTCTTTGCGGGTTTGAATATCGCTGACTTTGGCTTGGGAATATTTGTTAATGAAGTCGAAAAGTCGTGTTCCAACACCTCTTGCACAGAATCACGCAACGCGGTTAGAGTATCTTTCGATGATTTCTCACTAAATGCATTTTACGATGCACTATTCCCTGCTGGCGGGCCGTTAACCGGGCCTGTCTTTAACTTGACTAACAACCCGATTGTCAACGGCGAGATCATTTTAGCTAGCTCGTTTGCTACAACCTCTTCTTCAACTGAGGTAAGTGCACCCTCTACGTTTGCAATCTTTATTTTCGCAGTAGGTTTATTGAGTGCAAGAAGATTTAATAAACACAAAATGCTACAGAAATAACGTTTGAAAATCTCAAGGTAAAAGGAGCAAGTCTACGGTTTCTCTCTTTTTTGCCTTGAGATTCTTATCGCTCACATTTTACTGAGCACGGTTTTCCTCAATCTGCATCCACTGTGCTCTTGTACAATTCTCGAGAAGCTCAAATGCTTCAACAACCACATCTTCTCCTTGTATAAATGGATGTGCCTGATTATCTTTCCTATCCGTTAATGCCTTAAGCTTATCTCTTGTTCCGTCTCTTCCAGGGTGATTTGACAAAAATACATCAATATTTTGTTCTTTCACCAACGCTTTCATTGCATTGGCCGAGTTTGTATAAGACTTTATTCTTGCGACATCCGGACCATAATTGAGCCCTGTCCCGCCCCATAATACAGCGCGATGCCGTTCATCTCCATCGATCACAGGGAGAACGATAGTAAGCGTACCCGGTGTATGTCCAGGCGTTACATAAAACGCTAACTCAGTGCCATTTACGTTGAGTACATCCCCATCTTCAATCAGTAAATCTTTTTCAGGTTTTGCTCCCCAGCGATAGCTTGCAAACGCGTCGTTTTCCAACACGTGCCACTCAATTTCACTCATCACAATACGTGGACTATAAACTGATTTAATCAGCCCAAAACCTCCGTAATGATCGCCGTGTCCATGAGATATGATTAGATGGGAAATCGGCTTATCTCCCAACCCGAGTGCCGAAAGTCCGTTAAGGATATAATGTTGAGCTTGTTGGTTATTGTTTAGTGCGTCTACTAAAACTATACTTTCGCCCGTATCAATTGCCCAACTTGCTACGTTGCCAGCGCCGACATAATAAAGGTTATCGAAGACCTGTTGAGGTGGAATTTGACGACGGACTTTAGCATTTCCTTTTACTTCGCTATCACCCTTATTGCGCTTGGATCTCTCACGCTGGTTATCGTTAATAATGAACATATCCCGCGGCTCCTGACTAATATCGCAAAGACTCGCCAATCCAGGAAAATGCTTAGCACTTTTCAGTCCTTTATTCGCGTAATATTGCGCAGTGTATACATCGGCTGAGTAAGTATTATTGGACATCCAAACCGCCAGAAGCATTATTGCAAGCCGCCATACAGACTTTTTTATATTAACCATAACGTTTTCCATTTTAGGTGTATAAAACCACGTTGTTTTGCGGTGTTGATTTTTTCACTGTTTGGGACAACTGTATTCAGTTTGCATTAAACCACAAACAATATTTTGCATAAGGACTTTTAATTGGGCATATTTTAAACACAACTGACAAAGGGATTTCTTATGATAATCGTGGTGTTTAATCAAAAAGGCGGCGTAGGCAAATCGACCATTAGCACCAATTTAGCTGCGCAAAGCGCTAAGCTGGGTCATAAGACCTTATTGGTAGATTAGACGCTCAGGGAAATAGTACTCACTACGTGGGATTTAACGCCAGTGAACAAAGCCTTACCGTAGCCGATATGTTCAAACAAGTAGTTGGCATTTTCAGAACAGCCAAGAAGCCTAACGCGTTCGTGCATGCAACGCCTTATGAAAACCTCTTCGTTATGCCTTCTTCTCCTGCGTTGGCAGAAGTCGAGCGAGAGCTCGAATCACGATACAAAATTTTTAAACTTAAAGACGCGTTAAAGGAGTTAAAAGACGAATTCGACAACATTTTTATCGACACGCCTCCTAATTTTAATTTTTATTCTAAAGCGGCACTTATTGCTGCTGATGGCTTTTGCGTCCCCTTTGATTGCGACGACTTCTCGGCACAGGCGATTGAGCGTTTACTTGAAAATGCGATGGAACTAAAAGAAGACCACAACCCTGAACTGCGTTTGTTGGGTATTGTTGTTAATCAATTCAATAGCCAAGCAAAGCTTCCAAGAGAGTTAATTGAGACACTTAAGCAGCAAGATTTGCCAGTGTTAGAAAGTTATATAAGTGCCACGGTAAAAGTGAAAGAGTCTCACTCTAAGCGAATGCCGCTGCCTTTCTACTTACCTAAGCACAAAGTGACGAATCAAATTGCGGCTTTATTTGAAGAACTCAATGTGAGCAAAACCTAACGCTAACAAGTTTCGCTAAACATCAATATCAATATGCTTAAGCCCACCCTCGCTGTTACCTCGCTCTTTATCTTTCGAGTTTTCAGCTGATTTTTCGATAATCTCAGTTCGCTTCACGTCTTGAAACTGATCGCGCTCTTCTTCACTGAAATGCTCGGACTTTTTGGTCTTTTGCACTTTCTTCACGCGGTCGTCCGTCTCAATCGGCACTTTTGTGTTGCGAGGCAAAATGGGAAACAGTAGATCATTGCTCATACGCCCTCCAGAAGTTTGCATTTGTCTCTATAACTTATCGGCAACGAGTTGCCTAAAATTACGGTTCAAAACTAATTCATAACGAATTGTTTTATTATATACACATTAAATTAGAGTTAATGTGCCAAAAGAGTTCACTTTAACCTTGCAAATCCTAATTCAAAACGCTAATGTTTCAGCCGTTCGAAATTAGGAATTAAAATTTTCAAAATGATTAACTGCGCGACGAAACATCACCATCACCACAAAGCATAACCTTTCAGGTTCGTGCTGGAAGGTCTATGTATCCTTCCAGTGGCGCAGATAGAAAATTCTCGACCCTCGGAAGGAAACTTCCGGGGGTTTTTCGTTTTAGGCGCAATCAAAAGTTAAAACACAACGTGTAAGGAACGTTTCAATGAGTAACAGCAAAAGACTTCGAATTGCCGTACAGAAATCAGGTCGATTGAGCGATGACAGCATTGCCCTACTGAAAGCTATAGGCATTAAACTCAATATTCGTGATCGCCTGCTGATTGCGCATTCTACGAACCAGCCTATTGATTTGCTTCGCGTGCGTGACGACGATATTCCAGGTCTTGTTATGGATGGTGTAGTAGACCTAGGCTTTATTGGCGAAAATGAGCTAGAAGAGAAAATGCTAGAGCGTAAAGCTGCGGGCAAGCCATTCGAATATGAAGTGTTGCGTCGTCTAGACTACGGCGGCTGCCGCCTGTCTATTGCGGTACCTAATGAGATGGATTATCAAGGAATCCAGTCGCTAGAAGGCAAAAAAGTAGCAACAACTTACCCCTACCTACTTGAGCGCTACTTCAAAGAACAGGGCATAAATGCAAAGGCTGTAATGCTACAAGGTTCTGTGGAAGTGGCCCCACGAGCAGGTGTAGCTGACGCTATCTGTGACCTTGTATCTACCGGTGCAACCCTTGAAGCTAACGGTCTTGTTGAAAAAGACGTTATTTTCCGCAGTAAAGCGGTACTTATTAAGCGCGCTGATGGCGAGCTTAGCGACGAGAAAGAAACACTGGTTAACCGACTAATGCCACGTGTTGATGGCGTATTACTAGCAAAAGAAAGCAAGTACATCATGCTACACGCACCAAAAGCGTATTTAGAGCAGGTGAAAAGCCTACTTCCAGGTGCTGAAAATCCTACGGTTCTACCACTTGCTGGAAATGAAGAACAAGTTGCTATCCACGTTGTTTCTACAGAGACCTTGTTCTGGGAAACCATGGAGAAACTTAAAGCCCTTGGTTGTAGCTCTATTCTTGTAATGCCAATCGAAAAAATGATGGGCTAAAAGGCAGGCAATTATGATTACTTGGTCATCTCTTTCAGCAAATGAGAAAAAACAGGCGCTAGCCCGCCCGGCTATGGCCAATAGCCAACAGTTAAAGCAAACGGTGGGCGACATTATCGCCCGCGTTGAATCAGAAGGTGACGCGGCAGTACTTGATTACACGCGTAAATTTGACTGCCCGGACCTTACTAACCTTGTACTTTCACAAGAAAACATTGATGCTCTTGCTGCGAAGGTAACGCCAGAGGTAGCAAGTGCTATCGATACTGCGTTCAACAACATAAAAATGTTTCACGAAGCGCAAATGCCTAGTGATATCGCGCTAACCACAACGCCTGGTGTTAAATGCGAGCTGCGCTTCACCGCCCTTGACGCAGTAGGCCTTTATATTCCAGGCGGCAGCGCGCCGCTTCCTTCTACCGTATTGATGCTAGGCGTACCTGCATTGGTGGCGGGCTGCGAAAATAAGCTACTTTGTACTCCACCAAACAAAGAACAGCTTATCGCGCCTGAAATTGCGTATGCGGCCAGAAAATGCGGCATCGACAAGATCTTCTTGTGTGGTGGTGCCCAAGCAATCGCCGCTATGGCCTTGGGAACAGACAGCGTTCCTCAAGTAGATAAGATTTTTGGCCCGGGTAACAGCTTTGTGACTGAAGCTAAACAGCAAGTAAGCCAACGTGCTGATGGTGCAGCTATTGATATGCCGGCCGGCCCATCAGAAGTGTTGGTACTTGCTGATGAGTTCGCAAACCCTGAGTTTGTAGCGGCCGACCTGCTTTCCCAAGCCGAGCACGGTCCAGACTCGCAGGCTATTTTGGTGTCTAACAGCGCTACACTTATTGAAGAAGCAAAAGCCGCGGTTGAACGTCAATTAGCAACCCTATCTCGCGCTGAGATTGCACGCCCTGCTATGGAAAATGCGCGTTATATTTTGGCTGAATCCATTGAGCAAGCCATTGAAGCAAGTAACGCCTACGCCGCTGAGCACTTAATTGTACAAATAGAGAATGCCCGTGATTATTTGCCAAAAATTAAATACGCAGGCTCTATATTCCTAGGCCCGTGGTCACCAGAATCTGCAGGTGATTACGCGTCGGGCACTAACCACGTACTGCCAACCTATGGCTATGCTAAGAATTACTCTAGCCTTGGATTATTAGACTTTATGCGTCGCTACACTATTCAAGAGCTAAGCGCAGACGGCATGCGTAATTTAGGCCCTGCGATTATGGCACTTGCAGCTGCCGAGGGCTTAGATGCACACGAACAGGCCGTTGCACTTCGTATGCAGGCACTTAAGCAAGGAGACGCCTAATGTCGGCACTTATCGATAACCTAATTAACGAAAATTTAGTGCCGCTAAAACCCTACGAGTCGGCACGTCGTTTGTTTTCCGGTGGTCAAGATTGGCTGAATGCTAACGAGTCACCTTATGCTAATGAATATAGCGTTGATAGCAGTAACTTTAACCGCTATCCATCGTGTCAGCCTGAAGCGGTAGTCAGTGGTTACGCAAACTATGCTGGGCTAGATAAATCACAGCTTATTGTTACCCGCGGCGCAGACGAAGGCATTGAGTTACTTATTCGCACCTTCTGCACGCCGGGTAAAGACAACATTCTAATATGCCCGCCCACCTACGGTATGTATGCTATCAGTGCTGAAACCTGTGATGTGGGCATTAAGAAAGTGCCGTTAAACGACGATTTCAGCTTGAATGTAAATGCCGTTTGCGCTGAAGATGACGTTAACGTGATTTTTATCTGTGCGCCAAATAATCCAACCGGTACGCCGGTCGCTCGCGAAGACATTAAAACCGTGCTTAATCACTTTGCCGATAAAGCACTCGTTGTCGTTGATGAAGCGTACATTGAGTTCGATGCTGACAATACGTGGGCAAATGAAATTAACAATTACCCGAACTTAGTAGTACTTCGTACGCTGTCTAAAGCGTTCGCACTGGCTGGGCTTCGCTGTGGTTTTACACTTGCTCAGGCACCGGTGATTCAAGCTCTGCTTAAAGTGATAGCGCCCTATCCTATTCCAGAGCCAGTAGCGCAGATTGCTGCACAAGCATTGTCGGCTGAATCGCTAACGTTACTTGAGCTTCAGGTGGCTACTATTAACCGGGAAAAAGAGGCCCTAGCCGAAGCGCTGGAATCTATCGAAGGCTTTGAATTAGTGGGTGATAGACGAGCAAACTTTATCTTATTCCGCTACGCAAAAGCGCAAGCCCTAATGCAGTACTTGGTAAGCCAAGGCATGCTTATTCGCGATCAATCAAAACAGCTTAACTTACAAAACTGTTTACGCGTAAGCATAGGCACTGAAGAGCAAAACCAGCGTTTAATGCAGCTAATTAACGAATTTAAAAATAATGAGGACGCGGCATGAGTCAGCAAGCCATTTTATTTATTGACCGCGACGGTACACTCGTAGAAGAGCCGCCAGTAGATAAGCAATTAGATAGTTTAGAGAAGCTTGTTTTCGAGCCAAACGTTATTCCTGTGCTACTTAAGCTTAAAGCGGCAGGCTTTAAGTTGGTAATGGTGAGTAACCAAGACGGCTTGGGTACAGACAGTTTCCCGCAAGAAAACTTCGATAAGCCACACAATGCCATGATGGCCATTTTTGAGAGCCAAGGCGTGGTATTTGACGACGTGCTTATTTGCCCGCACTTTGACGAAGATAACTGCACATGCCGCAAGCCAAAACTTGGCTTAGTTCAAGAATACCTACAGCAAGGCAAGGTGGATTTCACTCGTTCGTTTGTCATTGGCGACAGAATTACTGACGTTCAGCTTGCCGAGAACATGGGTATTCGCGGCTTTCAGTACAACCGTGAAAGCTTAAACTGGAATGATATTCAGAAAAGCTTGTTAGCGTCTTCACGAATTGCAGAGGTGGTACGTACCACCTCTGAAACCGACATTCGTGTTCGCGTTGATCTTGATTCACAGGCAAAATCGACAATCCAAACCGGTATGGGCTTTTTTGACCATATGCTTGACCAAATTGCGACCCACGGTGGCTTCGAGTTAAACCTGACTACCGATGGCGACTTACACATTGATGATCACCACAGTGTAGAAGATACGGCCCTTGCCCTTGGTGAAGCGCTTAAAAAGGCACTAGGCGACAAACGCGGTATTGGTCGTTTTGGTTTCGCGTTGCCAATGGATGAATGTCGTGCGGAATGTATCATGGACATTTCCAACCGTCCGCACCTTAAGTTTGACGCTGAATTTAGCCGCGACCAGGTAGGTGAAATGGCCACTGAAATGGTACCGCATTTCTTCTACTCGCTTGCACAAAGCATGGGGCTATCGCTGCATCTTTCCACCAGCGAAGGTAATGCCCACCATCAAGTAGAAAGCCTGTTTAAAGTATTTGGCCGTGCGCTTCGTCAAGCTATTACGCGCCAGGGTGATGCACTACCAAGCAGTAAAGGAGCACTGTAATGTCAGTGGTAAACCCCAGCCAGCGACAAAAAATAGTCATAGTAAATACCGGCTGCGCTAATATTTCTTCAGTGCGCTTTGCCCTTGAACGCTTAGGCGTTGAAGTAGACGTATCGGACGATATAAGCGTGATAAAGAGTGCTGACAAAGTGTTTTTACCCGGCGTAGGTACCGCCGCGGCAGCCATGGCAAGCATTAATCAAAAAGCGTTAGTGGAAACCCTGCAGTCGCTTACCCAACCTGTACTAGGCGTATGTTTAGGCATGCAGCTTATGGTGGAGACCAGTGCCGAAGGCGGTTTTCAAGGTACAGGCAACATCGATTGTTTGAACCTTATGCCAGGTCACGTGGCGCGCATGGAATCGAAAGGCGTGCGCCTGCCTCACATGGGGTGGAACACCGTCTCTCATAACAACGAAAGTTTGTTTAAAGGCATCCCGCAAGATACCTACTTTTACTTTGTTCATAGCTTTGCTGTGCCTGAGTACGAACACACACTTGCAAGTTGTACTTATGGCAATGCGTTTTCAGCAGCTATAAATAAAGACAATTTTTACGGGGTGCAATTTCACCCAGAACGTTCTGGCGAAGCCGGAGCCCAACTACTGACTAACTTTGTGAACCTATAATGATTATTCCAGCGATTGATCTTATTGACGGACGCGTAGTGCGCCTTTATCAAGGCGACTACGAGCAAAAAACCCAATACGAACTGGACCCAGTAGACGTGGTTCACGACTATGCCGACCAAGGTGCAACTTGGCTACACATTGTTGACCTAACAGGTGCTAAAGACACCACTAAGCGACAACTTTCGCTTATCAAATCCATGGTCGACACTAAGCGCATGCAGTTTCAAGCAGGCGGCGGTATCCGTAGCGAAGAAGAAGTGGCGCAATTACTAGAAACGGGCGTAAGCCGCGTAGTGATTGGTTCTTTGGCTGTAAAACAGCCCGAGCTTGTAAAGTCTTGGGTAGAAAAATACGGCCCAGAGCACATCGTATTGGCTCTTGATATTAATATTAGCGAAAGCGGTGAAAAGCTTATTGCCACCCACGGTTGGCAAGAGAATTCTGGCGTAGCCCTTGAAGGCTTGCTTGAAGACTTCGCTTCTGTTGGTGCAAAGCATGTACTGTGTACCGACATTAGCCGTGACGGCACGCTACAAGGCGCGAACACTGAGCTGTATCAAGAAATGGCAGCCCGTTTCCCACACGTTAGCTGGCAAGCGTCTGGCGGTATTGGCAGCATCGCTGATATCGAAGCGCTAAAACCCACAAACGTTGGCGGCGTTATTCTTGGGCGCGCACTACTTGAAGGTAAGTTTACGGTGAAGGAGGCTATTGCATGCTGGCAAAGCGCATAATTCCCTGTTTGGATGTACGCGACGGCAAAGTCGTTAAAGGCGTTCAGTTTAGAAATCATGAAATTATTGGTGATATTGTGCCTCTTGCCGAGCAATACGCAAAAGCGGGGGCCGACGAGTTGGTATTTTACGATATCACAGCAAGTTCTGATGCCCGCGTGGTAGACAAAAGCTGGGTAAGCCGTATTGCACAGGTTATTGATATCCCTTTTTGTGTTGCTGGCGGCATTAAGAGTATTGAAGACGCTGGGCGCATTTTGGAAATGGGTGCGGATAAGATTTCGATTAACTCCCCTGCCCTTAATAACCCCGAGCTTATTAATCAGCTTCATGATGTGTACGGACAACAGTGCGTAGTAATTGGTATCGACAGTTACTATAACGAAGCAACCGACCAATACGAAGTATACAAGTTCACCGGTGATGAAGCTCGTACGCAGAAAAGCCAGTGGCAAACTATCGACTGGATTAAAGAAGTGCAGTCACGCGGTGCGGGTGAAATTGTACTGAACTGCATGAACCAAGACGGCGTGCGCAAAGGCTATGATGTGAAGCAGCTGAAAGCCGTGCGCGATGTATGTGAAGTGCCGCTAATTGCATCGGGTGGCGCAGGCGAAATTGCCCACTTTACTGATGTGTTCCAACAAGCTGATGTAGATGGCGCACTTGCAGCATCGGTATTTCACAAGGGCATCATCAATATTGATGAGCTAAAAGCAGAATTAACCAGCAATGGCGTTGCCATGCGTAAGCGTCACGGTTTAACGGCGCAAGCAGAAGGAGTAAACCCGTGATCATTACTAATGAAAACAGCAATAAACTAGCTTGGGACAAAATGGATAACCTGCTACCTGCCATAGTGCAAGACGCACTATCAGGCAAAGTATTAATGCAAGGCTACATGGACCAAGATGCGCTAGCGAAAACCCTTGAAACAGGTAAAGTGACTTTTTTCAGCCGCTCAAAACAGCGCCTTTGGACCAAGGGTGAAACGTCTGGTAACACGCTAGATTTAGTGAGCGTTGCTTGTGACTGCGACCAAGATTCGCTGTTGGTACTAGCCAACCCTAACGGCCCGACATGCCACACTGGTGTTGAAAGCTGTTGGTTCGACGGCAACACTCCAGCCTTTACTTTTCTTGCAGATTTAGAGCGTGTATTGGCGGCCCGTAAAAATGCAGACCCAAAAAGCAGCTATACAGCAAGCCTTTACAATAAAGGCATCAAGCGCATAGCGCAAAAAGTAGGCGAAGAAGGTGTAGAAACCGCATTGGCGGCTACTGTACACGACAAAGAAGAGCTTAAAAACGAAGCCGCTGATTTGTTGTATCACCTCACTGTACTGCTTCAGGCAAGCGATATGTCCCTTAACGATGCACTTAACGTGCTGCGTGAGCGCCATAAGTAATCAGCGCACGTACTAATATATTAAAGTACTCTGACCCTCAATATTTGAATTGACCAATTTTCGAGGGTCTTTTAATTTGACAGTAAAACACTTAGCGTTTAGTCAAACCTTCGAAATTGACGCTCACACGGAATACCATCATTATCGCCATCCATTTTCGTTTCAGGGCAATTTTTAAGAAAGTACTTTGCTTCTTCATATGACGTCATTTGACTGCAATATTGTCGTCCGTCGCACATAAATGAAACGCGCTCAGTTTGACTAAAAGAATCTTGAACAAGAAGCTCTTGAGTAGGAAGTTGATTTCGTTCCGACGGAGGGTCTGTGAATTGGTGGCTGCTGTTTTCGATGTAAAGTTTCACGCCAAAAGCAACGATTAAGATAAGTAACAGTTTATTCAATATATTAATTTTCATCCCTGAATGATTCGCTTGCCTACTTATGAAAAGTGACGAAGCGCTTTTGAACACAGAATTAGTTTTTCTAAACGCTTTGTTAACTAAAGCTGTACTTTACAACTTAGAACCTAAACGCGACTCGACTTTTTTATTAATGCGGCGAAAGTGTATATAAAAAAGAAGCTACAGACAATGAAGAGTCAGCGCTAAAATACACTACCAAATTTCGCATCCAATTCACTTTGATTACTTTTTAATTGCAAAATAAATACGGGTCAACGTGCCGTTCTATTAATATCTAAAAAAATGTATAGAACGTATGTCACATATTCAAGCGAATAGTATTTAACAGTCCGCTCGATGAAACTCAATCTTCTAATTTTCTATTTCCCTTGCCACTTGCCCATAAGCCAGCAGTGCGAACAGCCCTGTTCCGCCCACAATATTTCCTAGTAATGTTGCGCCAATTAGTGAGATTGTTTCAAGAATGCTTATTTTATTTTGCAGTGCTAACAAGAAAAGTTCGGTTGAACCGGCTATCACGTGGGTGAAATTTCCTATAGCAATTAAGTAGGTAAAGATAACAATCATCAATATTTGAGAATGCTTAACCGAAGGCTTCATCCACACAATAGCGGCAATGATAAAACCCGACGTAATGCCGTATGAGAAGGCGTCAGACGCTGATAATTTAGCGTAATGCTCCGATATGGCAGTCATCCCTTCAACAAGCTCTGGTGGTACAGCTTGCAGAGTGAAGCTGAAAAACGCTGCCAAAAAGGTGCCAAACATATTAGCGACGAAAACGATAAACCACAGTCGCGCAATGCAAAAGCCCATATTGAATGAAGGCTTGCTTAACAAGGGAAGAATGACCGAAAGCGTATTTTCGGTAAACAGTTGAAGTCGGCCAACAATAACCAGCACAAAACCAACCGTATAGCCTAAATTCTCGATAACAAACTGATTGGGAGAGTTTGCAAAAAGATGATGTAGAATTCCTTCAGCCAGAATAGACAACGAAATACCAATACCTGCTGCAACACCAGACCACCACAGTGACATCATCGGGCGCTGCAGCTCTTCTAGCCCTTCCCTATGAACAATCGCATACAAAGAAACAGAGTTTAAACTCTGATTATCTCGTACATCTTTTTCTTCAGTATGACTAAGGGCAACGTCTTGCTCTCTATGCCCAGACTCCTTCACTTTTTCTGTCACTTATGCCTCCTGCAACTCTTTATGTGCATCTATTTTCTTAGAAATCCGGTCTTAGCCGAAAAGTGGACGGCTTGTGAGTAACAATTGATATATGAGACCAACAAAGCCAACTATTAAGATACGTTAAATGCACGCACTTTCGGTCATTTAGCCCCACCCCGTTACGTATAAAATCCAATACCAATGTACACAGAGAAAAACCTAATCTTAAAAAATTATTATATTTGCTGGTGTATTATTGTCCCGTGTATTCCTCAGTACACCTTCAATGTTCGGTTACATTCCAGGTACAGGCGAATTGCTTTTACGCACTAATTACTCGCTGGCAACGTACTTTCATACATTACTTGTCTTTACCAATCTAAGTTGTTTCTTCATGAAAAAAATTCACTCATTGTCTTCTAAGCTCATGTCGGTTGTTGGCGCGCTGTTAATCTTGATCGCTTCGGTATTTATTGGAGTGAGCTATGTGCTGCTTGATCGCACTGAAAAAGAAATAGACCAGCATGTTAACAATGAAGTTATTGACCAAATACAAAGAACTGTATCAGCGAAAGCGGCACAATATGCAGCGCAAACTGAAACATTAATTAGCAGTGCCCATGTTTTACCCAATGCGCTTGCTGCGCAGTTATCATCAAGTATCTCAGCCAACGATGGCTTGTCGTTAAGTCGTGAGCAAACCCAACGCCTAGTGAAAAACATGCTCGCTAATGGTTTAACATCAAGTGCATATGCGCAGTTTGAAACCAATTTATTTGACGGAAAAGCAAAAGAAAACAGCAAAGGAAAGGTACATTCAACACCTGGCACTGGAAGCTTTGAAGTGTATTTCATTCGCGGTGAAAACAATAAACCTGAGCAAGTGGTTATTACAGATCCAACGTTGAAACATGATACAACGCTAGATGAATTTGGGTTTAGAGCTGCAGAATGGTACCTATGTAACAAAGAAACTCGCAGACCTTGTGTATCCAACCCTTATCAATATGAAATACGTGAAGGATATACAGAACTAATGACCAGCCTGACCGTGCCAGTTATTGCGAACAATCAATTTAGAGGTGTGGTTGGAGCCGACTTAAACCTTCCGATTATTCAAAAGCGCGCCGAGGATCTCAAGGCATCTCTGTATAGCGGTAATGCTGAAGTATACGTGGTAAGTCAAAATGGGCTGGTTGTTGCGGCTACCAGTGCACAAGATAAGCTTGCCCGCCCTTTTTCGGAAGTTTTTGGTAACGCAGATAAAGCGAGTACCCTGCTAGGAGCTAACCAGCAGTCTGGACTGATTGAGAGCGAAGGTATGCTCTACGTCTCTGAAGATATCACACTCTCTCTTGCTAACGTCAAATGGAAGATGATAGTGGGGGTGAGTAAGGCCCACGCATTGGCACCAGTTACGTCCCTCGAAACCATGATTTCATCTGCAGTGACATCTTTATTATCTACGCAATTCATTGTTGCAGTCATATGCACCGCAATTGCTCTTGCATTGGTGTTTGCGTTTACAAAAAGTATCATCCAGCCTGTACGCCAAGTGGCTGATAGAATGGAAGAGCTGGCTGGTCAAGGTGGCGATTTAACTCAGGACATTCATGTTCACTCTCACGCAGAGCTGATTCAACTAAGCGAAGCATTCAATCACTTCAAAGAAAGGGTGCGTGAGCTGCTTGAACAAGCTAAACAATCCTGTGGTCAAGTGATGGAACAGAGCGAAGAAACGCTTGGTCATACAGAAAGTACCAATAAGTTGATTCAAGTTCAGCAAACAGAAATAGATAGTGTAGTAACTGCTATTACTGAAATGTCTCAAACAGCACAAGAAGTGGCTAGAACGGCTGCGGATGCTGCGGACAACGCTGACAATGCAACCGACTCGGTTAAGCAAACAGAAAGCGAAATCTCAGAATCTACACATTCAGTAACTGAACTCTCGAAAAATATGCAAAACGCGTCTAGGGCTGTTCAGGCGGTATCTGAGAGAAGTACGGATATCAGAAAAATTCTCGACGTCATTGGCGCCATCGCTGATCAAACCAACCTTTTAGCACTTAACGCCGCTATCGAAGCTGCTCGGGCTGGAGACAATGGTAGAGGATTTAGTGTAGTGGCCGACGAAGTTCGCTCGCTAGCATCTAAAACCGCTGAGTCTGTGGGAGAAATTGGTAAAGTAATTACAGCACTTCAAAGCGAAGTTGATCATACGGTAGACACCATATACTCGGGCAGTCTAAAAGCCGATGAAGCTGCGAAGCGTTCTCAATCAGCTTTAGAGAAAATGCAGACTACCGTTTTGCAAATCGGTGAAATCAGCGAGCGAATGACACAAATGGCGGCTGCCGCTGAAGAACAAAGCCAAGTAAGTGAGGAGCTTAATAGAAATATGGTTGTTATAGGTAACGCAACTTATGAAGTTTCAACCAACTCTCAAGCATCTGCGGAAAGTTCTAAATCTATCTTTGGTGCAGTAAGCGGCTTGCAGCAGCTACTAGCCAAACTAAAAACCCACTAGGTTATTAATCTACCGTTTGAAAACAGCCCGCGTGATATTTGTTCACGTAGGCTGTTTGCTTTTAGACAGCTTCTGCAGAAAAATAACCGACACTCAAAAGTAGTGTCAGCGCTTTTAAATTAGGGGTTTAGCAATATCGGCTGCCCTAACCCAAGCGCTTCTAAACGCTCAAATTGAGTGGCTTTATCCCCTACTATCAAATAAATCATCTTGTCAGGATGCACATATTCACCGTAAAGGCGCTTTACCTCACCAACGGTTAACGCTTTCACTTCTGATTGTTGCTGTAGAACGTAATCCTCAGGCAGGCCAAAATCACTGATCTCAGCAATCATATTCAGTTTTGCACCCAAAGTTTCAAACGCCCTTGCGCCTGATTTAAGTGTGAATCCTTTCGTAACGCCTAGATCTTCATCTGAATAGTTTGCACCAAACGCTGCTAATATATCCATGATAACTTGCGTTGCTTCTAAGGTAATGTTCGACCTAACGGCGCTTCGTATGGTGAATTCACCCGTATATTGATCGCTAGAGAACGACGAACGAATGCCATAGGTGTAGCCTTTGTTTTCACGCAGTTCCTGCATAAGCTGTGAGGCGAAACCGCCCCCGCCTAAACGATAATTCATCACACTGACTTTATAAGCATCATCATGAGTAATATTCGGGGCGGAATGGCCGAAATAAAGCACTGACTGTTTAGCCCCAGGCACGTCATAGAAAAAGACTTGGGCGCTTTCTGGCAGCTTGGGCTCTGGTACCTTCGCAAAAGTAACATCTTTTGGTAACCATCGCGCATTAAGTGGCGCTAGGCTTTTTACAACGTCCTGTTGTTTGACGTCTCCCACAACATGGAACTTTGCCAATGACGGTGTGAAGTATTTCTCGTAATACTTCTTAACATCTTCGAGCGTTGTGTCATCTACAGTTTGCTTATCACCAAGAACCGTTTGAGCAAACGGATGCGCCTTTCCGTAAAGCAGTGTTTTAAACTCGACCGATGCAATGGCATTAGGGTTCGCTTTTATTTGTTCAATCTGGTTGATTGTATCGTCTTTAGCTAATTCAAACTCTTGTTCATCAAAGCGAGGAGAAAGTATCACTTCAGTGACAAGCTGCATTAAGTCACTGTAGTGCTTAGACAAGACCGTTCCGCTAATAGTAATGTCAGTTTCAGAAGCACTGGCCTCCAGAGAAGCGCCTAAAAGCTCAATTTCCTGTTCCAGCAGCTCGGGTGTTTTTTCCGCCGTACCTTTAAGCAAAGTTGCGGCAAGTAAATTGGCGGTTCCTGTTTTACCTTCTGAGTCTAGAAGCATGCCACCATCTAGCTTTAACTCAAACGCGACCAAAGGCACTTCGTCATTAGCAATACCCGTTATTTTGATGCCAGACGACAGTGTATTTTGCCAAACCTTAGGTGGTGTAATTTCTATTGATTCACCATAAGCAGGCTCTTTCGTGCGATCAAACGATGACGGAGTACGTTCGTATTCAGCCGCAACTGACGCATCAAAGCTCTCTTCCGCCCCCGCGACAATTTGCTCCTCCACTACATTAGCTTCAGTAGAGCCGCTTAACACCAACTCTTGCTGTCCCTTAGGTACAAAGCTAGAGGCGACAAACGGTTTATCCTTGATATAGGAGCTATAAACACGCATTACATCTTGTTGTGAAACGCCCAGAATTTTCTGAACATCTTGGCTGATAAATTCAGCCCCGCCCGCAAAGATTTCGTATTGCGCCAATTGAAAACCTTTACCTAAGACGCTTGAAAGTCCTTGATAAAATTCTGTTTCTTGACCTGCTTTTATGCGCGCCAAATCCTTGGAAGAAATCCCGTCTTTCTCAAAGCGGGCGAACGCTTCGTTAACTCCATCTGCAACAGTGTTTAAGTTCACGCCATTAAACGCCATAACCTGCAGCTGTAGCTGTCCAGCGATCTCAGCATCATAGCCATAAAGATAAACATCACTGGTGAGCTTCTTCTCGTCAACAAGCACCTTGTTCAGCGGAGCATTTTTGCCTTGGCTTAAGTACTGAGAAAGTACTTGAAGTGGATAATAGTCATCGTGATATTCAGGTACGGTTGGCCACACCATAGTTAAAAGTGGCGCTTGTGCAAAATTATCTATATGGAATCGTTTTATAGTCTCATTGAGCTTCGCAGGTTGAGGCGGTAATTTATTGATTTGCTCTCCCGCAGGAATTTCATCGAAATACTTTTTAACCCACGCTTTAGTTTGATTTACGTCAATATCACCCGCGATGGTAAGCACCACATTATTAGGTACATACCATTTTTTGAAAAACTCTTTAACGTCAGCAAGCGTTGCGTTTTGCAGATCATCTAACGACCCAATCACTTGCCAACTATATGGGTGCCCTTCAGGGTAAAGGTTTTTATCAATCACATATTGATTGTGACCATAAGGACGATTATCCACACTCTGGCGCTTTTCGTTTTTCACTACCTGCTTTTCTTTGGCGAGCACAGGGTCTGTTACGGTATTAATGAAAAATCCCAACTTATCGGCTTCAGCCCAGATCATTTTTTCTAAAGCATCAATGGGTACAGTTTGGAAGTAATTGGTACTATCACGACTCGTCGAGCCATTTGCACCTGAGCCGCCAATTTTCGAGCTGAGTTTATCAAGACCGCCTTTTCCCAAATTCTCTGATTCGAGAAAAAGTAAGTGTTCAAACAAGTGCGCAAAACCTGTTCGCCCTTCTTTTTCTCTGGCTGAACCCACATGCGCAGTGAGGGCGACAGCAGCAACGGGATCAGACCTGTCAACGTGCAGTACAACGGTAAGCCCGTTATCCAGAGTAAAACGCTCGTAGTCCACGTTGAACAGTGACGTATTTAGGGAAGCAGTGCTATTATCTGCATTAGCGGTTGTTTCGCTGGTTATATCGGAAGCAGTTTGTACATTTTGTGGATCATTGGTGTTATGCGCACACCCTATCGAAACTGCACTTAGTGTTATTACAGCAATTGCAGTGTACATTCTTGTTCGTTTGAATGTTTCAAGCATTATATATGTTCTTTGCCAGTCAAAAATGTAACAAGTACCACAAGTGCACCACCAGTGCCATGACATTCCTTTTTCAGACATTTTTAGCATGCCTAAACGGGCGGCGTTCATCTTTTACAGAGTGCAATATAAACATATGATTGATATGAGTTTTATTGCTTTTTTTCAACGTTCAATACCCTTTAGCTAGAGCAACCTTAATTAGCTACCGACATAGTTCGTTACATTTTCCACACCTCAATTTTGAACAAATTAGGTAATTTACAATCTACATCTATTAAACAAGCCATGTCGTGATAAAACTTTGATCTAACGAGCAATGTACGAAAAGTGAGAACCGAAGCCGTGTTAAATCTAAAACAGAGCGTTAAGAACAACCTGCCTTTCATTTTATTTATGGTTTTGCTTTTCTCGTTTCGAAGCAGTGTTGCTGATTGGTATTATGTCCCTACAGGCTCTATGGAGCCCACCATTCAAGTAGGCGACCGCGTAGTGGTTGATAAATCAGCCTACACGCTAGAACTGCCGTTCACAGACGTTGTTGTCGCGAAAACTGGTAACATCAATCGCGGTGACATTGTAATTATTGACAGTAATGCAGCTGATACCCGACTCATTAAACGTGTGGTTGCCATTGAAGGTGACAAGGTCAAATTAGAAAACAACGTTCTTTTTATCAATGGTGAAAAAGCAACGGTAAGCGCCAAAGATCACAATCTTTATTCCGAGGAGATTTTAGACCAAACACGAACCATAGCGATTAACCCATTACCTAGCCCTACGAAAAACTTTAATTTGATCACTGTGCCCAGAGATCACGTGCTGGCAATGGGGGATAATAGGAACAATAGCGTTGATTCTCGTTATTATGGCTTCATTCCAATTGAAGAAATCCAGGGCAAAGCCAACTCTGTTGCATTTTCGTTAGACACAGAGAATATGTATCTACCTCGAAAAGAAAGGTTTTTCACTTCTCTTTATTAGATGTCGAGGATAAATTCTCTTTACATTAGCGCAAATAGACCTTTACCTACGCTCAATTTTTAAACACTCGGTTGCTAGTCAGATCAGCTGCGTTTGCCATCAAAAGTTATCTACACGAAAAAGTAGGCACTATTTTTAATACCTAAAATACGACCATTTGTGCGTTTCTGTTTCTTATCAGAACGCACGGGTTTTATTCCACTTTTTATTTAGTCTTGTCGTAGAAGCATTGTCCCAAGGCTTTTACGCTTCGCAATAATGCCCTATTCCCTTATTTCAAATTCACATTAGTAATACTCGGTTTACACACTTTGTAACCAAGTGTCACATCTTTCGCATTTTACGCTATTGCAACATAAGCATCAGGAGTGCTATTCATAATTTTGCAACATCATCGTGTTGCAAAAACACACAACAAGTAAAATGGAAATAAGGACATAAGGAAATAACAATGAAACAAGGTCGTAAAGTAAGTGCAATTGCAGTGGGATTAGCACTTTCAGGATTAACCTCTCTATCTCCTGCGTATGCACAGCAAGCTGACGAAGAAGCAGCCAACCTTGAACGAATTGCAGTCACCGGTTCTCGTATCAAACGTACAGATATGGAAGGCCCTTCACCTATTCAATCAATAGATGCAACAATGATTAAAGGCATGGGCTATGAAAACCTTCAACAGTGAGGGCCTATTGACCATTGATATACAATTTTGCAGCGCCTGAGTGTTATCTAGACAAGGCGAATGTTTGTAGGTCTAGTGGCTCTAAATCGAGAACATTCAACGCAGTATAGGTAACACAGGCACTGCCCGAAGGGGGCGTCATGGAAGCATTTTACTTTTTGTCGCAGCTCTTAAACTTAGTCCACTAGGTCTGCAGAGCTGCTCCGCAATTAAACTGCTTCCATCTAGCCCAAACTTGTATATCAATGGTTAATAGGCCCTTAAGCGTATGCCGGCCACAGGTGCGGGTACCTTCTCGACACGTAATAACAGCCAAGATTCAACAGCCAATGGCGCGGCAGCGGTATCCCTCAGAGGTATGGGACCAGATGCAACGCTTGTTCTAATAAACGGACGTCGCGTGGCAATAAGTGCCTTTGCTGAAAGTATCACTAACTCATTTGTTGATATTAACTCTATTCCTGTATCTGCCATCGAACGAATCGATATATTAAAAGATGGCGCTTCTGCGATTTACGGCTCAGACGCTGTTGCTGGTGTAGTAAACGTAGTACTGAAGAAAGACTACGAAGGTCTAGAGATTAATGCAGGTTATGGTGGTACAACAGGCCCAAGCTATGATGAGACCACCGCCAGTATTCTATGGGGCTCTCAAAGCGATAAAAGCAGTGCTACAGTTATCATCGACTATTTCAACAACAGCACGCTTGGCGCTGACGAAATGGGTCGATTCGGAACAGCTAACCAATCACCTTATGGTGGTATGGACTTCCGTTCTTCACGAGGTTACCCAGGTTACTTCTATGTGGATGGTGTTAAAACTATCGACCCTGATTGTCCAGAAGATAGCGCAACGGCGTCTGGCAGCTGCCTGTTCGATTATGGCCCATTCGGTTTAACCGTTCCGGGTACTCATCCTGATAACCCGTTTGGACAAGACATTGAAATTGGTCGCTACCGCCCTGTTGATGCAGGTGCCCGTCGCTGGGATATCGAATCTGACACCCTTCGTTTAGTCGCTGGCCTTCGCGGTACATTCAATGACTACGATTGGGAAGCATCTGTACAAAAAGGCCGTAGCCGTTCAGAACAAAGTGGTGATCAGTCACAAGGCTGGGTTCGCGTTGACTGGCTTCAGGAACAAATTAACCTTGGTAACTACAAGCCGTTTGGTGGCGTTTCTAACCCGCAAAGTGTAATTGATGATATTACTACTAGCCTTGTGCGCCGTGGTGAGTCTCGAATGACCAGCGTTGACGCTCACATTACCGGTGAAGCATTCAGCTTCGGCGACGATGTTGTCATGATGGCAGCAGGTGTTGAATATCGCGAAGAGCAAGTATCTGACGTTCCTGATGTTCAGTTCCAGCGCGGATTAATCTTCGGTACAGAATCGGTTTCTGCCTCTGCTGAACGCGACCAATATGCTGCATACTTAGAGCTATCTATACCTTTAGCTGAACAGCTTGAGCTTCAACTAGCTGGCCGCTACGACCATTACAGTGACTTTGGTAGTACAACTAATCCTAAAATAGCATTACGTTGGGCGCCAAGTGATGAAGTAACCGTGCGCGGTTCATGGGCTCAGGGTTTTAGAGCACCGTCTCTTGCACAAGTTGGCCTTGGCCCATCACAGAAAAGTGTTTTCTTCGTAGACAAATATCGCTGTGATGCAACAGGTCAAGATTGTGAATCGTTGGATTACAATATCGAGTTTGCGGGTAACCCTAACTTGGATGCAGAAGAGTCAGAATCTTGGAACGTAGGTGTTATCTACGCACCTATTCAAGAATTAGGCCTGAGCGTTGATGTATGGAGTATTACGCAGGATAACAAAATTGATGAGCAGCAATTCGGTTTAGTTTACGACGCGGAATGTAATAACCAAGACAGCACGATTTGTGTACGCTTAGATCCACAGTCAGGCGAATCGCTAGGTGTAATTCAGAAGATTTTCAACACTTACCAAAACGTATCATCTCAAGAAGCGTCTGGTGTTGACTTCAGCGTTAACTATCGCATGGAACTGCAAGAGTTCGGTAACGTACGCTTTAACCTTGATTGGTCTTACATGAACGAGTTCGAAAAAGACGGTCTTGAGTACACTGGCGAATATGGCTATCCAGAACACCGTTGGTTATTCGGCACAACCTGGTCTAAAGGTGCGTTCGATGCCAACTTGAACATTAGCTTTGTTGGTGAGTTTGAAGACACGCCTGACATTGATTTCGACGGTGTGTTGGACTTTGAAGAAAATACCTCGAGAACGGTTGATTCTCAAATGTTGGTGGACTTGCAGTTTGGTTACAACTACAGCGATAACCTTCGCCTTGTAATTGGTTCAAACAACTTGCTTGACGAAGAGCCTCCGTTTGCTATTGGTGATGGCGACTTATACGGCTATGTAGGCGGCGTGCACAACCCACGTGGCCGCTTCGTATACTCTAAACTAACTTACCGCTTCTAAAAGCCTTTAAAACGAAAAAGCGCTCAACGGCATTGCTTAACAATGGCATGCCTTGAGCGCTTTTTATCTATACGTAGAATTTTTTGCAACGCTTACAATCCGAAATGAATGAGCACCAAATTACCTATTGCTGCACATAGCATAGCAAGGAAAGTCAGGATCATGCCCGCGAAGCGCTGCCAGCTAACGCCTGAGTGACGACCTAAGCCATAGGCATGTAATACACGGCCAAATAACAGTGCGCTCCCCAATGCGTGAACAGCCCACACTTGGCCAGTATTAGCTTCAAAACACGCTATCATAATAAGGGTGATGGGTACGTACTCGCTAAAGTTGCCATGTGCTCTTGTCAAACGACTCAGATCTTCATGGCCACCATCGCCAATTCCCACTTGATGGCGACGTCTGGCGCCAATGACTAAAAACGACAAATACAGGTAGCAAATACCCAGTAAGCTGGCGTAAAACGCCGTGATTGGCAAAACCATGGTCTACTCCACATGTTCTAGTTATATCGCGTTGTATTAATCAGCGCTTAATTCAACATTCATGGTTGTCATTAAACGTTATCCGCTAATAAGTTACAAGCAACAAAAAAGGCCGCCTAAGCGACCTTTTGTTGACGTTATTGGCAATTAACCTAAACGTTCAGCAAGTTCAGCACTCACTTCTTCAACTGGGCGCGTACCGTCAAGCTTGTGGTACTCACAGTTTCCAGCTTCCGCTTCAGCGCTGTAGTAGTTCACAAGCGGCTTTGTTTGCTCATGGTAAATCGCAAGACGCTTGCGCACTGTTTCTTCTTTATCGTCGTCACGAACGATTAGGTCATCGCCTGTTTCATTGTCTTTACCTTCCACCTTTGGTGGGTTGTAAACAACGTGGTAAACGCGACCTGATGCAGGGTGTACACGACGGCCACCCATACGTTCTACGATTACATCATCAGGAACGTCAAACTCGATGCAATGATCAACAGTAACACCTGCTTCTTTCATTGCGTCAGCCTGAGGAATAGTGCGAGGGAAACCGTCTAACAAGAAACCGTCTTTACAGTCATCTTGTGCAATACGCTCTTTTACTAGGCCAATGATAATCTCATCAGATACTAGTTTGCCTTCATCCATTACACGCTTTGCTTCAAGGCCTAGCTCTGTACCTGCTTTAATTGCAGCACGAAGCATGTCGCCCGTTGAAATTTGTGGAATGCCATATTTGCCCATTAAAAACTGAGCTTGTGTGCCCTTACCCGCGCCAGGAGCGCCGAGAAGAATGATTCGCATGAGTGCGTTCTCCGCTTATGATTTTTAAACTTTTTACTTCGGGCACTTTACACATTCAACACTGGGGTGACAAGTGTAAGCAGTACCGTAAAGTTAATCTTAAGACTAATGGCGAATATATGTTCAGCTTATAGGCACTTTTGTAAATTTGCGCCTACACCCATTCAGTAACTCATCTTATTTAAGATGAATAAGCTAACTCTTAATATGATTAACTTGAAATTTTAGACCGCCAAAATATAGCACAATAAAATGGTTAAACTTACTTTTGTTAGCCGTAGAAATAAAAAACGGGCATTACGCCCGTTTTTAAATGTAAACCTAATGGTTTATTGCTCTATTTAGCTAACTTCATTAGAAGCGTGTTCAAGTTCTGTACAAAACTAGATGGGTCTTTCAAGCTACCCTGTTCTGACAATGCAGCTTGGTCAAACAATACGCCTACCCACTGATTAAACAGCTCTTCATCTTGGGTATCTGCCAGCAGCTTCACCAAGCTATGCTCAGGGTTAAGCTCAAAGTGATACTTCACGTCTGGCACGGTCTGCCCTGCTGCCTGCATAAGCTTCATCATTTGCGTAGTCATGCCATTGTCATCTGCTACGATGACCGCAGGTGAATCTGTTAAGCGATGGGTAAATTTAACGTCTACAACCTTATCGCCAAGTGCAGTTTTAGCTCGCTCAAGAACACCTTCAACTTGCTTTTCTGCTTCTTCTTGCGCCTTCTTAGACTCTTCGTCTTCTAAGTCGCCTAAATCTAAGTTTCCTTTCGCAATTGAGACAAACTGCTTCTCGTTAAACTCAGTAAGGTGAGACATTAACCATTCGTCAATGCGCTCGCCCATCAATAGCACTTCAATTCCTTTCTTGCGGAAAATCTCAAGGTGAGGACTAGACTTGGCAGCTTGCAAGCTATCTGCTGTCACATAATAAATCTTATCCTGACCTTCTTTCATTCGCTCAATATAGTCAGCTAATGATACGGTTTGTGCATCAGACTCACCGTGTGTAGAAGAGAAGCGTAGCAAGCCAGCAATTTTCTCGCGGTTACTGAAATCTTCAGCCGGCCCTTCTTTTAACACGTTGCCGAATTCATTCCAGAACGACTGATATTTTTCATTGTCGTTCTTCGCCATTTTTTCAAGCATCTGTAATACGCGCTTAGTACAACCTTGGCGTAGCGCTTGCGTTATCTTATTGTCCTGTAGAATTTCACGAGACACGTTAAGCGGAAGATCATTGCTGTCTAGCAAACCTTTAACAAAACGTAGATAAGTAGGCATGAACTGTTCGGCGTCGTCCATAATGAAAACGCGTTGAACGTAAAGCTTAAGACCATGACTTTGGTCGCGATTCCACATATCAAACGGCGCTTTAGAAGGGATATACAATAAACTTGTATATTCTGTTTTACCCTCTACTTTGTTATGCGCCCATGCAAGCGGATCAGCAAAATCATGAGAGATATGCTTGTAGAATTCGTTATACTCGTCATCAGTAATCTCAGACTTTTCACGAGTCCAAAGCGCGGTGGCTTTGTTTACTACTTCCCATTCACCAGGCTGGCCTTCAATTTTTTCGCCATCAGGGCCTTCACTTTCAGGCACTTCATCTTTCCACATCTGCACAGGAATACTGATGTGATCAGAATACTTACTTACGATAGAGCGTAAACGCCATGCATCAGCAAATTCTTTTTCGTCTTCGCGTAGGTGAAGTGTAATCTCGGTGCCACGTGTAGGCTTGTTGATTTCAGCAATAGTGAATTCACCTTCACCGTCTGAAATCCACTCAACACCTTGCGATGCATCTGCACCAGCAGCACGAGTTCGCACCGTAACTTTGTCTGCTACGATGAACGCAGAGTAAAAGCCAACACCAAACTGGCCAATGAGTTGTGAGTCTTTAGCGCTATCGCCAGAAAGTTTGCTAAAGAAGTCTTTAGTGCCTGACTTAGCAATTGTACCCAAGTTCGCAATGACTTCATCGCGAGTCATACCAATACCGTTATCGGTAATGGTGACGGTATTTGCTTCTTTATCGACGCTAAGCTTTACGTTTAACTCGCCATCGTTTTCGTAAAGACTGTCATTTTCTAGCGCACGAAAGCGTAACTTATCCGCAGCATCTGCCGCGTTTGACACTAACTCACGTAGAAAAATTTCTTTGTTTGAATACAAAGAGTGAATCATCAGATGAAGAAGCTGTTTTACTTCTGTTTGAAAACCGTGGGTTTCTTTGTGGGCTGCTTCAGCCATAATCCAATATCTCCTCGTTGAATGGATCACGTTTGATGTTAAACAGGTAAGGTCGCTCAACGCACTTTTCAACGTTTAGAACGAAAATTTATTTTTTATAAGGAGATTTATCTTCAATAAAGTCTGATGTTGAATATTTTGTGGGCGAACGATAAGAGAGAACGTGACGTAGGCCCGCCAGATGCGGTCCCACGTTGAGTGTTTTAATTACTAAGAATGGGTATACCCCAATTTACAGTACTATAGTTTGCGGCGACCCGAAAATGCGTGGGTGAGAGTATTACCATCAATATACTCGAGCTCTCCCCCAACCGGCACACCGTGGGCAATTCGAGACGCATCAACGTTATGACTTGCACAAAGTTGAGCGATATAATGTGCCGTGGCCTCCCCCTCTACTGTCGGGTTTGTGGCGAGGATAACTTCATTTATCCCACCTGCGGCAAGACGAGCCTCAAGCTCAGTAAGACCAATTTCTTCTGGCCCAACGCCGTCAATAGGAGACAAATGACCCATAAGCACAAAATACTGCCCCTTGTAACTTAAGGTTTGTTCGATTGCTAGTACGTCTTGTGGGCTTTCAACAATACATAACAAGCCACTTGCTTCTCTTTCAGGGTGACGACAAATGTCACATAGCTCGTCTTCAGTAAATGTTCTGCAGCGCTTACAATGATGAATATGCTCCATGGCGTTGTGTAATACGTTGCTTAAATCAATTGCTCCAGTGCGATTACGCTCTAATAGGTGGAATGCCATACGCTGAGCGCTCTTGTTGCCAACGCCGGGAAGACACGTTAGTGCCTGAATTAATTCTGAGAGTAGCGGACTGAACTTCATAGTATTTACTGCTTTGGTGCTTTTTCTTTTTGATTCGAGCTTTCGCGGTATTTAATCACGTTCCGCTTTGCTTGGTCGAGCTTAACTTCATAAATGTTGCCCCCAAATAACCCCTTGTACTCTTCATCGGTGAAAACCAGCGTGTTGTCGTCATAAAACGTCACTGCCTCTTTTTGTGTGACTACGCCTAAATCAATACGCGACACATCGCCACTGAAGAAGTTATCGCCTTCAAAATTTTCAAATAACCACAGGCTTGTTGAATCTAACAGCACCAGTTTAGTCCTATCAGGGCTTATTGCAGCCGATGTGATCCAGCATAACTTTTCAAGGGTGGTACAGGTTTTAAATTCGCCGATGAGCTGTGCGTCAAAGTTAGCGGCATGATCTCCCACCTTATACAACTTGGTGATGCCATCGAAGGGTTTTGTTCTATTTTTTGTAAACAGGTAGAGGTTACGCTTGTACTCTACGAACGCTTCCAAATCGTAGTTCTTGTCTTTCGGTTTTACTTTTCCTTTTCCCATTTCCGGGTAAGTAAACTTAATGATTTCTGCTTCTGTGGTATCAGTTTTTATGTCAATGGGGTTTTCAATTTTATAAATCGTTAACCAGCGTCGCTTGTTGTCATTGTTACCGAAGTCTCCTAAAAAGAAATGACCGAAACTGTTTTGTGTCATGTCTTCCCAGTCGACGTTTTTGGCATTTGTAACTGTAACTTCCCTCTCAATAGTTCCATCTTTATTGAGCATATAAAGGATAGGTCCATCGCCACTGTCGTTAATGGCCCAAAGCCTTTTGTATTTATCGTATTCTATACCTGAAATTTCCTTAAGCTTCGGGTCGACCGTTACTGTTTTCATTTTAAACAGGTCGTGAATACTCATAAAAAACAACACGGTTGCGATGGGTAGTAAAATAACCGTGGTGATAACTAAGCCTTTCCTTAGCACTACTAAAACCTCTATTTTAACGAGTTAACTTTCGCGATTAGCGGTTAACTGAACACGTTGAGTTTTCTGAAAGATAAAAAACGCAATGATACAACGATCATTCAACTATTTGGGACACTTTTTCTACGGAACAACGGTTAAATGAGATTTTACTGTTAATGTCGATGAGTTGGGCATGCGCTCAATATTTGTAAGCTGTGTATCAGCCCATAATTATCAACGTATCATGCTGAAAACAAGCCTAACCTTTATCAGTAAGTAGACGTTGACGTCCATCTTTATTGAATACGGTTTCATCGTGCTTTATGAATTGTTCAATGATTGACTGCTCATGGTCAGTAAATGCAGTTTCAAAATTTTGGTGACCAACGCTCACTGTAGCTTTTTGCCCATTTGCTAACTTTTCGTTAGCCAGCGCTAACTGACTAATGAAATCACTTAACGATATCCGATTGTATGTAAAGATCCCGGGCTTACTCAATGATGCAGGTGTGAGTAAGTCATCATGTTCAAGCATAAAGGCGTGTTTGAAAATTGCTTGAGACTTTGTGAAGCAGGCAGTAGGGCTGCGCAGAGTAGCAGCTTCTGGAAGCGCTTTAATACGGATGCTCTGACCATTGTCTGCGGTTTGCCAAGTTACACCACACACACTAACACTAAATGCATCCACCTGATTAGCAGTTTCCTTTCGCGCTAGCGTTGAGACGGTATCCAATGCTTGAAGCTCAGCAAGAACTTGAGGTAAAGACGTCATTGAGAGCTTTTCAATTGTTATCTTTCCCGCGTTGGACTGATAAGTAAGCTTCAGCGTGTTCTCTAAATAGTAGACTTGGCCTGCGTCCTTCCAAAGGGATACAGCGGTATTATTGATAGATGGGTTTTCGACGGCACAATCACGTTGGACCTGAAAGCGTTTTAACATTTTTGCTAACACAGCATCCTCCCTCATTTCGAAATGCCACATTCTATTATTTGTGTTCCTTTGCTATGCGCAAGCTAAATGACTGAATGTGACAGTGTTTTAATGTTACGGAAGAAAGGCCTGGTTGAACTATTGCTAAAAATACTTATTTAAAACTGATAGCACGTTAGATTTTACGTGCGTATACCGACACCACAAACGTTAATGATAACTATTATCATATTGTAAAGTGTGCGAGAATGGCAGCATGGCTTGATGACTAAGTAAGTAGGAAAACGAATGCGAAATCTTATAAACGCAACCGTAACCCAAGTTCGCCATTGGAATGACACTCTGTTTAGTTTCAAAACAACGAGAGAATCATCTTTTCGTTTTGAAAGTGGTCAATTCGTTATGATTGGTCTTGAAGTAGATGGTAGGCCACTGATGAGGGCCTACAGCATCGCAAGCCCAAATTATGATGAGGAATTGGAATTTTTTAGTATTAAGGTGCCAGATGGTGCGCTTACTTCTCGCCTTCAAAATATTGAACCTGGTGACCAGGTAATGATTAATATTAGGCCTACAGGTACGCTCGTGCCTGGTTTCTTGTTACCCGGAAAACATCTTTATTTGCTCAGCACTGGTACAGGTCTAGCACCATTTATGAGTATTATCAGAGATCCTTTCATTTATGAAAGCTTTGAAAAAATCATATTAGTTCACGGAACGCGTTGGCGCTCTGAACTTGCCTATCAAAACGAAATTGAGCACCAACTTCCTAACAACCCTTATTACGGTGACGAAGTGCGTGAAAAACTCATTTACTATCCTACTGTTACGAGAGAAAGTTATGAGAAAAACGGTATCGCTCACGAAGGACGGATAACGAAGCTAATTGAAAGCGGAAAGTTGCTGGATGATATAGGTATGCCTGAATTAGACATTGAAAATGACAGATTCATGCTATGTGGCAACGACAACATGCTACAAGACCTTATGTCTATGCTAGACGACAAGGGCTTCTCGAAAGCTAACTCGCGCCGTCAGGGGCATTATGTAATCGAACAAGCATTTATAGAAAAGTAATGCGCAACGCATTGGCCTGACCATCGGCAAAATTTTAGATTTTCAATAAAAATCGCCGGCGTGTTGCCGGCAATTTTCTATGATTTCACTCGCAAAATACTTGCAAGCTGTTTCGCTTCTAGCTTTACATAATTATTTAAAACGGCATTTTGAAGCCAGGAGGTAATGGCATTCCGCCAGTCACATCACCCATCTTCTCTTTGCTAGTTTCTTGAACTCGACGTACCGCGTCGTTAAATGCTGCAGCAACCAAATCTTCAACCATATCTTTGTCGTCGTCCATCAATGACTCATCAATGTCTACACGACGCACGTTGTGGTTGCACGTCATGGTTACTTTAACCATGCCTGCACCCGCTTCACCTGTTACTTCAATTTTGGCTAGGTCGTCTTGTGCTTTTTGCATGCGCTCTTGCATTTGCTGCGCCTGCTTCATGATATTGCCCATTCCACCTTTAAACATAATTTTTGTCTCGCTTCGTTTTGGTGTTAATAATTCTGCTATCGCGCTTTAACCGAATCGGTTAGCACTGACGCATCGAAAGTCGATAGCAATGCTTGAATTGTATCGTCGGTTTTAATCACCGAGTGTGCATGCGCATGGCGCATGGCATGAATCTCTTGTTGTAACGCAAAAGGTGTAGATGCTGGTTCACCTAACGTGATATTTACTTCAACGTTTTCACCCAACCCATGATGGATTGCATCAACCAATTGCTTTTTCGCACTATCATTTAATAAATGCGTCTGACTATGGTCAATTTCAAGGGACACTTGATTGCCCGCTCGAGAAAATGATGCGTGCAGCACCAATTGTTTGAGTAGACCAGCAACTGGCATTTGCTCAACTAGATTGCTCCATTCGTCAATTTGGCTAGCGTGAGTTAATTTGCTTCCGTCATTTAAGTACGCTTTTAACTGCCCGTCATAGGTACTGCTCAGCGGCGTATCAAAATTTAGAGCATCCCGCGCAAAAGACCGATCTCCCGCACTTTCCATCTGCTCAGGGGCACTGTCGTAATTCGAACTGCTATCAGAGGGAGTTTCAACATAGTCAGCACCTTCAACGTGTTGAGGTGGGTGATTATCGTAATCAGTAGCCCAAGGTGGCATATCCTCAACAGGTGTTTCCGAGTTTGATTGCACCTCAGATTCGTCATTTGAAAAAGGCATATCCTCTTCAAATTCATCAAGCGAGAAATCGCTCGTGTTGTTTGAGCTAGAATGATTCTTTTCTGACTCGCTAGTATGCATAGTGTCAGAAGAATGCGCGTGAGTATTACCTAAAGACGAGCCTGAGTTTGTACTTTCCAGTTGAGGAGTGTCACCGCGCGCAACACTATTATCTTTATGTTCTGAGCCGCTATCTATACGCTCCGGGGTGTTATCTCTAAGCTCTGGGCTATTATTTAGAGGCTTAGGGCTATGGTCTTGCAGCTCACGGCTGTTTTCATGCCCAACGGGGTTTAAATCACCACTCTTGATTTCGTTATCAGCGCTAGCCTGCCCTGCACTATTATCGCTACCCTTGTTAACTCCATGTGCAGTTTGTGCAGTACTCAAAGCCTCGGCTTTACTTCTGGTAAAGCGCGCTTGAATATCACTTGCACTTTCGGTCTTAGCATTTGCTGCGCTGGTACTTTTTGACTCTGCGTCTTGTGCTTTTCTTTGCTTTAACTTTTGACGAAGTGCCAACATATCAGCCGTAGAGGTAAGCTGCTCTTCGGCCGTTAATGAGGACGGTTCGTTCTCGTGTGCCAACGACTCGCTGTTTTTATCAGAGCCTTTGGCGTTATGAGAGCCCTCAGCGTCATAAGAGCCCTCAGCGTCATAAGAGCCCTCAGCGTTATGAAAACCCTCAGCGCTTTGAAAACCTTCAAAACCTAAGGAACCATCATCTTCTGACGGAGGTGGCATATCGTCCATGTACGCATCTAACGGAGGTCCATCGAAATATTGCGCTGCTTCGTTATGGGGCGCACTGACTTCACTTGGCGTTGGTTCAAGCTCTGCAGCAACGCTTTCTGTTTGTACCGCTTGTACCGCGGTGTTTTCTACGGGTAGTTCTTCAATAGACGAAGTTGGAGCTGGCTTTACGGATTCATCATCATGTGAAGCATCACGCTCAAGTTTTGTAGTTTGAGTTGTCGTTGCACCTGACTCTGCATGAGGTAGCGCCGACAGAGTATCACTTCCACTCAACTCGCTTTCATCAGCGGCTGCATGTTCCTGCTCTTGCTGTGATTCAAATGGAGACGTAGATTGTTCTTGCTGCTCTTTTTCGATTATTGATGTAGCAAGTGAGTCTGGGGTAGATGGCGCACTTTCTAACGACTGTTCAGAGGTAGATTCAACCGATAGATGTGAAGGCGTCTCCTCCTGCACATTGGTTGCAGAAGTTTCGCTTAACGGCGCTTCCTCCTGCTTACCGACGTTTCCCGGGCCACCACTGGAAGAAGCATGATCTACAGGTAAACTATGCTCACTCCTCCCGTTTTCAATCTCGCTTGCGGTGTCTTTGATGGGGGTATTTGGAGCAAACGACATCATTCGCATCAATGTCATTTCAAACGCACTTTTTCCATCCGCAGCAAACGGTAAGTCTTTTCTTCCTTGCAGTGCAATCTGATAAAGCAGCTGCACTTGCTCGGCTGGAATAGTTTTCGCTAATTGAAATATCGCTTTAGCCGATGTAGTTTCTAGCTTACATGCTTCAGGCACCCATTGCGTTAACGCTATTTGGTGCAGCAGGCTAGCCAATTCGCTGTGTACGTTGTCATAATCGGGGGCTTGCTCTGCGATGTCATTGACCAACTGCAATACATCGGCAGGACTTTTACTTACTACCGCATGAACCACTTTAAGCAGCTGGTTCTTGTCCATCAGCCCCAACATATCGGTTACCACCGATGCCAGCACTTGATTTCCACCCTGTGCAATCGCTTGGTCTGTTAAACTCAGCGCATCACGCATACTACCTTGGGCGGCTCTTGCCAAAAGCGCTAGCGCTTGTGGCTCGAAAGGTAGCTGTTCATGCTCTAAAATATGCTGCAGCTGTCCAACAATCTGCTCCCGAGACATGGCTTTCAAGTTAAACTGCAAGCAACGGGATAAGATGGTTATCGGAAGCTTTTGAGGATCGGTGGTCGCCAGTAAGAACTTAACATGTGGAGGTGGCTCTTCCAGCGTTTTTAACAGCGCATTAAAGCTGTGTTTTGAAAGCATGTGTACCTCATCGATAAGGTACACTTTGTAACGCCCGCGAGTGGGTTTGTATTGCACGTTATCAAGAAGCTCGCGAGTATCCTCAACTTTGGTTCTTGATGCAGCGTCAATCTCTAACAAATCAACGTAGTTCCCCTGCTCTATCTCTTTACAGGTGTTACATTGACCGCAAGGGTTTGCCCCTTGTCCTTCTTCGCAGTTAAGGCTTTTCGAAAAAATACGTGCAATGGTAGTTTTACCTACGCCTCGCGTACCTGTAAACAGATAAGCGTGGTGTAGACGATCGTTATCCAAAGCATTTGAAATGGCAGAGACAACATGTTCCTGACCCACAAGTTCACTGAACTTGCCCGGTCGCCACTTCCTTGCTAGTACCTGATAACTCATTATTACGTATTTCGCCTTTTGCTAGTTATGCTTTATAGCGATTATTCGCCTTCAAACTCACAAATAGAGTAGCTTTCTATATCAAGCGTACTCAATTTCTTCTCGCCACCTAGGTCCGGTAAGTTAATAACAAAACCTGCATGGTTTACTTCACCGCCTAGTGAACGAATTAGTTTCGCAGAAGCGGCTATCGTTCCACCAGTTGCAAGTAAATCGTCAATAAGAAGGACTTTATCACCTGGCTCAATGGCATCTTTATGGATTTCCAATGTATCCATGCCATATTCAAGCTCGTAGCTCTCGCTAACTACTTCACGAGGAAGTTTGTTGGGTTTTCTCACTGGAACAAAACCAATGCCCATTTCGATGGCCAATGGCGCACCAAAAAGGAACCCGCGTGCTTCAGTACCTGCTATCTTGGTAAATCCCATACCTTGATACTTTTCTACAAGTAACGAGATACAGCTACTAAATGCTTTGTGATCTTCTAAAACGCTGGTCACATCTCTAAATAAAATACCTGGCTTTGGATAGTCAGGTACGGTTTTCACTACTGATTTAATATATTCTGCAGTCACAATTATGCCTTGAATGTCTGCGTTATAACCAGAAGGTGAACCAGCCGGCGATGATATGCATCAACGGGAACGCGATTAGAGTTACTAGCGATGCTAGAAAGTACCACTTGTTATAGACTTCTTTGAAATCTGAATTGTCAGCCATTTGCACTACCTAAACAATTTTGTGAACAAAAAAATGGTGCTAAATGTTAATCGAAAGCAAGCCCGATTGACAGCGCTAATATGATCGATCGCTCACTTTCAGACCAGATCCTGGCGAAAGTTTAATATAAAGCAGGTAAATAGTAATGGTTACTTAGGATACTGGAAGCAGTATTCCTTTTTGTAACATGTCAGTGAGGGTCTGGTTCATACCATTTATAAGCACGTTTGAAGGAATTTGGGGAAGTTGTTGGCACAACGACTCAGCTAATTGTTCTATTTCCATCCCCAGTTCATATTGTTCCAGCGTGTTGACTAAAATAGCCGTCACCGGATTAACATGAGCAAATTGAACGTCAAACTCACGGTCTCTGTAAACAACGTAGAACTGCTGTTCTTGGGCAGGTTGCTCTGGGATATAATCCTCACCAATTAGATGGACTTCGAACTGATATGCCGCCAACGAGGCATACGGTGACACCCTAATTGCGGGAACATTGTTTCCTTGTTGATAAAATTCAATGTCGTCTTCGTTTTTTCTGATACTGACGTCAAGCTCAAGCCACTCATAGTGAGCAAGCTCCGCAGCAAAGTCGGGCAGAGTAATATCGAAGGTTGGCTCTGTTGAAAGGTACTCAACGAACTCTTTACTTATTTCAGCAAAATAAGGGGAGCGGCATTCGTGCTCAATAAAAAATTGACGCACAATACTCTCCCATCCTTTTTCACCATACTGTTTTACCACAATAGATTTTAAAACGGGAAAACCGGTACTGACGAAATTATCGATGTTGTTAAAAAACAGGGATTGATAGATTTTCATCCGACGAATGTGATCAGTGTCGGTATCACAAAATGTCTGTGGGTCTTTGATCGCATCAACGAACGTTTTTTGAGTGGTTTGAAATGACTGAGTCACGCGACACTTCCTTTAACGTTTGATGCTTGAACAGCTTCGCATTTTGCTTGAATTTGCTTAATTTTCTTCACTTCCGCTAATAATTCGCTTAACGGGGGAATATTAAAATCACGCTCTAGCAAAGTCGGAAATACGCCGTGAGTAAGGTAAGCATGCTCCAACAGCGCCCAAACTGGCTCAATGACATCAGCCCCGTGAGTATCAACTTTCAAATCCTCTGCTTCATCATAATGACCAGCAATATGGCCATACACAATTTTGTCTGAGGGCAAGCCGTTAATGAACGCTTTCGCATCGTATTTATGGTTGATACTGTTCACGTAAACATTGTTTACGTCGAGAAGCATTTTGCAACCCGATTCATTTAGTATGCTCTTGGTAAATTCAAGTTCATCCATCTCTTGGCCTGGCGCAATGTAATAAGAGACATTTTCTAAGACCAGCGGTCGTTCGATGATATCTTGAACTTGAACAATTCGAGATACTACGTGCTTAATCGCGTCTTCAGTAAAAGGAATTGGCATCAGATCGTACATATGCCCGTTGCCAGAACAAAAGCTTAAGTGCTCGCTATACAATGCAATATTGTTTGCATCTAAAAATCGCTTAACGTTTTTTACAAACTCGACATCTAGTTTGTCGCTACTTCCGATAGACAAAGATAAACCATGAGTTGTAAAGGGAGCTTGCGAAGACGCTTGCTGAAATTGTTCTTGGTACTTCCCACCAAGTGGGATCCAATTTTCAGGGGCTACTTCCCAAAAATCGACTTCAGATGGCAATGTAGGTAAAAGCGCTTTTAGCATTTCCCGGCGAAACCCAAGACCTGCGCCACAGATGTTTTTCATATCTTCCCCTTTACCGCATGGGATTGCACAATTGTAACGTACGTTACTAGACAAAAAAGGCCATCATTCGACAGCCATTTTTTTGCTAAGCGTAACTCGTGTAGCCTTCATCATTCTTTTTCAAGCTACACGATGCTTTTTGAATGGCGGTTACATGCTACCGCATTTACCTTCGCCGCACTTGCCTTCTTTTCCAGCTTTCTTGTCGCCGCCACACTTACCTTCGCCGCACTTGCCTTCTTTCTCTGCTTTGTCGCCGCCACATTTACCTTCGCCACACTTGCCTTCCGCAGCGAATTGGCTGTAACCAGATTCTAATGCTTGCATACCAAATGGATTTACATCTGCTACTGCAACCGTTGACGCCAAAGAGCCAATTACAACTGCACCCAACGCTGTCGCTACTGATGATTTTTTGATTTGTTTCATTGATGTACCCTCAATAATATTAGTCATGTTTGACGTACAGTAAGCACGTGTAATTTAAAAGACCTTGCCAATACAAAAAAAACTTACAAGAAATATAACTTTTTTACATTATCTCTTTATTCATTCACTCATTATGCGCTTAATATAGGAAAAAAAGTGAACATTCACATTAAATAAAAACGAATAGTGTATTGGGGCTGAGCGTGAGACAAAAATTTTTTTTAGGCGATTGGCAAGTCGAACCGTCTAATAATAGATTGACGTTAGGGAAAATAAAGCGAAGCATTGAGCCTAAGTCAATGGATGTTCTGCTTTTGTTATGCCAAAAAAACAATGAAGTAGTCTCAGCGGACGAAATTGTTTCACAATGCTGGCCCGATTCTCCTACCGGTGACAATCCTGTACATAAAGCAATCACACATTTAAGAAGGGCATTAAACGATAAAGCAACAGCCCCCCAATATATTGAAACCGTTCGCAAACGAGGTTATCGAATAATCGCTGACGTTCAGTTTTTGGTGAACGACACAGATAATACGGTAGCATCTACATGGACCGAACATCCCCCATTCGTAGGGTTAAAAGCGTTTACTGCTAAAGAGAGTGAAATATTTTTCGGTCGAGACGCGCTAATTAGAGATATTGTTTCGCACAAGGCGGAATTATTTCGCAAAAAAAGGCCTTTTTCATTAATTTTAGGCCCTAGTGGATGCGGTAAAAGTTCATTAATACATGCAGGCGTACTCCCTCTGTTTCTTAGAAATAAAGGGCTAAACAGTATCTATGCGCATGACTTTGCTAGTATCGATGTTGCCGACATAGAATCTTCGAACAATGAATTTGCTATCTTTGTTGAGCTCGCCTCTTATATGATCGACTGGGGCGATGAAAATAGTTACGTCTTTAATAATTTAAGTGCAACAGAACTTGCTGAACTGCTGCTAAATGAAGCAGACCAAGTTATAGCAATTGTCTCTGATTGGCTTGCAGAACGAGATCAGGGGGTTAACTTCCCATGTTTTGCAATCATCATAGACCGACTAGAGGCGTACCTGGCAGATCAGTCTATTCCCACGTCTTCCAAATCACGTTTTTTTAGTATTCTAGAACAGCTGAGCCAAAGCAATTTTTTCCTCACCTTCCTCATCAGTAGAAACGATTTTTACCCGATTATTTCTACCTTCGAAACATTAATGAAGAACAAAGGAAAGGGCGCACATATAGACGTTACGCCCCCCTCATTGAACGAGTTAAGTCAAATTATTAAACGACCCGCGGTTGCCGCAAATATTGCCTGGGAATTCGATGAGCACACAAATTCACGACTAGACGATATCATTCTATCCGATGCATCTCGCGCACCTAATTGTCTTCCATTGCTGCAATACACACTTCAAGAATTATATTTGCAAAGAGCGAACAACAAGCTATGTGTAAAGACATATAACGAATTAGAGGGCATTGAAGGGGCTATAGGACACAAGGCTGAGCAACTTTATGAAAGTCTTTCTGACGCCGTGAAAAATGCGTTAGATAATATCCTTCCTCTTATTGTTAATGTAACGCAGTCGGGTAACACATTGACAAGCAAAACGGCACATTGGGACACGCTACAAACGCAGGACGAGCGAGAGTTAGTTAAGCAAATGGTCGAGCATCGCTTATTTGTTTCTTTCTCAAATAAAGGAAAAGCAAGTTTCAAAGTTGCCCATGAAGCCGTGTTGCGAAAGTGGGAGCGCGTTCAGAAGTGGGTGGAGACACATCACAACAGCCTAATTCTAAAAGCAAGGTTAGCAGAACAAACTAGTCAGTGGTTAGTAAATAACAAAAATCACGCTTTTCTATTGTCAGAAGGAAAACCATTTTTCGATGCAATCATGTTGACTAGTCTAGCGAATATTCGTCTTGAAGAAAGCGAAAGGGAATTTATTGCGCAAAGTCAAAAGCGTATTAGTCGACGGAAAGTTTTAAAAGGTGTTACTGCTGCAACATTGGTTGTATTACTCGTTGTTTCATCCATTGCTACTATATACAGCCAGCAAGCGCGTGAGCTAGCAGAAAACAAACGAAAAGAAGCAGAAGACTTAATGGGGTTCATGATAGGTGATTTTGCAGATAAGCTTCGCACCGTTAAAAGAATGGACTTATTAGAAGGCATCAGTGAACAAGCGCTACAATATGTCGAACGCGCTAAACAAACTCAAAATACTACTTTGTTTAATACACAATCAGCTAGTTTTGAGCTTCGTTTTCAGCACGCTTTGTCTGTTCAAGCCATGGCCGAAGTTAAATTTTATCGTGACGAAATCGACACAGCTAAAGAAGCATACGACGAAGCATCAATACGTCTTGAAGAATTACTAAAAGAACAGCAAACCAACCAGCAACTTCTTAAAGCGTATGGCGCAAATCAATTTTGGCTAGGTCAAATTCACTACATTAACGGTGCTATGAGTGAGTCAAAAAAATACTTCGATAGCTATCTTAGTACAAGTAAAGCTATGCTCGCAGCGGCTCCAAATAGTCTCGAAGCCATGATGGAAGTTTCTTATGCAGAGAACTCCGTAGGCACTATTGCCTTCGAGCAGTTTGACTTTGAAAATGCAATTAAGCATTACCAGGCATCGCTTGAATATAAAGAAAAAGTAGTAGAAGCCGATCCGAGTAATACAGAAGCATTATTGTATTCAGCCGACACGCGATCTTGGCTAGCTTCGATGGTATTGCATTTAGGTGAATTTGAAAGCGCGGAACGTTACTATCGCGAAGGGGCTTCCCAACTCCAGTTATTGTATGAACAAGATGGTGAAAATGCGGCGGTTATACAAACTTATGTTGCTTTACTCACCAAGCAAGCCACATTGCTTTTAATGCGAAATAATGACGAACAAGCTTTACATTCAATAGATAAAGCAAAATATTTGATAGAAAAAGCGCTGCAACAAGATCCGAAAAACACAGAGTGGATAGGCGATGACGTCTATATTAAAACGCTTAAGCATGTTTACTTTTACACACAAGACGTTGAAGACGAAACGTCCAAACTTATTAGCTTAGTATCTGATAAAAATGAATATCGCTCTATTTCTACGCTAATACGCTTTTTGCAATCTAAAGACAGCTGGAAACACGCCGGTGAACTTATTAATCAGCTCGAAACGCTTAAGCCAGAACTGCAGTCACAAGAACCCGTTTCTGATTTTTATTCTCTTCAGTCACGAAATGAGTACCTAACTTTAAAAATTAACCAGGAACTTCACGACGATAGCGAGCAAATTGAACGGCTCTGTGCGCATTTATCTAGTTTGAACGATAGTGTTGCCAACAAAAGTCAGCACTACAGCATACTGTATGCACAACATGTTGCATCTATATGCTTGAACTCAGAAAATCCCCCGTACAGTAAAATAGACGAAATGCGTCAATTCTATACTCGCTTACTCCAATAACTTTAAATCACTTAGCAAATAAGAGAGAAACAATGTCATCACCTACTCCATTAATCCAGTTCTATGTATCGGCAAGCCCTGAAAAACATACGTACACATTTTATACCGACATTGAAGGCACTACCTTGGCTGAATCGACAATTGTCGTAACAGAACCTAACACGGTAATTTCTTACACCTTGATTAAAAACGAGCAACAGCTTGGTTTCGTTGGCCCCATCATTTCCGGCGATGCTGATAATGATTTGACCTTTAGTATCTCAAATGATCGTCAGACAATTATTTTTGTCGACTCCGACCATTCGAAAGAGGATATCTGCATGAAATTAGTCACAGCCCCATTAAACTGCATTTTTGTCAGTCCAGATCCACAGATGATTAATCGCAGACCAGGTTAACGTTCTCATGGACTAGACCAAGAAACATGGCAGTTATCCGTCGATATTGCGCGTTCAACTTTTGTAATGTTGTTGAGCGCGTATTTACCATTCAGGCTTTGCGAATCCACTACAAATAACAAATTTGATTTCTCCCTTGCGCTTTAGCTTGGTACAAAAGAGTATCTGCGCCGTTAATTAACGATTCAGGAGATGCATACCTGTGATTGTAATGCGTAGCGACACCAATACTTACGGTTAACTTAGTATCAGTTTCAAGTGCAAAGAGCTTTATACTCAGTTGTGCAAGATGGCGTTTTAGACGCATTGCCAATAATTGTGCATTCTGTGCGTGACAATTCGGTAAAACAATGGCGAACTCTTCCCCACCATAGCGAGCGGCAAGTGCATCTCTATTCGGCAAGCTCAAAGACAACACATCACCAATTCGCTTAAGACAGCGGTCGCCGGCTACATGACCATATTCATCGTTAAAGCGCTTAAAATGATCGATATCAATCATCAACAGGCTGATTGGAAGATTATTGTTCACGCAGTAAGTCCACTGTTGCGATATGTACGAAGAAAATTTGTGCCTGTTAGCTAAACCTGTAAGAAAATCAGTTTCAGCTTTTCTTTTAAGCATGGTGTGTTCGGCTTTATGCACTGTCATGTCGCGGAGAATGCAAAGAAATAGCGAATTTGATGAAGAAAACTCTTCCGGTAAGGAAGAAATAGATAGTTCAACGTCTAATGACTGATCGTCGGATTTCTCGTGTTGAAGAGTAACTTCGATTGGGGGTACTTGTATGATGCGCTCTTTTCCAGCATTGAGAGAACGTTTGATTAGACTGTTTTTATCGGAACCGCTTTCTATATAATCGAGAAAATTTTCGCCAATTATCCGCTCTCGTCGCGCGCCAAGTAAATCAGAAGCGTTAGAATTTAATATTTCTACAATTCCATCAATGTTCAACACTACAATAGCTTCATTGATAAAGTTTATCATTCTTGCGAGGGAGCTGTTCTGATAGTAATTAAACAGTTTGGTCGGGCTGCTAACTGTATTTTTGTTACTTTGCATGGCGGTATACATCCTTTCATTGCACTATTACTGCACTAGGTATGTATACAAAGTTACGCTACTTTTACGAGGTCAACCTTCCGCTTACCTTCCCATTTAACGCATTGTTTTATATTGATTTTTAAAACTAATTCTCAATGGAAAAGTCATTTTTCTTATAAAAATCTAGAATTGAATAACTGTTTATATCCATCATCGCCTGCTCAAGGTTCGTTAATAAACTGTCTTTTTGATCACTCGTTTTTGAGAGAGCTAAAAACGAGGGTATATTTCGACGTTGAGAAACAAGAAGTTCGCTTACTGTAGAGCCATTATTAGCCACATAAAACATGTATGGTGCTTCATAAGTGAGAAGATGTGCAGTGCGATGCATTTCGAAAAGCTGAATAGCTTCAGATGCGTTGGCCATATCAAAAAAAGTATACCCCTCGTCAAGCAATTTCTTGCGCAAACCAAGAAAGTCATAGCCTCTTACCGCTGCGACAGATTTCTCGTTTAATCGTTTTTTGTTTGATACTAACAAAGTAGATAAAAAGACGACGGGCTTATCTAAGAAAATAACATTATCATCTAATGCGCGAGTGCCTTTTACATTTATTGTTAAATCAACAACGCCGGTTCTAATTCGTTCAAACAAACGAGCTGGAGGAGCACACTCTACTCTAACTTCGTAATTTAATTTGATGAGAAGGGCGTCGATTGTATCAATAATAAGAACGAAAACAGTTGTTAGATATTAGCACTGACGCTCTTGTAAACGTAAATGATTATACCGGGTTTAGTGAAGATATCGGTTACATACACCAAATAGCACATGCTTCAGATCTAGCGCTTCAACTATCACTTAACCAAGCGTTCGATGAACCGCAATTGAAAGCTCTTTCTCAAGCTATTCAGCAAGCGATCAATCCAAGTGAAATACACTTTTACATCTACGGAGAATCAGACAGATTGGTGCGTGCAACGGTGTATTTAATGTTAAGAGAGTCTATGACACTAGAATATTGGAGTGAGTGGTTATCAGTAGCGGCCCCCCCCTTTTAGTTCATGGCATGAAGCGTACGAGACAAACGAAGGATTAGCTGCTTTACACAACACACAAAGCTTTTTTAATAGACTTCTGGTTTGGACTGCAAGTTCTAAAAATGCAAAGCTAACGGCTATTAATAAACAAGTATTACAGCATTTAAAGACAATTCAGTAGATTTGTACAACAGTTAACGTTTCGGCTATCAACTTCACTGAATACTTTTAGCTATATACATAATACCAAGTTTTTCTGTCATCCAAACGCCAAAAAACCGCCGTAAGGCGGGTTTAGTGGTGAAAAATTGTGAGACTCTCTGTCGCGCTTCTTTTACGAAAATCGCGCGCAAGGAAGAGGTACAGTACACTCTTTTTTACTATACCGAGCCTCAAACAAAAAAAGCCCTTGTCGTAAGACAAGAGCTTTTTCGAATTGGGACCTGGCAGTGTCCTACTCTCACATGGGGAAGCCCCACACTACCATCGGCGCTAATACGTTTCACTTCTGAGTTCGGAATGGAGTCAGGTGGTACCGTATCGCTATGGCTGCCAGGAAAAACTGGTAACAATCTAGAAAACTGGATATCAATTCAATCGTGAGTAACTACTTTTTACTCTACTTGCTGCTCATTTTTCAGAGCTTAGCTTGTCTACAACACTCAGAAGACTAAAGCTTCTTGGG